>NZ_CP017781.1:696250-1044375 GCF_001856665.1 Rhodobacter xanthinilyticus | reverse complement strand
AGCCAGAAGCGGCGGTGCGAGGGCGGGATATAGAGGGCGGCGGCGTGGCGTTCGGGGACGAAGCCGGCGGCGCGGGCCTGGGCGTCGAGCTGGCCGAGCGTATAGGGGCGGCCGAAGCCGAAGGGGGTGGTTTCGCGCGGGGCCCAGAGGCCCGAGCGGTTCGGCACGATCAGGAGCGCCCGCCCGCCGGGGCCGAGCACGCGCCAGCATTCGGCGAGCAGCGCATCGGGGTGGTCGGACATTTCGAGCCCGTGCATGACGACGAGGCGGTCGATCATGCCGGTCTCGATCGGCCAGCGGGTTTCATCGCAGAGCACCGAGACATTGGGCAGGCCCGCGGGCCAGGGCATCACGCCTTGTTGGGCGGGCATCAGGCCGATCACGCGGCGGGCGGGCTCGAGATAGGGGCGCAGGAGCGGCACCGCGAAGCCGAAGCCCGCGACGGTGAGCCCGGTCATTTCGCCGCCCGCCGGCCAGAGCGCGCAGACCCGGTCGCGCACGGCTTTCTGCGCCGCGCGGCCCAGTTGCGTGCGGTAGTAGAAGTTGCGCAGATCGAGCACATCGAGGTGCATTGCTCTTGGCTCCTGCTTGGGCGAAGCTGGGGCAGAATACCGAAACTGGCGCGAAACACCATGACCCTTGAGCTGCTGATCCTGCCCTGTCTGACCGATAACTATGCCTATTTGTTGCGTGATGGCGCGCGCGGGACGGTGGCGCTGATTGATGCGCCGGAGCCCGCGCCGGTGCTCGAGGCGTTGGCGGCGCGGGGCTGGGGGCTCGATCTGATCGCGCTGACGCATCATCATGGCGACCATATCGCCGGGGTGGGCGAGATTGTCGCGGCAACGGGGGCGAAGGTGGCGGGGGCGGCGGCGGATGCGCATCGGCTGCCGCCGCTCGATATTGCGCTGCGGGGCGGCGACCGGCTCGAGATTGCGGGGGCGGCGGCGGAGGTGATCGAGGTGCCGGGGCATACGATCGGCCATATCGCCTTTCATCTGCCGGAGGCGGGGTTGCTGTTCTCGGGCGACAGTCTGATGAGCTGGGGCTGTGGGCGGCTCTTCGAGGGGGCGCCGGCGCAGATGTTGGCGAGCCTGCGGCGGCTGGCGGCTTTGCCGGGGGAGACGCTGGTCTGTTCGGGGCATGAATATACCGAGGCGAACGGGCGGTTTGCGCTCGCGCTCGAGCCGGAGAACGCCGATCTTCTGGCGCGGATGGCGGTGGTGAGGGCGGCGCGGGCGGCGGGGCAGCCGACGGTGCCGGCGCCGCTTTCGCTCGAGATCGCGACGAACCCGTTTTTGCGCTACGGCGCGGCGGAGCTGCGCGCGGCGTTGGGGCTGGCGCCCGGCGCCTCGGATCTGGCGTGCTTCACCGAGGCGCGGGCGCGCAAGGACCGGTTCTGAGGCTCAGCGCGGGTCGAGCGGGCGCGGGGGGGCTTCGGCCTGCGCGGTGCGGCTCGCGGCCTCTTGCGCGCGGTAGAGGCGCAGCGCATCGGCCACGAAGAGCCGCGAGAGCGCGCCGTAGAGCGGCTCGGGCGCGAAGAGCCGCGAGGTGCCATAGCCGAGCATCGCGGTGAGCATCACCGGCACCACGATGCCATGGTTGCCGGTCATCTCGATGATGATCACGATCGCGGTCATCGGCGCCTGGGTGACGCCGGCGAAATAGCCCGCCATGCCGAGGATCGCGGCGAGGCCGACCTGGGATTGGAGCAGACCCGCGACGGTCGCGCCAAGGCCCGCGCCGACCGAGAGCGAGGGCGCGAAGAGCCCGCCCGGGATGCCCGAGACCGAGGCTGCGAGCGTGGTGATCAGCTTGAGCGCGAAATAGCCCGCCGAGGGGGCCTCGCCCTCGATCGCGGCGCGCGCCTGTTCATAGCCGGTGCCCCAGGTCTGGCCGCCAAAGCCCACCCCGATCCCCGCCGTGATCACGCCCGCGATCAGCGCCACGGTGAGCGCCTTGCGGGTCGGCGAGGGGCCCTTCCAGCGGCGGATGCGGCGCACGAGGCTGACCATGGTGCGCGAGAAAAGCGCCCCCGCGAGCCCGCCCGCGAGCCCGCAAACGAGCACGAGCGCCCAATCGCGGCGCCCGTCGAGCACCGCATGGGAGATGCCGAAATAGGTGTAATTTCCGAGGATTGCGAGCGAGGAGACGCCCGCGATGATGACCGTGGTCAGCACGATGCCATTGGTGCGCGCGCGGTAGGCGCGGCTCATTTCCTCGATCGCGAAGACGATGCCGGCAAGCGGCGTGTTGAAGGCCGCCGCCACCCCCGCCGCGCCCCCCGCGAGGATCAGCCCGCGCCCCTCGGCCATACCGCCAAAACGCCCCGCAAGCATCATGATCGAGGCGCCGACCTGCACCGTCGGGCCCTCGCGCCCGATCGAGGCGCCGCAAAACAGCCCGGCGACGGTCAAGAGCACCTTGCCCACCGCGATGCGCAGCGACAACAGCCCCCCCCGCCCCGGAAGATCGCGCAGCGAGCGCGAGGCGATCGCCTGCGGAATGCCCGAACCCTGGGTGCCCGGGAACCACCGCCGCGAAGCATAGGCGAGCGCGACAAAGCCGAGCGGCGTGATCACGAGCGGCGCGAGGCTCAGCCCGTCTTGCGCGACGAGCCGGGTGAAGAGGTGGTGCGCGTAATCGGCCGCGCGCGCGAATCCCGCCGAGATCGCCCCGATCAGGAGCGCCCCCGACCAGAACACCAGCCGCGATTTCCAGACCCTGCGAGACACCATCGCGCGCGAGCGGCGCAACATGCCAAGCCGCGTGAGCTTGCCCGTTTCCATCGCTTCCTCCGGTTTTGCCCCGTGGCGCCGCCCTTTCAGGCCGCACGGGCCCCCGCTTGGACCCATCGGCCCCGCATTTCAACCCGAATTCCCCGCCGGGCGGGTCTTGTGCGCGCCGCGCGCCCTCCTATATGCACATTAATTCGGCAAACGCCGACGGAAAACCCCTCCAACCGCCCGGATAATCAGCACGCCCCGCGCCTCCACCCCTGCCCCGCCATGCCGCAAGCGCAAAACGCCGCCAAACAGCATACGCTGGGTTAAGGAAAACATCAGCTTTCGGGCCGAGCGTGAGAAGTGATGGAAATTCGCGCATTCCCCCTTGAAGCCGGGCGATTTCCACCGAACTTTAACCTTATCGGGTCCAGCATGAGCAAACGGCCCGCGACAAGGAAAGGAGCACCATATGCCTTCGTTCTCGACCACGCTCGAACAAGCAATCCATGGTGCGCTGGCGCTGGCCAACACCCACAAGCATGAGCTTGCGACGCTCGAGCATCTGCTGCTCGCGCTCATCGACGAACCCGATGCGAACCGCGTGATGCGCGCCTGCGGGGTGGATCTCGATGAGCTGCGCCAGACCCTCACCGAATTCATCGACGACGATCTCTCGACGCTGATCACCGAGGTGGAGGGCTCCGAAGCGGTGCCGACGGCGGCCTTCCAGCGCGTGATCCAGCGCGCCGCGATCCATGTGCAAAGCTCGGGCCGCTCGGAGGTCACCGGCGCGAATGTGCTCGTCGCGATCTTCGCCGAACGCGAGAGCAACGCCGCCTTCTTCCTGCAAGAACAGGACATGACCCGCTATGATGCGGTCAATTTCATCGCCCATGGCGTGGCCAAAGACCCGGAATTTGGCGAAAGCCGCCCGGTCAGCGGCGCCGAGGAAGAACACAAGGCCGAAACCGGCCCGGCGGGCGAGGCCAAGGAATCGGCGCTCGCGAAATATTGCGTGAACCTCAACGACAAATCCGCCAAGGGCGATATCGACCCGCTGATCGGCCGGGAATCGGAGGTCGAGCGCGCGATCCAGGTGCTGTGCCGGCGGCGCAAGAACAACCCGCTGCTGGTGGGCGACCCCGGCGTCGGCAAAACCGCGATCGCCGAGGGGCTCGCACTCAAGATCACCCGTGGCGAGACGCCGGAGATCCTGTCGAAGGCCACGATCTTCTCGCTCGACATGGGCGCGCTGCTGGCCGGCACCCGCTATCGCGGCGATTTCGAGGAGCGTCTGAAGGCGGTCGTCAAGGAGCTCGAGGAGCACCCCGACGCGATCCTCTTCATCGACGAGATCCATACCGTGATCGGCGCGGGCGCCACCTCGGGCGGCGCGATGGATGCCTCGAACCTGCTCAAACCCGCGCTCGCGGGCGGCAAGCTGCGCTGCATGGGCTCGACCACCTACAAGGAATTCCGCCAGCATTTCGAGAAGGACCGCGCGCTCTCGCGCCGGTTCCAGAAGATCGACGTGAACGAGCCCTCGGTGGGCGATTCGATCAAGATCCTGATGGGCCTCAAACCCTATTTCGAGGACCATCACGACATCCGCTACACCAATGATGCGATCAAGGCGGCGGTCGAGCTCTCGGCGCGCTACATCCATGACCGCAAGCTCCCCGACAAGGCGATCGACGTGATCGACGAGGCGGGCGCGGCGCAGCATCTGCTCTCCGAGAGCAAGCGGCGCAAAACGATCGGCGCGAAGGAAATCGAGGGTGTGGTCGCGAAAATCGCCCGCATCCCCCCGAAAAACGTCTCGAAAGACGATGCCGAGGTGCTGCGCGATCTGGAGAAAACCCTCAAGCGGGTGGTCTTTGGCCAGGACAAGGCGATCGAGGTGCTCGCCTCGGCGATCAAGCTCAGCCGCGCGGGCCTGCGCGAGCCGGAGAAGCCGATCGGCAACTATCTCTTCGCGGGCCCGACCGGCGTCGGCAAGACCGAGGTCGCCAAACAGCTCGCCGATACGCTTGGCGTGGAACTTCTGCGCTTCGACATGTCGGAATATATGGAGAAACACGCGGTCAGCCGGCTGATCGGCGCGCCTCCGGGCTATGTCGGCTTCGATCAGGGCGGCATGCTCACCGATGGCGTCGACCAGCACCCGCATTGTGTGCTGCTGCTTGACGAGATCGAGAAGGCGCACCCGGATGTCTACAACATCCTGTTGCAGGTGATGGATCACGGAAAACTCACCGACCATAACGGCCGGACGGTGGATTTCCGCAATGTGATCCTGATCATGACCTCGAACGCGGGGGCGGCCGAACAGGCGAAATCGGCGATGGGCTTCGGGCGCGAGCGGCGCGAGGGCGAGGATACCGCCGCGATCGAGCGCACCTTCACGCCGGAGTTCCGCAACCGCCTCGACGCCGTGGTGGCCTTCGCGCCGCTTTCGCGCGATGTGATCTTGCAGGTCGTCGACAAGTTCGTCCTACAGCTCGAGGCGCAGCTGATCGACCGCAACGTCCATATCGAGCTCACGCCCGATGCCGCGCATTGGCTCGCCGAGAAGGGCTATGACGACAAGATGGGCGCGCGCCCGCTGGGCCGCGTGATCCAGGAGCACATCAAGAAACCGCTCGCCGAGGAGCTGCTCTTCGGGCGGCTGACCAAGGGCGGCGTGGTGCGCGTCGGCGTCAAGGACGAGGCGATCGTGCTCGAGGTCGAGGAACCGGGCAAACCGCGCCTCACCGGCTCGAAACCGCGGCTTCTGCCAGCCGGCTGATGCGGCTCACGCTCCTCGCGGCGGCCCTCTTCGGGGCCGCCCCGGCCTTTGCCCTTACCCTCGCCCAACCGGTCGGCTGCACCCTGGGCGATGGCTGCTATATCCAGCATTTCGTAGATCGCGACGCGGGTCCGGGCGTGATAGACCATGCTTGCGGCAATGCAAGCTATGACGCTCATGATGGCACGGATTTCGCGCTGCCCACGATGGCGGCGATGTTGGCGGGCGTGCCGGTCCTCGCCGCGGCGCCCGGGCGCATCCGCGCTGTGCGCGACGGCGAGCCCGATGGGGCGGCGCTCGCCGGGCAGGATGTTGCCGGCAAGGAATGTGGCAATGGCGTCGTGATCGATCACCCGGATGGCTGGCAGACCCAATATTGCCATCTGCGCGCGGGCAGCGTTCAGGTCCGGCCCGGAGAGACGGTCGCCGCCGGCGCGCCACTCGGGCAGATCGGCGCCTCCGGCCTTGCGGACTTCCCACATCTGCATCTGACGCTGCGCCACAATGGCGCCCCGGTCGACCCGTTCCGCCCCGTGCCCGGCGAGGCCTGTTCCGCCGCCACCGGCCCGGGGCTGTGGCAAACCGCCCTGCCCTATGCCCCCGCAGGCCTGCTCGACGCCGGGCTCGCCGAAACGCCGCCGAGCTTTGCCGCGGTCAAGGACGGCCTGCCCGCGCCCTCGACCCTGCCGAAATCGGCGAAATCTCTGGTGCTCTGGGCCTATTTCTGGGGCACGGATGCGGGCGACCGGCTCGAGCTCGAGATCTCCGGCCCCGCGGGTTTTCGCTTCGCGCAAGACGTCACGCTGGAAAAATCGCAGCAACTCGCCTTCCGCTACGCCGGAAAACGCGCGCCCGGCGAGGGCTTTGCCCCCGGCCTTTACAGCGCCGAAGTGCGGCTCACCCGCGCGGGCAAGCCCCTCGGCCTGCGCCGCGCGCAAATCACCCTCGGCCCTTAACGCTCGGTCAGCTTGAGCTCGATGCGCCGGTTCGCCGCCCGCGCTTCGGCGCTGTCGCCCTCCGCCACCGGGCGGAACTCGCCAAAGCCCGTCGCCGCGAGGCGGTTCGGCGGGAAACCGAGCCCGTCGATCATATAGCGCACGACCGCCAGCGCCCGCGCCTGGCTCAGCTCCCAGTTATCCTTGAACTCGCCAAGCCCCGAGAGCGGCTGGTTGTCGGTATGCCCGTCGACCCGCAAGATCCAGTCGATCTCGGGCGGGATCTGGCCGGAGAGCTCGCCAAAGGTCTCGGCGACCCGCGCGATCTGGGCCTTGCCCTCCGCCGAGAGCTCGGCCGAGCCCGGCTTGAAGAGCACCTCGGAGGAGAAGACGAAGCGGTCGCCGACCACGCGCACCCCCTCGCGGCCCGCCAGAAGCTCCGACATCCGCCCGAAGAACTCCGAGCGGTAGCGCGCAAGATCCTTGGCCTCGGCCTCGGCCTTGAGCCGCGCGGCCTCCTCGAGCGCGGCGCGGCGCTTTTGCTCCGCCGCGACCTGCGCGAGCGCCGCGTTGAGCTGCGAGCCGAGCGTTTCGAGCTGCACCTGCGCCGCCTCATCGCGCGATTTCGCGGCATCGAGCACGCCTTGCAGCTCGCCAAGCTGGGCGCGGAGCGCGCCGATCTGCTCGTTCAAGAGCGCGACCTTCTTCGCCGCCTCCGCCGAAATTTCCTTCTCCGAGGCCAGCGCCGCCTCCGCCGCCGCCTTCAGCGCCGCGCGCTTTTCGGCCTCGCTCAGCTCGGCATCGAGCCGCCCCTGCAAATCGGCCTTCGCGGCATTGGCGGCGGCCAAGAGCGTCAGCGTCTCCTCGGCCTTCGCCCGCGCCGCCTCGAGCGCGAGCGTCATCGCCGCCACCTCATCGCCCGAGGCCTTGAGCTTGCCGCGCAGCTCCTCGATCGTCGCCCGGTCGAGCTTGAGATCGGCCGCCCGCGCCGCAGCCTCCGCCTGGGCCGCATCGCGCGCCGAGATCAACGCCGCCACCTGCGCCTCGAACGCGGTGATCTTCTGCCCCGCCGCATCGAGCGCCGCGCCGAGATCGGCCGATTTTTTCTCTTGCAAGGACAAGGCCTTGGCGAGACCCGCCACCTGTTCATTGAGCGCCGAGAGCTCATTGTCCTGCGTCGAGATCGTGTCGCGCAGCACCGATTGCACGACCATGAAGATCGTCAGCACGAACATCAGCACCATCAGGAGCGCCGTCATCGCATCGACGAACCCCGGCCAGATCGTCGCCGAAAACCGCTGTCCGCCGGTGCCGCGCGAAAGCGCCATGGCTCAGCCCTCGCCCCGCGCGCCGCGCAAGATTGCCCGCGTCAGCGCCGCAAAATCGTTGCGCAGCTCGGCCATGCTCTCCTGCCGCCCGGCGGTCATCTCCTCGAGCATCCGCGCGAGCTGCCCGTCCATCGAGCGCAGCCGCATCCGCGCCTCGGCGTTGATTTCGGCGCTCTCATCGGTCTCGGCCTGATGCGCGAGCCGCTCGAGCGCGGCCACCAGCCGCTCCTGCCCCGCCGCCATCGCGCCAAGCGCCGCGCTTTGCGCCTCGCGCGCGTCGATCTCCTGGCCAAGCCGGTCGGCCAGCTGCGCCACCGCATTCGAGAGCATCCCGAAATGCCGGTCAAGCTCGGCGCGCGAGCCCTCGGATTCCGCGAAAAGCTCCTGCATGCCGTTCATCTGCTCGGCCATGTGGTCGAGAATTTCGGCCACCACCGAGGCCTCGCCCTCGCCCTCCGCGCCCGAGAAGCTGAGCCGGGTGATCGAGGAAATCCACTCCTCGAGCTCGCGGTAGAAGCGGTTCTGGCCATGGGTGACGAAAAGTTCGAGCAGGCCGACGACGAGCGAGCCCGCGAGGCCCAGAAGCGAGGAGGAAAACGCCGTGCCCATGCCGCCGAGCTGCGCCTCGAGCCCGGTCATCAGCTTGTCGAAGACCGCAAGCCCGCTTTCCGCCTCCTGCGGGGCGAGCGCGCGGATCGTCTCGACCACCGCCGGGACAGTCGTCGCAAGGCCGTAGAACGTCCCCAGAAGGCCAAGGAAAATCAAAAGGTTGGAGAGGTAGCGCGTGATATCGCGGGCCTCGTCGATGCGCGTCGCGACCGATTCGAGGATCGAGCGCGCCGCCGAGGTGGCGATCGTGCGCCGCCCACCGCGCGCGCCGAGAAGCGCGGCGAGCGGCGCGAGCATGGTCGGCGCGGTCACGAGCGGGCGCCCGGGGCGGTCGGCGGCGAAGCTCTCGATCCAGCTCACCGCCTTCACGAGCTGCACAACCTGCCACAGACAGGTCAGCACGCCGAGCACGAAGACCGTCGCGATCAGCCCGTTAAGCCACGGATTTGCAAAGAAAATCGGGAAGATTCGCGCATAGGCGAACCAGCCCCCCGCGATCACGAGGCCGAGCACGATCAACATCGAGGTGATCTGCCGCACGGGTTGGGAGAATTGCGCGTCGAGCCGGATTTCCCCACGCATGGGCTGCCTCATCTGCTGTCGTCTTTGGCGCGAGGATAGGCGGGTGCGGCCGGGCTGCCAAGGGTTAACGCGCGAGCGCCGCGACCCGCGCCGCGAGCGCCTCGAGCGCCGCATCCGGCAGGCCAAGTTCGCGCAAATGATTGGCAGTATTGAACAAATAATCCCGGTTCGGGCCGCGCGTGCCCGCCGCGCTGGCGATGATCCGGGCCTGTTCCTCGGCGTCAAGCTGGCAATATTGCGGCCCCGCGCGGTCGATCACATAGCTGATCGCGGAAATCGTCTCGCCGCTCTCGCAGCTCAGCTCGAGCCGCCGTTCGAGATAGGCATAGGAGATCAGCTCGCGCGCGCGGGTTTCGGCGAGCACCCGCTCGGCCTCCGCCGGCGCCACTCGGAACGCGAGCCCCGCGCAGCGCGCGCCGGGCGCTGCATCGAGCGCCAGCACGAGCCCCGGCGCCTCCGCGGTGCCGCGAAAATGGATCGAGCGCATGCAAAAGCTGCGCTGCCAGCCGATCGCGACCGCGCGCCGCACCTCGGCGGGCGCAAACCCCGGATCCCAGATCAGCGATCCATAGCCGAAGATCCAAAGCGCATCGCTCATCGTGCTGGCCCTCCCCGCGCCTCAGGGATAGCCTCTCGGCAGCCGCGCCATCAAGGGAGAAGCGCGGCGTAAGGGGGTAGGCAATGCGCGGATTTTTCGGGGTGATCGCGGTGGCGGGGCTCGCGGGCGGCTATTGGGCGGCGGGGACGGCGGCGCTCGAAAGCGCGCTCGGCGCGGCGCAGGAGAGCGGGCGGTTCCGGGTCGAGGCGCTCAGCCCGAGCCAGCGGCCGGACCGTTTTGCCGTGGCAATGACGGCGCCGGCGCTCGCTGATCCGGGGGCGGAGCTGGCGGTGCGGGCGGCGGCGGCCGATCTCTGGGCGCCGCTCTGGAACCCGCTATCCTGGCATCTCGACGCCCGTGGCAAGGTCGACATTCTCTATCAAGGTCAACTGGTTACGGTCGATCATCAGGGGCTTTCCGGGGCGGTTCGCGCGCGCCCGGGCCTCGCGCTGCCGCTGGCGCAGGCGCGCCTTGCGCTGCGCGAGGCGCGGCTCGGCGGCCCGGCGGGCGCGGGGCTCGGGGTCGGTGCGCTCGAGGTCGATCTGCGCGCCACCGACACCCCGGCGCGCTACCATCTGAGCGGCGTGGCCCGCGATCTCGCGCCGCCGCCCGAGGCCCTGCCGCAGGGCGCCGGCCTGCCCGCCCTGCCCGCCCGGATCGAAACCCTCGCGCTCGAGGCCGATCTGACGCTGAGCGCGCCGATCGCCCTGCGCGCCGGCGCCGCCCCGGCCCTCACCGCGCTCGATATCGGGGCGGCCAGCCTGGCCTGGGGGCCGCTCACCGCCGAGGCCTCCGGGCGGCTCGAGATCGACGCCACGGGCGCGCCCAGCGGCACGCTCCTCGTGAAAACCGCAAGCTGGGAGGGCTGGCTCGCGCTCCTTGAGGCCGAGGGGCTGATCCCGCCGGAGCGCGCGGGGCTCCTGCGCTCGGTCGCGGCGGGGCTTGCGGCGCAAAACGGCGGCGTGCTCAGCCTGCCGCTCGGGCTCTCGAAGGGGCAGATGAACCTCGGGCCCGTGCCGCTCGGGCCCGCGCCGCGGCTGCGCTGATCACTTGCAATAGGCGCCGTAGTTGTAGCGCGCGGTGTCGACGTGGATGTGATCGCGGTGGAACGCATCCGATTTCGGGCCGAGCACGGTGCCGAAGGTGCCGCAGGCCGAGCGATGCACCGCCTGCAAGATCTTGCCCTCGCGCCGCCAATCGGCCTCGACGGTGATCACCTTGCCATTCGCCAGCGTCAGCCCGCGCAGGTCGATCGCCTTGCCGCGGCCATGTTCGGAGATCTTGGCGCCCGCCTGACGGTTGCGCCCCCGGCAGGCATAGGAGCCCGCGATCTCGAGCCGCGCGAGGCCCCCGCCGGCGCGCCCCACCGCCGGGATGATCCCGCGATCGACCCATGTTTTCAGGGCCTTGGCGGTGTTGCAATCGACCGTCGCCGGGATCGAGAGCGGCACGCCGGCGACCGAGGTGAGGCGCACGCCATTCTCGAGCCCGCAGCCCTCCAGCTCGCCCGGGATCGCCGGAACCGCGACGCCTATGAGGCCGGGC
Source organism: Rhodobacter xanthinilyticus (assembly GCF_001856665.1). Classification (NCBI taxonomy): domain Bacteria; kingdom Pseudomonadati; phylum Pseudomonadota; class Alphaproteobacteria; order Rhodobacterales; genus Rhodobacter; species Rhodobacter xanthinilyticus. Next base: position 1,033,264 of record NZ_CP017781.1, on the reverse strand, counting down.
GTGCCGCAGACCATCCCCTTCGCGCCGGGTTTTCCGAGCTTGAGCGGCACCGAGGCGCCCGACATGGTGACCTGTGGCGCGGGCGCCGTCGCGGCGGGCGCGCCGCTTTCGGGGCGGGGCATCGGGCGCGGGCTCGCGGCGAGGATCGTCAGCGTGCCGTTCGGCTCGGCCGCCACTTGCGGGGCGGGCGCGAGCGGGGCGGGCCGGGCCGCGCTGATCGCGCTTGCGGCGAGCGAGGCGCCCGCGAGCGGCGAGGGAACCGGATGCGGCACGGCGGCCAGATCGGGCGCGGCCTCGGCCGGGCGGTGCGGGTTGGGCAGCGGGCGCGGGCTCGTGGTGGGCGGCTCGGCCTGCGCCACCCCGGCCATCACGAGGAGCGCGGCCAGCACCGCCCGGGCGCGCATCAGCGGCTCTCACCCCCGGGCGCGCCGCGGCCGAAATCGGGCGCCGCGGTATCCTGGCCGGCCTCGATGATGCCGCGCCGGATCGCGCGGGTGCGGGTGAAATAGTCGTGCAGCATCTGCCCGTCGCCCATCCGGATCGCGCGTTGGAGCATGAACAGCTCCTCGGTGAAGCGGCCGAGAATATCGAGCGTCGCATCCTTGTTGGTCAGGAAGACATCGCGCCACATGGTCGGGTCGGAGGCCGCGATCCGGGTGAAATCGCGAAAGCCCGAGGCCGAATATTTGATGACTTCCTCGTGTGTTACGCGGCGCAGGTGGTCCGCCACGCCGACCATCGTATAGGCGATGAGGTGGGGCGTGTGCGACACCACGGCGAGCACGAGGTCATGGCGCGCGACCTCCATCTCGTCGACATTCGCGCCGATGCCGGTGAGGCAGGCTTTTAGCCGCGCGAGCGCGCCCGCGTCGGTCCCCTCGAGCGGCGTGAGCAGCCACCAGCGGTTGCTGAAGAGCGCCGCGAACCCCGAGCGGGGGCCGGAATGTTCGGTCCCGGCGAGCGGGTGGCCGGGGATGAAATGGACATGCGCAGGCAGATGCGGGCCCACCGCCTCGACCACCGCGGCCTTCACCGAGCCGACATCGGTCACCGTGCAGCCGACCGCGAGATGGGGGGCGATTTCCGCCGCGATCGCGCCCATCGCGCCGACCGGCACGCAAAGCACGACGAGATCGGCGCCGCGCACCGCCTCGGCCGCCGTCTCGAAGACCTGATCGCAGATCCCGATCTCGAGCGCCGCGGCGCGGGTCTCCTCCGAGCGCGCATGGCCCCAGATCTCGCCCGCGAGCCCCGCCTTGCGCAGCGCATGCGCCATCGAGGAGGCGATCAGCCCGAGCCCGATCAGCGCGACCCGGTTGTAGCCCGTCATGCGGTTGCACCCGCCTTGAAGAGCCCGATCATATGCGCGACGCGGCGGCAGGAAGGTTCGTCGCCCACCGTGATCCGCAGGCAATGCGGCAGCCCGTAGCTCGCCACGCGGCGCACGATCAGCCCGTCTCGCTTGAGGAATTCATCGCAGGCGATCGCCTCTTCCTCGGAGCCGAAGCGCGCGAGGATGAAATTCGCCGTCGAGGTATCGGAGGGCACGCCCTTTTCGGCGAGCGCCTCGGCAAGCCAGCCGCGCAGCCGGGCGTTGTCGTCGCGGCAGCGGTTGATCCAATCCTGATCGCGCACCGCGGCCTCGGCGGTCTCGAGCTGCGCGGTCGAGAGGTTGAACGGGTCGCGGATCCGGGCGAGCACGTCGATGATGTGTTTGGGGCCATAGCCCCAGCCGATGCGCAGCCCGCCAAGCCCGTAGATCTTGGAAAAAGTGCGCGTCATGAACACGTTGGGCAGCCGCGTGGCGAGCTCGGCGCCGCCGTCATAGCCCTCGACATATTCGGCATAGGCCCCGTCGATCACCAGGATCGCCTGTTTGGGCAGGCCGTTCGCCAGCCGTTCGAGCTCGGCCAGGCCGATCATCGTGCCGGTCGGGTTGTTCGGGTTGGCGATGAAGACGAGCTTGGTCTTCTTGCCGCAGGCCTTCAGGATCGCGTCGACATCGGTGGTGCGCTCGCGCTCGGGCACCGCGACCGGGGTCGCCCCCGCGCCGAGCGCGGCGATCTTATACATCAGGAAGCCGTGTTCGGTGAACACGACCTCATCCTTCGGGCCGGCATAGGCGTTGACCAGCATGCGGATGATCTCGTCCGAGCCGACGCCGCAGATGATCTGGGCGGGGTCGAGCTTGTAGACATCGCCGATCGCCTGGCGCAGGCTGGCGTGGTCGGTCGAGGGGTAGCGGTGCAGCTTGTGGGCCGCGCGCGTGAACGCTTCCTTGGCTTTGTCCGAGGGCCCGAACGGGTTCTCGTTCGAGCTCAGCTTCACCGCATCGGTGACCCCCGCCACATGCGAGGCCCCGCCCTCATAGAGAGCGATCTCCATGATGCCGGGTTGCGGGCGAATGTGATCGTTCATGGTCTTTTCCCCAAGTGTCGCGGGCTTTCTAGCGGGCGGCGGGGCGCAAAGCCAGCGCGATCTTGCCGGGGGTGTAACGAAAAAGGGCCGGGAAACCCCGGCCCTTTCGCAAGATCGTTTGATCTGAAAGATCAGTTCTTCGCGTAGAATTCGACGACGAGGTTCGGTTCCATGACGACCGGATAGGGCACGTCCGAGAGGCCCGGGGTGCGCACGAAGGTCGCGGTCATCTTGCCGTGGTCAACCTCGAGGTAGTCCGGCACGTCGCGCTCGCCCGATTGCGAGGCTTCGATCACCAGCGCGAGCTGACGCGATTTCTCGCGGATGGCGATCACGTCGCCTTCTTTCACGCGGTAGGACGCGATGTTGACGCGCTTGCCGTTGACGGTGACGTGGCCGTGGTTGACGAACTGACGCGCCGCGAAGACGGTCGGGACGAATTTCGCACGGTAGATCACGGCGTCGAGGCGGCGCTCGAGCAGGCCGACGAGGTTCTCACCGGTGTCGCCCTTGACGCGTTCGGCTTCGCCGTAGATGCGGCGGAATTGCTTTTCGGTCAGGTCGCCGTAGTAGCCCTTGAGCTTTTGCTTGGCGCGCAGCTGGGTGCCGAAGTCCGACAGCTTGCCCTTGCGGCGCTGGCCGTGTTGGCCCGGGCCGTATTCGCGCTTGTTCAGCGGCGACTTGGCGCGGCCCCAGATGTTCTCGCCCATGCGGCGGTCGATTTTGTACTTGGCAGACGTGCGTTTGGTCACGGCTGATCTCCTTCTGACGTTTCGAAGGGCGTTGTCCTCCTCCCTCGGCCTCATCCGCGAGGCTTCGGGCGACAGGTTTCCCCTTGCGGGGTCCACCAACACCAATGATACCGCCGGCACGAGGGCGCCGTCGGGATGGCGGGCTTATACAGGGCCGGGCGGGGCTGTCAAGCGGGATGGGGCGCGCCCCCGGGGCTGGCGGGATGGGGGCTCCGCCCCCGGGCCTCGCGGCCCTCCCCCGGGATATTTCGGCATCGTTGAAGGGAGGGGGGCTTCAGGCGGCCAGATCGTGGCGCAGGATTGCGGCTTCGGGGGCGGTGAGCATGCGCCGCGCGAAGCCGCCGTAGGACATCGGGTCTTGCGCGAGATCGGGCATCAGCGCGAGCAGGCCGGCGCGCTGATCCTCGGGCACGAGGCTGAGCGCGGTCGCGCCGGGGTGGAAGCTCTCGGTCTCCATGCCGTTGGCCCAGAGCACCTGGTGGCGGCTGAGGAGGATATGGATATAGCGCAGCCGCGGCAGGCCCTGTTCGATGCGCACGGCGCGGCCATCGACCAGATCGCAGGCGCGCACCAGCACCTCGTCTTCGTTGAAGAGCGCGCGGGCTTGCGCGCCGCGCAGGAGCATCCGGTGTTGGGGCGAGACGAGGAGATCGCCCTCGGGGCGGCCGATGCCGAAGGCGCCGGCGCGGATCCGCACCGGGCGCAGCTCGGGCATCGCGTAGAGCCGCGCGCCGGTCATCGCGCGCCCGCCCGTCCACAGGATCTGTTGCGCGCCGTCATCGCGGGTGGTGACCCAATCGCCGGGCGCGAGCGCCTCGACGGGGCGCTTGCCCTCGGGGGTGTCGATCAGCGTGCCGGGGGTGAAGCAGATCACGCCCGGCGCCTCGGCGCGGCTCAGCGCGGGGCGCAGGTCGAGCCCGCAATCGACGATCCAGAGCTCGGCGCCGGCGGGCGGCACATGGCCGGAGAACATCAAGAGCCGCGCCGCGCTGTCGGGAAGCTCGACCAGCGTCACCACCCAGGCGCGCAGCCCGTCGGTCACGGTGAAGCTCTGCTCGGGCGTGGGGTCTTCGCCGAGATCGGGCGCCGCCGCCCCCTCGAGCGCCGCGCCCATCAGCCGGCGCACCATCCGCGCCGCGCGGGCGCGCAGCTCCGCCTCGCCCTCGGCGCCGGTGAGGATGAGAAGGTCGCGCGGGCCATCGACGCGCACCGCCTCGCCGCGCCAGCTCCAGCCGGCGCCGACCCGCACCGACGAGAGCGGGGCGGGCGAAAGCCCGTCAATTTCCGTTTGCGCCCACGAGATGACAAACGTGCCCTGATAGCCCGTTTTCATTGCCTGTATGATCCACTGCCGCACTGCTTTGGGTCTTGTGACCCTTGATTATTCGACCACGCTAACATGGGCGAATCGGCTTGTGAATCCCCAATCGAATCGCTCCGAAGAAATTTTCGCGGGCGGCAGACCGGGCGGTTTCAGAAGTTCACGCGCAGCCGCAGCGAGCCCAGAACCTGCCCCTCGGGCTGGCCCTCGAACTCCTCCGAGAGCCAGGTGACGCCGTAGAACACCCCCATCATGCCGAGCCGCGCATCGACGCCGGCGCGCAGCCGCGCGCGGGTTTTCTCGGCCTCGACCCCATCGGCGGCGGGGAAATAGCCGCTGTCGAACACCCGCGCGACATCGGCGCCGAGCGTGAAGGCCGGGCGCGGATCGCTCTCGCCGGAGATGCCGACATAGCGCTGGCCGGTGGTCTCGTCGCGCAGCCACAGCGCGCCGATCTCGCGCGCGCCAAAGCTCAGATCGACGCCCGCGCGCAGCAGATCCTCATCGCCCAGCCGCGCCTCGGCGAAGGGGCGCAGCTCGGCCCGGCCGAGCGCGAGCGGGCGCCCGATCTCGCCCGAGAGCACCGGGTAGAGATGGTTGGGGAGCTGATTGGCCGCGACCACGGGGCGGGGCGAGCTGAAGATCCGGTGCAGATCCTCATGAAGGCCCGAGACCCCGGTATCGGGGCCCACCGCGACGAGCCCGGCGCCGAGACGCGTCTCCAAGCCTTTGAAATCAAAGTAGGTATTCGCGCCAAGGTGCAGCCGCCCGGCATAGCGCCGGTCGCCCGGCGGCGGGCTGCGCAGATCCGAGGGCGCGATGATCGAGGAGCCGATGCGATATTCGATCACCTCGAGCGGCGCGGCGGGCATCGCCCCCTCCCAGCCGGTGCCGCGCACCACCGAGATGGTGTAAGAGCCCGTCTGCCAGCGGTCATCGCCGTCGCCCAGATGGTCGTTGTTGAACAGCCGGCCATAGCCAAGTGTTTGATATCCCTGCCCGAAAGGCTCCGCCACCGCGGGCGCGCAAAGGCACATCAGGGCCAGCGCCCCGGAAAGGATCTGTTTCAACATCGACCTGCTCGTCTTTCTTTGCTTGGCCGGGCGACCTTTGGGCCGCGCCGACGGGCGATTCTTGGCCCCAGCCGGGGCATGGGGTCAATATGGCGACGAAATCGGGCCAGATTTTGACCGCGCCGCGCCCGAGTTTACCGCCCGGCGCGGCGTTTTTGCCACAAGCGCTCAGCGCGCGGCGCGCGCAAACCACCCCGCGACCGGCGCCGCGACGCCCGTCGGCTGATCCTCCTCGAGCACGCGCCACACGCTCCCCTCCATCGGCGCGAGCACCGCGTCGCGGCCCTTGGTGAAGCTCTGCTCGCGCACCACCTCGCGATAGGCGACATCGAGCGCGCGCGCCCGGCCCGCATCGGGCAGGATCAGCGCCGCAAGCCCCGCGCCCCCGGCCCCGACCGCCTGCGCCGCCGCCGGCGCGAGCGCGTTATCGGCGAGCCACTGCGCGACCTCGGCCCGCGTCGCGCCCAGATCATCGGCCCCGCCATTGGCGCGCAGGTAATGCGCGGCCTCCGAGGTGCCATCGGCCCGGATCAGATCGGCGCCGCCGTCAAAGCCCCTCTGGCTCCAATGATACCACCCCGCGCGGAACGCCTCCGCCCCGAGCTTGCGCGGGAAGGCGAAGGTATCGTCATCGGTCGCGCCGATCCCGCCATGGCAGCCCATGCAAAACACCGTCTCCTCGAAACTTTGCGGCCGCAGATCGCCCGCCGCATCCTCGATGAAGCCCTGCAACCGCCAGCCGGTGCCGTTCGAGATCCCCTCCTCGGCCGAGCCGAAGAACTGCGCCAGCCGATCGGGGAAATCGCGCCGCTCCTTGGCATCGGCATGGGCGGCATCCTCGCGGTCGTAATAGCTCTGCCAGCGGGTCTTGCGCATGTAGCGCAGCTCCTTCATCCGCGGCGCCATCTGGCCGGGCGCCTCAGGGCTCAGATAGCGCACCGAATGGAGAAACTCGGTGCCGAGCGGGTAGAGCCCCGCCGCGATCGGCGCCTCGGCGGCGGGCAGCGTGGCCGCCTGCCCCACCCAGCGCATCTCGCGCCCGGCGAGCGGATCCCAGTCGAAGGCCACCTTCTCGGCCCGCCCAAGCCGCCCGTCGCGGTCGAGATCGAGCCCGAGCGGCGCCTCCTCGGTGGGCGCAATGGCGATATCCGCGCGTTTGATCAGCGCCTCGGTGATCGCGAGGTTGAGCTTGTAGATCGCGCGCGAGGGCGTGCCGTCCGCCGCCCGGCGATAGGCCTCGGGCAGGCGGATCATCACGTCATCGGTCGAGCCGCTCATCGGCCAGAAGCTGCCCGGCAGCGGATGATAGGCGAAGGCGCGCCAGCCGCTCTCGCGGCCATCGGGGCCGCGGTCGAACCCTTCTTCGTCGAAATCGAACCAGATATCCGGCACATAGCCCGCCCATTTGCCATCGCCGTCGCTATCCCAATCGGCGGGCAGCGCGGCGAGTTTCTCGGCCAGCGCGATCTTGCCCGACGGGCTGCGGTAATTGTCCTGCGCGACCCAGGCGTCGATCTCGGGCGCCGGCGTGGTGGCGATCGCGGCGCGGCGGTCGGCGAAGAGGTTCGTCCAGGGGTTCACCCGCGCCGGCGCCGGGAAGGCATAGACCGTCTGCAAATCGGCATCGGCGGTGTAATTGGGCGCGCGCGGCAGGACGTGGCAGGTCTGGCAGGGGTTGTGCACCGCGCCCGCGGCATCGGTCGTCTTGGTATAGCATTGCGGCGGGATATGCGCCGAGCGGTTGGAGAGCGTGGTCGCCCCCAGATCGAGCGCCTGCGCGCCCGAAGCGGCGGTCAGCGTGGCGAAAAGCAGGGCTAGTCGGGTCATGGCGTCTCTCCGGGATGGAAAAGGGGGCCCCGGGCGGGGCCCCCTCGCAAGGCTCTGCGCTTACTTCGCCAGCGCCGGGAACGGGCCGATATAGCCGACATAGGCCTGCGCATCGGCGGCATCTTGCAGCTTGTCCTCATCGGATTCGCCGTAGGGGTGCTGCACGACCGCCATCAGATAGCCATGGCCGTTCACATCCGGGTACCAGTAGGGCGAGGTGGTTTCCGAGCCGTAGGGCGTCGAGAACACCCGCGTCAGCGCGGCGGTCTCGAGGTTCATCGACCAGATCGCGTCGTTCTGGTGGCCCTCGCCGGTATCCTCGCCGATGATCAGCGTGTTGTAGCCGGGGATATAGGTCAGGTTGTCGGGGTTCGCGATGCCGTCGATATCGCATTCATTGCCGGCATACTCCGAGCCTTCCGGGTAGGTCAGCGGCTTGCCCGCGACGATCGCCTTGGCCGAGGTCGCCTGGAAATTCTCCGCCAGATCAAGCTGGTAGACCGCGCCGCACGCGTTCTTGGCGAGGCGGATGTCGTTGCGCCCGCCCTTGTCCTGCTTGGAGCCGTCCTCCATGCCCTTGGCGATTTCCGACATCGCCAGATAGACCTTGTTGTGATCGCCGTCATAGGCGATGCCTTCCATCTTGCGGAACTCGGTCGTGGCGCCGAGCATCGAGGCATAGCGGCGCGTCTCGAGCCGCGAGGCGAGCATCTCCATGCCCGGCTTGACCTTGAGGCACTCGGCCTGACCCTCGGCATTGGCGGAGGCAAAGCCCTCCGGGCAGGAGCCGTCTTCGCCGATCTCGGCGGTCTCGAAGAGGTCGGAGAACTTGATCCCCTCCTCGACGGCCTTGGTGACGGTGGCGTCATCGGCATGGCCGAGGTCGATCCAGCTCAGATCGGCCGCGCCCGCGCCCTCATCCGAGGTCTGGGTCCATTTCGCGGCGTAGAGCTGGCCGGCCGAGAGATCGCCTTCCTTGTCGGCCACGAACATGAACAGGCCCACATTGGTGCCGTCATCCGAGATATAGGCGGTTTTCTGGTCGGGCATGACCTTGGCGAGCTCGACCGCGACGCGGCCCATCGCATGGTGGCGCACCGGGGTGGCGGTGCCGTCCTCGGTCACGGTGACCTCGACGGGCGCGCCGTAGCGATAGGGCTTGTAGGCCGCGCGGAACGCCTCGAGATCCATCTTCGCGGGCTCGACGCCCTCGTAGCGGACCATCGTGAAGGGGTAATCATCGAGCTGGTCGAGCGCGGTCGCCTCTTCGATGGCGCGCGCATCGGCGGGGTATTCCTCCGAGCCGAGATGGGTTTCCCACGGCGTGACCGAGCCCGCGCAGGGCACCCAAAGGCCGTTGAGCGCCGAGAAATCGACCGGCTTCGAGGAAACGACCGAGAGCTTGCCCTCGGCGTCCTGCGCCAGCTCGCTCAGATACATCGCGCCCGGGCGCGATTCGAAATGGGTGAGCGAGAAGAGCTTCGCGCCGACCTTCAGCAGCGAGGTGAAATCGGCGCTGTTGGAGATGATCTCGCTGCCGTCTTCGGCCTTGAGCACCGCGCCGTCGCGCCCGGTCAGCGCCCCGAAGGCGGTCTGGCCGAATTTCTCGCCCGAGCGGGCGAAGGCGGTGTAGCCGATCGGATAGGTCTTGCCGTCGATGGTCACTTCGCTCGAGGCGAGAACGGCGCGCTTGGCGGCGTCGTCGGCGGCGAAGGGCACCGGCGCGAAGGCGAGCTCGCCCGCTTGCGCGGCGAGCGGCAGGAGCATGAGCGCGGTGGCGGAGAGCAGATGGCTGCGCAGCTTCATGGGAGGGTCCTCAAAGGTTGTTGGCTGGCCCCCCTTTGCCAAAGCGATGCGTCACACCCGTGACAATTTGCGAAAAGTGATCCGCCTGCCGTTGCGTCAGCCCGGCCGCCCCTCGCGCTGCGCGCCGAACCCGTCCCGCTCCGCGCCGAACAGGAACTCGGAGAGATCGCCGGGCGGCAAGGGCTTGTGCAAGACCGTCACCCCCGCCGCCGCCGCGCGCCGCAACAGCGCCTCGGAGCGGTCGGCGGTGACGAGCCGCGCGGCAAAGGGCCCGACCATCGCCGCCAGCCGCCCGAGCGTCTCGATCCCGTCGAGCCGCCCCTCGCCGAGCTGAAAATCGACAAGCGCCCGGTCGGGCACCAGCCCCGTCGCCTCGATCAGCTCGAGCGCCTCCTCGCCCGAGGCCACATCGAGCACGCTCGCCCCCCAGGTCTCGAGCAGCTGCACCATCGCCTGACGCAGCCCCGGGTCGTTCTCGACCAAAAGCACGACGATCTCGCCCGCCTCCGGGTCGCGCGGGCCGGCATCGGGGGCGACCTTGTCGAGCCCGGGCGCGGCGGCGGGCGCAAGGCGCAGCCCGAGCGTGAAGGTGGTGCCCCGCCCCGGCGCCGAGCGCAGCCCGAGCGGATGGCCCAATAGCGCCGCCGCGCGCTCGACGATGGCAAGGCCGAGCCCCATGCCGACCGCCGCCGAGGAGGCCTGATGGAGGCGCTGAAACTCGCGGAAGATGATCTCCTGATCGGCCTCGGCGATGCCCGGGCCGCTGTCGCGCACCTCAACGACAAGCTGCCCGCCCCGGCGCCGGCAAAGCACCGCCACGCGCCCGCGCAGCGTGTAGCGCACCGCGTTCGAGATCAGGTTTTGCAAGATCCGGCGCAGATAGGCGCGGTCGGAGATCACCACCGCTTCGACCGGCCGGATCACCAGCTCGATCCCCTTGAGCGCGGCGCTTGGCGCGAATTCATCGGCGAGCGCGCGCAGAAGCGGCCCGAGCGCCAAGGGCCCCGGCTCGACCGCCGCCCGCCCCGCCTCGAGGCGCGAGATATCGAGCAGCGCGCCGAGGATCGCCTCGACCGAGCCGAGCGCGTTTTGCGCCTTCTCGAGCGTGGCGCGCGCCGCGGGCGCGATCGCATCATCGCCCATCGAGGCGAGATAGAGCCGCGCGGCCGAGAGCGGCTGCAGCAGATCATGGCTCGCCGCCGCGACAAAGCGCGAGCGCGAGGCATTCGCCCGCTCGGCGCGCCCGAGCGCATCCTCGAGCTCGAGCGTGCGCTCCATCACCCGCGCCTCGAGCGTCTCATTGGCCTGCGCGAGCGCCTGCAACGCGCCGCGCTCGGCGGTGACATCGGCCAGCGACATCACGAAGCCGCCGTCGGGCAGCTCCTGCGCGAAGAGCTCGTAAACCTGCCCGCCCTCGCGGCTGAGCTCCATGCGCAGATGATCGCGCCGGCGCGCGCGGCGCACCCAATCCGAGAGCCGATAGGCGCTCAGCCCGCTCGGGAAGAGGAACTGATCGCGCACCTGCTCGAGAAGCGTGTCGAAATGGATCCCCGCCCGCAGCCGCCGCCGCGGCAGCGTGAGCAGATCGGCCAGCCGCTCGTTCCAGCCCAGAAGCTGGAGCCGCGCATCGAAGATGCACACGCCAAGCGGCAGATGTTCGAGCGTGGCGCGCAGGATCCTGGCCTGATCGTCGAGCATCCGCCCGCGCTCGCGCCGCTCGGCGCGGATCAGATCGGTGACCTCGGTCTGCAAGATCACCGTGCCGCCCTCCTGGGTGCGGTGCTCGGAGACCTGCACCCAGCGGTCGTCGCCCATCTGCTGGGTCAGGATGAAATGATGGCTCTCATGGCGGCGCGCGCGCATCTCGATCCAGTCGGGCGGGCTCATGCCGGCGGGCATGCCGAGGAAGGCCGAGCCCGCGACGATGCGCAGATAATCCGAGAAATGCAGCCCCGGGACCATCTGCGGGCGGATATCAGCCAACAAGATGTTGTAGCGCGAGTTGCACATCACCAAGATGTCGTTGGCGTCAAAAAGCGCAAACCCCTCCTGGATCGTCTCGAGCGCGGCGGCGAGGTTGGCGCGCGCGGCCTCGATCTCGCGGTTGGCCTCGGCCAGACGCGCGTTCGAGGCGTTGAGCAGATCGAGCGCGCGCTCGAGATCGCGGGTGCGCTCGCGGACCTGCTCCTCGAGCACGGCGGCGCGCTGGAACTGCGCATAGCCCGCGCCGCGATCCTCGGTGATCTCCTCGGCATGGCGCATCAGGGCCCCCGCGATCACCCGCAGCTTCTCGTTTTGCCGCGCGAGGCTGTCGGCAGGGTCGACGAGCGAACGCGCCATGGTGGCAAAATCCGGGGCGGTCATCGGCGCGCCTCGGTGGGGTAAAAGGCAAAGCCGGTCAGCGTCTGGTTGACATGCATCGCCCCGATCTGCTCGCCATAGGTGGAAAAGCCGGTGACCCGGTGGCGCGCGAGGATCTCGGAGACCGCCCGCGCGCGCTGGCGCCCGGTGGCCTCGATGCGCCGGAAGATGCAGTCGAAGCCGAGGATCGCCGAGGGCGCGCCGCCCGCGGCCAGATCGGCCAGCGCCGCGTCGAGATGGGCCGCGATATCGCCCGGTTCGGCCAGCGTCAGCACCAACCCCTCGGCGATCGCGGCGAAGAAGATCAGCGCGCCGCTCGCATCCACCCCCTGGATCGCGCGGACATGGTGGCGCCCGCCCGCCCGCGCCAAAACCGGATGCGCGGCAAAGACATAGGGCGAGAGCGCCTCGACCGGCAGCCCGAGCAGGCGCGCATATTCGGCCGCGGCGGGCTCGTCATTGATCCGCGCCACGGCCCGGCGCGCGGGGTCGGCGGCGGTGACCACCATCCGCGCCTCGGTCGGGCGCATGTGGTCGATCGAGAAGGGCCGCACCTCGCAGCGCCCGCGCACGAGGCTGAGCGCGGCGGCGTTTTCCCAAAGCCGCCCCCCCGCCCAGATCAGCGAGCGGCGAAACAGCCCCCCGTCGCCCGCCGAGCCGCCGATCAGCGGCACCGCGCCGAGCGCGCCTGAGAGCGCGCCGACGAGTTCATCCTCGCGCCCCGAGAGCCCGTCGACCAGCAGCACCGCGAATTCGCTCGCCAGATCGGCGGCGCGCAGCCCGAGCCCCTGACGCGCGCGCAGCACCTCCGCGATCAGCCGCCGCGTGTCGAGCCGGTCGAGCTCGGGCACGACGATCATCTCGACATCGAACCCCGCCCGCGGCAGCGCGAAGGCGAGGATCTGGCCCTCGGCATAGCCCGCCTCGGTGATCTCGCCCGCCGTGGTGCAGCCGACCACCACCGCGCGCGGATATTGCGCCGCCGCGCCCCGGCACAGCGCCTCGAGATCGGCCTCGGGGCTCGCAAAGATCGAGATCTGCGCGAAGGGCCCGGGCCCGAGCCCCGCCGCGAGCGTGGCAAAGGCGCCCGGGTCGGCAGCGCGCGCCGAAGCGGTGACCGGACAGGCCTGCGCGGGGCAATTGGCCGCACGCGCCGCCCCTGCGTGAGGGTCGCTGATCGTCTCCATGATGTCCTCCCGGGCAGGAGCTTAGCGCGCGCCCCAGTCCCCCGGCAATGCCCCCGTCGATTGCGCCTCGCGCGCGAGCAACACCGCCTGGGTGCGGCTGTAGACGCCGAGCTTGCGCATGATCGCGGTGACATGGGCCTTCACCGTGGTCTCGGCGATCGACAGATCAAAAGCGATCTGCTTGTTCATCTTGCCCGCGCAGATCTGCTCGAGGATGTTGGCCTGCTGGCGGGTGAGCTGGCTCAGCCGCCGGATCGCCTCCTCCTGCGCGCCCTCGGGGGCCGCGGCCTCGAGCGCGGCGCCCGCGCTTTCGGGCACGAAGACCTCGCCCCGCGCGATCGCGGCAAAGGCCGCGCGAAAGAGCTCGCGGCGCGAATGTTTGGGCACGAAGCCCGCCGCCCCCGCCGCCAGCGCGGCGCGGATCACCCGCGGCTCGTCGAGCGAGGAGACCACGATCACCGGCCGCTCCGGCGCGGCCTTGCGCAGGCTCATCAACCCCTCGAGCCCGTTCACATCGGGCAGGTTGAGATCGAGCACGATCACATCGGGCGCCGCGCCGCCCTCGATCAGCGCCAGCGCATCGGCGAGGCATTCGGCCTGCTCGAGTTCCTCGATCCCCGCCACCGCACGCAAGGTCATGCCCAGCGCATCGCAAAACAGCGGATGGTCATCCACGATGAGCGCGCGCCGCAGCTCGCCGCAAGCAAGCGGACCGGCGGGCGGCGCGATCGGGGCGGGGTCGGTCTGTTGCATGGGCTCGTCCTGTCTGTCTCGCCGATTGTGCGGGGCTCCCCTCACTCTAGCAACCCCCTTTGCGGCGCCATACTGTGCTAAAGTCTAGGGTCAGGACCCATTGATTTCCTAGGGATGGCATGATTCACGGTTCGAAAACGAGCGGTGAACATGTCTGATCTGTTTTGGCTGACCGACGCCCAGATGGCGCGTCTTGAGCCCTTCTTTCCCAAGTCACACGGCAGGCCACGCGTCGATGACCGACGTGTGCTGAGTGGGATTATCTTCATCAATCGCAACGGCTTGCGGTGGCGGGATGCCCCCATCGCCTACGGTCCACACAAGACGCTCTACAACCGTTGGAAACGATGGAGCGACAAGGGCATCTTCGCGCGAATGATGGCCGGTCTGGCTGCCGAGCACAGCGAGACGAAGACCGTGATGATCGACGCGACCTACCTCAGGGCCCACCGAACAGCGACCAGTTTGGGCGTGAAAAAGGGGGGCGTGGACGCCTGATCGGTCGGACGAAGGGCGGCATGAACACTAAACTGCACGCTATCTGCGACAGCCAGGGCCGGCCGCTCAACCTCTTCGCCACCGCCGGACAAGTCAGCGACTACATCGGCGCGCGAGCGCTGCTCAGCAGCCTGCCGAAGGTCGATTGGCTGCTCGGCGATCGGGGGTATGATGCCGACTGGTTCAGAGAAGCATTGAAAGACAAGGGGATACGCGCCTGCATCCCTGGCCGTAAGCAGCGCAAGAAGGCGGTGAAATACGACAAGCGCCGCTACAAACGCCGGAACCGGATCGAGATCATGTTCGGCAGGCTAAAGGATTGGCGACGCGTTGCGACACGATACGACAGGTGTCCGAAGGTCTTCCTGTCTGCCATCGCCCTCGCAGCAACCGTCATCTATTGGTTATGTGTCCTGACCCTACCTCTGCTTCCTCAGGAGGATGCGCGAAGGTTTTCTGGCTGCATATCACGACGGATTGAGTGACGCCCTCCCCGTCTGGGTATGGTGCGCAGGTCAGATCAGATATCGTGGGCACGGCAACGAGACTTTTGAGAACGGATTCTGCTTTCGTTGCTTTCCATTCGATGGAACGATCGAAGTTGCCCCCAATGAAATGAACTACGATCGACAGCTTTTCTGACTTCGCCCCGCCGCGCAGGAAAACGGCGCGAGGGTTTCCCCCCGCGCCGCGCGGTCTGGTCTTGCCGGGCGCGCTCAGTTCGCCGCGAGCTGTTTGGGCAGTTTGAACGTCCAGACCATGCCGCCCTGGTTGAGGTAGTTCACCTTCTTGGCGACCTCGCCGCCCCAGAGCGGAACCGCGCCGCCCCAGCCCGACATGATCGAGACATATTGCTCGCCGTCCTGTTCCCAGGTGATCGGCTGGCCGACGATGCCCGAGCCGGTCTGGAACGACCACAGCTTCTCGCCGGTTTCATCGTCGAAGGCGATGAATTCGCCCTCGGGGGTGCCGGTGAAGACGAGCCCGCCGGCGGTGGTCATCACGCCCCCCCAGAGCGGCGCGCCGTTCTTGTATTCCCATTTCACCTCGCCGGTCACCGGGTCGATCGCCTTCAGCGAGCCGATGTAATCCTCGAAGAGCGGTTTGATCGTGAAGCCCGCGCCGAGATAGGCCGCGCCCTTCTTGTAGCTGATCGGCTCGTTCCAGATATCCATGCCCCATTCGTTCGAGGGCACATAGAAGAGGCCGGTCTTCTGGCTATGGGCCATCGGCATCCAGTTCTTGCCGCCGAGGAACGAGGGCACCGCGAAGACCTGCTGGCCCTTGCCGCCTTCGGCCGCGGCATCGGGGGCGCCGGGGCGGTTGTCTTCGTTGTAGATCGGCCGGCCGGTTTCATCGATGCCGCTCGCCCAGGTGATGTTCTTCACGAAGGGGTGGGCGGCGACGAATTTGCCGTCCTCGCGGTTGAGCACATAGAAGAAGCCGTTGCGGTCGGCGGTGGCGAAGCGCTTGTTGCCGTCCTTGTCGGTGAAGGCCACGACCTCGTTCACGCCGTCGAAATCCCAGCCCTCGCGCGGGGTGGTCTGGAAGTGCCATTTGATCTCGCCGGTGGCCGGGTCGATGCCGACGCGGCTCGCGGCATAGAGGTTGTCGCCCTTGTTGCCCTCGACGGGCGTGCCGGCGTTTCGCAGGTGGCTGTTCCAGGGCGACGGGTTGCCTGCGCCGAAGATCAGCGTGTTGGTATCGGCATCATAGGAGCCGCCGAGCCAGGTCGCGCCGCCGCCGGTCTTCCACAGATCGCCCGGCCAGGTGGCGTTGAGCGTGCCGGTCATCGTCGAGGGCTCGCCCTTGAAGGTGCCCATATGGCCTTCGATCATCGGCCGCGTCCAGACCATCTCGCCGGTCTCGGCGTCGCGCGCCTGCACCTCGCCGACGATCCCGAACTCGCCGCCCGAATTGCCGGTGATCACGAGCCCGTTCACGATCAGCGGCGCCGCGGTATAGCTGTAGCCTTCCTTGTAATCGGCGATCTTCTTGTTCCACTTGACCTTGCCGGTCTTCAGATCGAGCGCGATGATCCGCGCATCGAGCGTGCCGAAGTAGAAATTGTCGCCATAGATCGCGCCGCCGCGGTTGATCACGTCACAGCAGGGCAGGATCCCCTCGGGCAGGCGGGCGTCATATTGCCAGGCTTCCTTGCCGGTCTTGAGGTCGATCGCATAGACGCGCGAATAGGAGCCGGTGATATACATCATCCCGTCATGGACGAGCGGCTGGCTCTCCTGGCCGCGCTGTTTCTCGCCGCCGAGCGAGAAGGCCCAGGCCGGCACCAGGTTCTTGACGTTGTCCTTGTTCAGCGTCTCGAGCGGGCTGTAGCGTTGCAGGTTGCGGCCCATGCCATTGGTCAGAACGTCGCTGACGCTGGTCTGGTCGTTGAGCAGGTCTTCCTCGGTGACGCCGGCGCTGGCGGCCGTGCCGAGGCAGGTGATGGCCACGACGGCGGCCATGACGAAACGATTCATGTGGTGTCCTCCCGGTTCTCCCGTCCGGCGCCTTTGGGCGGCGCGCGAACCCTGGCGCCAGTATCGGCCCGGGCGCGCCGCGCGGTATATTGTCCATTGGTCTTACGACCCCGGCGGGCTTGACAGCCGCGCAACGAAAAGGGCGCGCCCGGCCGCCGCCGCGCGCGCCCTTGAGGGCCGATGGGCCCCGCTTACTTGGCGAGCAGGCTTTCCAGATAGGCCACGATGAATTCCTGCACCGTCGGGTCGGTGATGCCGACATGGCGCATCTTGGTGCCCGGCACGAATTCGTCATTGGCCTCCATCCAGGCCTTCAGCGCCCCCGGCGTCCAGACAAAGCCCGCCCCCTTCAGCGCATCCGAATAGGGATAGCCCTCGAAAGTGCCCGCGCGGCGCCCGACCACGCCATCGAGCAGCGGCCCGTAGCTCTTCTTGTCGGCCTCGACCGAGTGGCAGCGATGGCAGGTCGCGTCGAACAGCATCTTGCCGGCGGCGACCTTCACGGTCTGATAGGTATCGGCCTGCGCGGGCGCACAAAGCGCGGCCAGCGCGGCAAAGGTCAGCGGGGCCGCGAGGCGGCGAAACGGTCTGGCTCGCATGGGTCTACTCCTGTCATGGTCTGCGCCGGCATGAGGGGGCCGCGCGCGCAGCTCCTCCCGGCGGCCAGCCTAGCGCCAAGCGGCGCCCGCGCGGCCCTAGACATTGGTCGTATTGTCCGCCGCCCCCCGCCGGGACCAGTCTGGGCCCCAGGGAGGAATTTCATGCGTGCTTTGAGTTTTGCCGCGGGGCTTTCGTTTGCTGCAAGGGCCGCGGGGCTCGCGCTGACGGCGCAGGCCGCCGGGCTTTTGTTTGCGGCACAAGCCGCGGGCGCGGGCGAGCTGCGCATCGACTGGATCGAGCGGCAGGTGACGCCGCCGCCAGTGCTCTCGAACATGCAAGCCCGCCCCGAGGATCTCGGCCGCGCGGGCGCCGCGCTTGCGCTCGCCGATATTTCCACCACCGGCAAATTCACCGGCCAGAGCTATCGGATCACCGACACCGTGGTGCCGCCCGAGGCCGAGTTCCTGCCCGCGGCGCGTGCGGCCCTCGGCGCGGGCGCGCGGGTGCTTGTCGTGCGGGCGCCTGCCGAAGACCTCCTTGCGCTTGCCGATCTGCCCGAGGCGAAAGGCGCGCTCATTCTCAACACCGCCGCCCCCGAGGATGCGCTGCGCGGGCCCGGCTGCCGGGCCAATGTGCTCCACACCCTGCCCTCCTACGCGATGCGCGCCGATGCGCTGGCGCAGTTCATCGTCACCAAACGCTGGACGCGGCTTGCGCTCATCGCGGGCACCCACCCGGAGGACACCGCCTTCGCCGCCGCGCTGCGCGCTTCGCTGACGAAATTCGGCCTCGCGCTCGCGGGCGAGAAGACCTGGGCCTATGATGCCGACATGCGCCGCGCGGCCGCCGCCGAGGTGCCGCTCTTCACCCAGGATCTGCCCGCGCATGACCTCCTCCTCGTGGCCGATGAGCCGGGCGATTTCGCCCGCTATGTCGCCTATAACACCTGGGAGCCGCGGCTTCTGGCGGGCTCGGAGGGCGCAAAGCCCGTGGGCTGGGCGGGCGTGGTCGAGCAAAACGGCGCCGCGCAGCTGCAAAACCGCTTCCGCGAGGCCACCGGCCGCGAGATGCGCGCCGAGGATTACGCCGCCTGGGCCGCCGTCGCCGCGCTTGGCGAGGCGGTGACGCGCGCGGGCACGACCGAGCCCGCGGGCCTGCGCGCGTGGCTCCTCTCCGATGCCGCGCGGATCGGCGGCTTTCTCGGCCGCCCGCTCAGCTTCCGCCCCTGGGATGGCCAGATGCGCCAGCCGATCCCGATCGTGACCGAACGCGCGGTGGTCGCGCTCGCGCCCTTCGAGGGGTTCCTGCACGCGACCAACGAGCTCGACACGCTCGGCCCCGACCGCCCCGAAACCCTCTGCCAAGCCTTTGGAGACCCCGAATGATCCGCGCGCTACTGCTCTCCACTTTCCTCGCCGCGCCCGCGCTGGCCGATGAGATCTGGGTGACGAACGAGATGGATGACAGCGTGAGCGTGATCGATGTCGCCACGCTCACCGTCAAGGCCACCTACCCGACCGGCGAGCGCCCCCGCGGGCTGACCTTCTCGCGCGATTTCTCGCGCCTTTACATCTGCGCCTCCGACAGCGACGCGGTGCAGGTGATGGACCCCGCCACCGGCGCGATCTTGCATGACCTGCCCTCGGGCGAAGACCCCGAGCAATTCGTCCTCGCCCCCGATGACCGGCTGCTCTACATCGCCAATGAAGATGACGCGATCACCACCGTCGTCGACACCCAGACCCGCAAGCTCGTCGCCCAGATCGATGTCGGCGTCGAGCCCGAGGGGATGGGGATCTCGCCCGATGGCCGGGTGCAGGTCACCACCTCCGAGACCACCAACATGGCGCATTGGATCGACACCGCGACCCATCAGGTGATCGCCAACAGCCTCGTCGACGCGCGCCCCCGCCATGCCGAGTTCAGCCCCGATGGCGCCGAGCTCTGGGTGAGCTCCGAGATCGGCGGCACGGTGGCGGTCTTCGATGCGGCGACGAAGGCCGAGATCGGGAAAATCTCCTTCGCGATCAAGGGCGTGCAGCCCGAGAAGCTGCAACCCGTGGGGATGCGCTTCTCCCCCGATGCGACCAAGGTCTTCGTCGCGCTGGGGCCGGCAAACCATATCGCGGTGGTCGATGCCGCGAGCCGCACCGTCGAGCGTTACATCCTCGTCGGGCGGCGCGTCTGGCATATGGCGATCTCGCCCGATGAGACGATGCTCTTCACCACCAACGGCGTCTCGGGCGATGTCACCGCGATCGACCTCGCAACCCTCGAACCCGTCGCCACCATCAAGGTCGGCCGCTTCCCCTGGGGCGCGGCGGCGCGGCCCACCTCGGATTAAGGAGTTACCCATGCGCATTTTCTCAGCCTTTCTGCTGTCGGCCTGCCTCGCGCTCGGCGCCGGCATGGCGCTTGCCGAAACCGCCGCCGAAGACGATGACGCGCCGCTCGCGGGGCTGCTCGCGGGGCCCAACAAGACCGCGCTTCCCGAGGTGATCCTGTCGGTGGGCGAGCCGCTCGGCGGGCCCTGGAAGCTGCGCTCGGGGGGCTATTACGAGGTCGAGATCACCGCCGACGGCTCGGGCGAGCTCGGCCTCGCGGGGGCCGATTTCTTCCGCGCGATCTGGGTCGACGAGGTGGTGATCCGCGGGCTTGAGATGCGCCCGATGGGGCTCCATTCGATCGAATTCGACCGCGCGGGCACGATGGAGATCGGCTTTGTCGCGATCAAGCCGGGGCGCTACAGCCTCGAGATCCCGGGCGCGACGGGGGCCTCGCAGCGCCTCGAGATCGAGATTGATTGAGCCGCCCGCCCCCTCACCGGGCGCCCCTGCCCCGGCTGCGGCCCTCGAGGTGCGGGGCCTCAGCCATGACTGGGGCGCCCGGCGCGCGCTCGATGAGGTCTCCTTCCGCCTCGCGCCGGGGCGGTTTTGCGCGCTTTTGGGGCCCAATGGCGCGGGCAAATCGACGCTGATCGCGGTGCTCACCGGGCTCATCCGCCCGCGCCCGGGGCAGGTGATCATCGGCGGCGCCGATCTGGGGCGGGCGGCGCGCGCCGCGCGGGCGCAGATCGGCGTGGTCTATCAATCGCCCACCTATGACCCAGAGCGCAGTGTCGCGGCCAACCTGCGCTATTTCGCGGCGCTGCACGGGCTGGGGGGGGCGCGCGCCGAGTCGCGGATCACCGAGGCGCTGGCCCGGCTTGGCATGGCCGAGCGCGCCGGCGAGAAGGCGGGCGCGCTCAACGGCGGGCATCGGCGGCGGATGGAGATCGCGCGCGCGCTGATCCATGCGCCGCGGCTTTTGATCCTCGATGAGCCCACCGTCGGGCTCGACGCGCCCGCCCGCGCGGCGATCACCGAGCATGTCCATGCGCTGTGTCAGACCGGGGTCGCGGTGCTCTGGGCCACCCATCTCGTCGATGAGATCCGCCCCGAGGATGATCTGCTGCTTCTCCACCGCGGGCGCCTTGCGGCGCGGGGGCCGGTGGCCGAGGCCACCGGCGGCGCCCCGCTCGCGGCGTGGTTTCTGGAACAAACCAAGGAGCCCGCCCCCAAGGAGCCTACCCGATGAGCGCCCTCCTCGCCGCCCGCGCCATCGCCGCCCGCGAGCTCGCCCGCTTCCTGACCCAACGCGAGCGCTTCCTCGCCGCGCTGGTGCGCCCGATGGTCTGGCTCTTCGTCTTTGCCGCGGGCTTTCGCGCGGCGCTCGGGCTCTCGATCATCCCGCCCTACCGCACCTATATCACCTATGAGACCTATATCCTGCCCGGGCTGTGCGGGATGATCCTGCTGTTCTCGGGCATGCAAAGCTCGCTCAGCCTCGTGAGCGACCGCGAGAATGGCGCGATGCGGCTGATGCTGACGGCGCCTTGGCCGCGCTGGTTTCTCTTGGGCGCAAAACTCCTCGCGGGCGCGCTCGTCGGGCTCTTGCAGGTGGCGATGTTTCTCGCGGTGGCCGCGCTTTACGGGCTGAAGGCGCCGCTCTGGGGCTATCTCGCGGCGGCGCCGGCGGCGCTGCTCGCCGGGCTGATGCTCGGCGCGCTGGGGCTCTTCCTCTCCGCCCGCGTGCGCCAGCTCGAGAATTTCGCGGGCGTGATGAACTTCGTGATCTTCCCGATGTTCTTCCTCTCCTCGGCGCTCTATCCGCTCTGGAAAATGCAGGAAAGCTCGCCGCTTCTGGCCGCGATCTGCCGCGCCAACCCCTTCACCCATGCCGTCGAGCTGATCCGCTTTGCGCTTTACGGGCAGATGAACTGGGCCGCGCTCGGCTGGACGGGGCTGGCCGGCGCGGTGTTCTTCGGCCTCGCGCTCTGGGGGTTCGAGCCCGCCCGCACGCGGGCGCGTTAAAGCGCGACAGGTCGCGCCCGCATATCAATGCGCGACAAGTCGCGCCCCCAGGTTATTGCGCGACAAGTCGCGCGGGCACCTCAATGCGCGACAAGTCGCGCGGGCCGCCCCTCGAGCCGCGCGCGCCGCGTGGCGAGGCGGGCAAGCTCCGCCTCCGCATGCGAGGCCAGCACCACCGCAGGCCGGATCTCGGCGATCAGCTCGGCCGTCAGCGCGAGCAGATCCTCGATCCGCTCGGCATCGAGCGAGGCGAAGGGCTCGTCGAGGATCAGCATCTCGGGCGCGCCCACGAAGGCCCGCGCGATCGCCACGCGGCGCGCCTGACCGAGCGAGATCTGCCCCGGCCAGCGCCCCTCGAGCCCGCCAAGCCCGACCCGCGCCAGCATCTCGCGCGCGCTGGCCTCCGACACCCCGGTCGGGATCGTGACATTGTCGAGCACCGTCCGCCAGGGCATCAGCGTCGGGCTCTGAAACACCATCGCGCGGCGGCCGGGCGCGCTGAGTTCGCCCTCGAACCGGCCATCGAGCCCCGCGAGGATCCGCAAAAGCGTCGATTTCCCCGCCCCCGAGGCGCCCGAGATGCCCAGCACCTCACCCCGCGCCACGCAAAGCCGCATCGGCCCCAGAACCGGCACCGCGCCGAAGCGTTTTTCCACGAGATCGAGCGTGATCATGGCGCCCTCCAGCGCGCGGCGCGGCGCGCGAGCGGGCCGAGCACCGCCCATTCGATCGCCAGCATCACCGCCACGAAGGCCAGCGCATTGGCCAGCACGCCGGTGATGTCGAACATCTGGAAATCGAGGTGGATGCGGAAGCCCACGCCGTTCGAGCGGCCGAGGAATTCGACGACCAGCACGATCTTCCAGATCAGCGCGAGCCCGGCGCGCGCCGCCCCCGCCAGATGCGGCGCGATCTGCGGCAAGATGATATGGCGCAGCCGCGCGCCAAGGCCCATGCGGTGGATCCGCGCCATCTCGCTCAGCCCCGGGTCGAGCACCCGCACCCCCTCGCGCAGCATGATCGTGACGAGCGGCACCTTGTTGAGCGCGACGGCGGCGATCGCGGCGGTCTCGTTCAGCCCGATCCAGAGGTAACAAAGCACCACCGTGACCAGCGCCGGGATATTGTTGAAAACCGTGAGCCAGGGGTCGAGCCAGCGGTCGAGCCGCGGCGCGAGGCCGAGCGCGATCCCCGCCGCCGTGCCAAGGCCCATCGCGAGGATAAAGCTCAGCCCCACCCGGCGCAGCGTGGCGCCCAGATCGGGCAGCATCGCCCCCGAGACGAGCCCCTGCCAGAGCGCGGGCAGAACCTGCTGCGGCCCGGGCGCGCGCTGCGGATCGCCGAGCGCCCAAGCGAGCAGCCCCCAGACGAGAACGAGCGCGAGAACGGAGGCCGCGCCGCGCGCGAGCGCCCGCAGATCGCGCGGCCCCGGCGCGGGGTTGCGCGGCGGCGCGGCGGGCTCTCGCCCCGCCGCGCGCCCCGCCGCGCCCCCCGGGGCACGCAGGCTCTCTTGTGCCCGGCTCACGCCCATGCCCCGCCCC
The DNA here is from genome assembly GCF_001856665.1 of Rhodobacter xanthinilyticus. Classification (NCBI taxonomy): domain Bacteria; kingdom Pseudomonadati; phylum Pseudomonadota; class Alphaproteobacteria; order Rhodobacterales; genus Rhodobacter; species Rhodobacter xanthinilyticus. Next base: position 1,010,292 of record NZ_CP017781.1, on the reverse strand, counting down.
TCCCTCAATTCGTCAGGAAGATCCCCGGCGGCAGGTCTTTCGCCGCGCCGACGAGCTCCGGCCCGCCCAGATCGGCCATCAGCGCGAGCATCCGCGCCGCCGCCGCCTCGTCGACCGGCCCCGCCGCCGGGATCCCGGCGCGATACCCCGCCACCAGCGCCGCATATTGCGCCTCCGATTTCGCCTTCATCTGGGGCCGCAGCCGCTCGAACGCGGTATCATCCTGGCCAAGCTTTTCCTTCGCCGCGCGCGAGGCCTGACCCAGCGCCGCAGCCAACTCGGGGCGCTCGTCCACCAGCTTGCCGGGCAGCACATAGCCCAGCAGCGGCGTCTCCGGGTCGAGCCCGAGCGCCAGCGCCGCTTCGGAGACGCCGATCAGCTGATGCATCCCCGCGGCCTGCATCTTGGCGTTGAAATGCCAGAAGTTGATCGCCGCATCGACCTCGCCCGAGAGCCCCGCCTCCATGATCAGCGGCGGGGCGCCAAAGACCTGCTCGGTCTCGGCGGCGAGATCGATCCCGGCCTCTTTCTGCGCATAGGCGCGCAGGATCAGCCAGCTCTTGTCGAGCGGCCCGCCCGCGATACCGATCTTGCGGCCCTTGAGATCGGCGAGGGCCGCCACCGGGCTCTCGGCGCCGACCATCAGCCCGCCCACCGCCTTCGAGTAGGGCAGGAAGCGATAATCCTGCCCCTCGGCCGCGAGCCGCGCCACCCAGAACCAATCGCTCACGATCGCATCGACCGCGCCGCCCTGCAAAGCCACCTGCGCGGCCGGGTTGCCCGCCACCGGCATCACCTCGAGGCGGAACCCCGCCGCGGTGTCGAGCCCATAATGGCTGATCGTGTCGAGCTCCCAGTTGACCGTGCCGCCCTCGAGCGCCGCGACCTTGAGCACCGGCAGCTCCTCGGCCTGCGCGCCCCCCACAAGGCCCGCCAGCGCAAGCCCGAACACGGCCGCAGCACCGCGACCCATTGCCTTGAACATGTCATCCTCCCTGCCCGCCCGCGCGGGTCTCCGGGGCCCAGATTAGGCCGCCCCCCGCCGCCCTCCTATTAGACCAATGGCCAATAGCGCCGCCGGGGCGATCAGGCAGGATGAGACCAGCCGCGACCAAGGTCGAATAGCGCCCCACACCGGGCCCCGCTAAGCCGGTCGCACCCAAGATCGAGAGGGAGGGAGACATGCTCGACATCCGCACCCGCCGCCTGATGGCGGCCCTGACGCTGGCGGCGCTGACCGCGCCCGCCCTGGCCTATGCGCATGGCGACGTGGCGCCGCAGCCGATCAACACCGATGCCCTGCCCGAGGTCGGCGAAGAATGGCTGACCGAGAACCCCTACCGCGCCGAAACCGCGGGCGAGGAGGTCTGGGCCAAGGCCGTGCAGATCGGCGATTCCGGGTTCAACCAGAACTGCGCGCGCTGCCACGGGCTCGGCGCGGTCTCGGGCGGGCTCGCGCCCGATCTGCGCTTCCTCGAGGCCAATGAGAGCGGCGACGAATGGTTCGTCGAGCGCTTCCAGCACGGCTATACCCAGGATGGCACGACCAAGATGCCGGCCTTCGGCGCGGTGCTCGGGCAAAAGGCGGGCTGGGCGATCCGCACCTATATCGAGACCCGCCCCGAGGATGGCGCGCTCGATGCCGCCTCGACGCGGCTCCATGCGATCCGCGATGCGCTGGCTGCGGGCGGCGCCGATGCGGCCGCGCTGAAGGCCGAGCTCGAGGAGATCGCGGCGACCGTCGCCACCGCGTCGGGCGCGCCGGTGGCCGACAGCGCGGTCAGCCGCGCGGCGGCGGCGCTCACCGAGGACCCGGCGAGCGAGAAACACGCCGCCGAGCTGCTCACCATCGGCCTGTCGGCGGCGGAGTAAGCGATGGCGGGCGCTCTCGGGCGGCGGTGGGTTCTGGGGCTTGCGCTGGCGCTTCTGGCGGCGCCGGTCGCGCCCGGGCTTGCGCGGGCGGCCTGCGAGGGCCTGCCGCCCGAGCAAAAGCTGCAAAACACCCCGCCGCAGGATATCGGCCGCTCGCTCGACCGGATCCGCGAGGAGGGCTGGATCGAATTCGCCCTCTATGAGGAATTCGCGCCCTGGTCCTGGGCGGAAAACGGCGCGCCGCGCGGGATCGATGTCGAGATCGCGCAGCTGATCGCGGCCGATCTCGGCGTCGAGGCGCGGATCCGGCTCGTGGCCTCGGGCGAGACGCTCGACGCCGATCTGCTGAACTATGTCTATCGCGGCGCGGTGGTCGGCGGGCATGTCTCGAATGTCATGCTCCATGTGCCCTATGACGTTGATTATGCGTGCCGTTTCGATCAGGTGGTGTTCACCGGGCAATATGCGGTCGAGCGGCTCGCGATCGCCTACGGGCTGGCCGATTACCCCGAGAAGGGGCCGGTGCCGGCGGTCTTCCGCTATGATCCGGTGGGGGTCGAGAACGATTCGATCTCGGATTTCTACCTGACCTCGGTCGCCCATGGCGCCACCGCTGACAAGGTGCACCGCTACCGCACCACCGCCGCCGCGATGGCGGGGCTCGAGGCGGGCGAGGTGATGGCGGTGATGGGCCCGCGCGCCGAGCTCGACGCCAATCTCGGCGCGGGGCAAGCGGTGCATGAGCCGCCGCTTCTGGGGCTCGCGCGCTCGAAATGGACCCTCGGCGCGGCGGTCTCGTTCCAGCATCGCCCGCTCGGCTATGCGGTCGATGATGCGATCGCGGCGGCGCTCGCCGATGGCCGGATCGCGGCGATTTTCGCGCGCTACGGGGTGGAGTTCGCGCCGCCCGTGAGGTGATCAGAGCGTCACGAGATCGCCCGCGGCGTCGATCAGCGTCACCGTGCCGAGCCCGAGCGCGTCGCGCGCCCGCGCGATCTCGCCCGCCTCCATCAGCACGAACCCCGTCGAGGCCGCGTCGCAGAGCGCCGCCGCCCCCCCCTCGACCGCGACCGTCGACCAGCGCGGCGCCTGGCCCTGCGGCCCGAGGATATGGCCGCCCGCGCCCAGGCGCATCGCCCCGGGGCTCGAGGTGGCAATCGCGCGCGGGGCGCCCGCGCCGATCTCGCGCGCGCCCAGAAGCCCCGCCGCCGGATCCTCGACCCCGAGCCGGAAGCGCCCGCCAAGCCCGACGAATTCGCCCATGTCGATCAGGCAGGGCCCCGCGCCCGCCGCCTCGAGAAGCGCCGCGACCCGGTCGGCGGCATAGCCCTGCACCACGCCGTTCAAGGTCAGCGCCTGACCCGGGCCGAGGCGGATCTCGCGGCCGATCTCGACGCGCGCAAAGCCGATCGCGGCGCGCGCCTCGGCCTCGGGGGCGCGGGCCGCGCGCGCGGCCCAAAGGCGGCCGACGGTCGGATCGAAGGCGCCCCCGGTGGCCGCATGGACCCGGCCTGCAAGCGCCAGAACCGCGCGCATCTGCGCCGAGCCGGGGCCGCGGCCGGCGGCGTTGAGGCGGGTGAGTTCGCTCTCGCGGTAGAGCGAAAAGGTGGCCTCGATCGCGGCGATCTCGGCCAGGAGCGCCGCGCGGGCGGTCTCGGGCAGGCCCGAGACCGCCACCTCGGCGCCAAAGGCGCGGCCGCGCCAGTCGGCCGCGCCTTTGGCGCCCGCGGCGCGGCCGCCCAGCGCCGCGGCGGCGGTGATCTGCAAGAAGCGCCTGCGGTTCATTTCGCCCTCCCCTCGCGGCGCGCGGCCAGCACGAGCGGCACGCAGAGCCCCGGATCATCATGGATCTTCACGCAATCAAGGCATTGAAAACACTCGGAATAGCGGATCTCTCCGGTTTTCGCGATCGCCCCGTAGCGGCAGCGCACCTTGCACAGCTGACAGGGGCTGCCACAGGCCGCGCGGCGCGGGATGAAGGCGCGCAGGCGCAAAAGCCCGCCCAGCCGCATCGCCGCGCCGAGCGGGCAAAGCGAGCGGCAAAACCCCTTGAACCAGACCATCGAGACGGCAAGCCACCCCCCCGCCCAGAGCAGATAGGGCCAGGGGCGGGCGAAATGCAGGGTGATCGCGGTCTTGAAGGGCTCGATCTCGGCCACGGTTTCGGCGTGATCCGGGGCGAGAAGCGCGGTCGCGACGAGCCCCGCGAGCGCGACCGGCCCCGTCCACAACAGCGCGCGCGCAAGGCTCGGCGGCGGCTCCCAACGCGGCAGGCGCAGGAGCCGGCCGAGGTGGTGGGCGAATTCCTGCAGCGCGCCGAAGGGGCACAGCCAGCCGCAAAAGAGCCCCCGCCCCCAGAGGAAGAACCCGGCAATCGCCGCCGCCCAGACGAGGAGCCCGAAGGGGTCGTAGAGCAGCACCTCGAGCCCCGCCGCGCCCTGCGCCTTGAGCCCGCGCAAGACGGCGAGAAGCGTGACGACCGAGAGCTGGCCCTGGCCCCAGAAGCCCACAAAGCCGATGACCACCGCCAGCACGCCAAGGCGCAAAGGCGTGAAGGCGCGCAGCCCCGCGAGCCGCGATTGCGCCAAGAGTGCTGCGAAGAGGGCCACGAGCAGCGCGCCCAGCGCCCAGAGATCGGCCGCGCGGTTGCGCAGCGCCTCCTCGAAGGGCGAGAGCGCGCGCGGCGCCTCGGGGCGCAGGAAGAAGCGCTCGGGCGTGGCGAGGGAGAGCGCGAAATGGGTCTCGCCGGGCTCGGGCTGGAACTGGCCATGGAGGCGCACGGCTTGCAGCGCGAGCTCCCAGGGCCGGGTCGGATCAAAGCCGAGACGGCGGTCGAGGCGCAGCACCATGCGGGTCGCGTCGGAAAGCTCGGGCGGCACGCTGGGGCCAAGCTCGGGCAGGATATCGGCATCGCGCAGCGCGAGCGGCAGGCCGTCTTGGCTGGCTGAGAGGCGGTCGGGGGCGGTGTTGCGCACGAAATCCTCGGAGACGAGGCCATGGCGGCCCGCCTCGATCAGGAGGTAAAGCTCGTCATCCGGGGCGCGCGCGGTGAAACGCGCGATTTCGGCCAGGGTCTCGGGGGCGAGCGCCGCGCGGGCGAGCGCGGGGGGGCCGAGATCGACGACGTAAAGGTCGATGAACGGCGCCTCGGGGTCGCCGCCCGCGCCATCGGAGGCCCATTTCGTGCCGGCAAAGGCCGCGTCGAGCTCGGCCTCGGTCACGGTGAGCCGCCCGATCAGCCCCTCGGCCAGCGCGCGCGGCCAATCGAGAGCTTCGTCATGCGCGGGGTCGGGGCGCGGCGGGGGGCCGGCCGAGACGCCCTGCATCTTCTCGCGCGCGACCGCGAGCGTGGCCGCGAGGATCGATTCATGCGCGATGCGCACCGAGGCGGTCGCCTTGGTCACGCCGTCGAGATAGACATTGTCCGAAGCCGCGCCCCCCGCGCCATAGGGGGTGCCCACCACCAGCGGCTCGGAGATCGCATGGCCGCGATATTGCTCGAGAAAGGCGCGAAACGGCGCCTCGCCGAGGCCCGAGACGAAGATCGGCTCGTTATGGGAGAGAAGCCGCACGTCGATGAACCGCCCCTCGGTATCGAGGAGCACGAGCATGTTGATCGGCTGGCCGGAAAAGCCCGGCAAAGGCGCGAGCGGCCCGGTCTCGAAGACATAGCCCGCCGGCCCGCCGCCCGAGTTCAAAAGCGCCCAGACGCCCTGGTCGTTCACCGCTTCGCCAAGACCATAGGGCGCGACGATCTCGGCTTCGATCGCCTCGCGCGGCAAGGGCTCGGCGGCGGCGGGGGCCACGAGACAGAGGGTGAGAAAAAGGAAAAGCGCGGCGCGGATCATCGGGTGATCCTCGCGCCGCGCCGGGCTCTTGCCTATACGACCAAAGTCGCGGGCAACGTCGCGCCTCAGGCGGCGAGCGCCGCCGCGTGATGGGCGATATGTTCGCCGATGAAGGTGGCGATGAAGTAATAGCTGTGGTCATAGCCCTCATGACGGCGCAGCGTGAGCGGATGGCCCGCCGCCGCGGCCGCCGCCTCGAAGAGCCAGGGCTTCAGCTCGGCCTCGAGGAACGGATCGGCCTCGCCCTGATCGATCAGGATCGGCAGCCGCTCCCCCGCCTGCGCCAAAAGCGCGGTCGCATCCCAGGCCGCCCAGGCCGCCCGGTCAGCGCCGAGATAGGCGGTGAAGGCCTTTTGCCCCCAGGGCACGAGCGCGGGCGCCACGATCGGCGAGAAGGCCGAGACCGCGGCATAGCGGCCCGGGTTCTTCAGCGCGATGACCAGCGCGCCATGCCCGCCCATCGAATGGCCCATGATCGAGCGCCGCTCCGAGGCCGGGAAGCCCGCCTCGATCAGCCCGGGCAGCTCCTCGGTGATGTAGTCATACATCCGGTAATGGCCCGCCCAGGGCGCCTCGGTCGCGTTGAGGTAGAACCCCGCGCCCTGCCCCAGATCATAGCCCGCGTCATCGGCCACGCCCTCGCCACGCGGCGAGGTATCGGGCGCGACGAGGATCACGCCGGCCTTCGCCGCATAGCTTTGGGCGCCGGCCTTGGTGATGAAATTCTGCTCGGTGCAGGTCAGCCCCGAGAGCCAGTAGATCACCGGCAGCTTCGCGCCCGGTGCATGGTCCGGCACGAAAACGGCAAAGCGCATCTCGCAGCCGAGCGTGGCAGAGGCGTGTTTCCACACGCTCTGCTCGCCGCCGAAGATGCGATGGGTTTCGATCTTCTCCATCGCCCGCCTCAGAACTTGATGACCGAGCGGATCGACTTGCCTTCATGCATCAGGTGGAAGGCCTCGTTGATCTCTTCGAGCGGCATGGTGTGGGTGACGAAGGGGGCAAGCTCGATCTCGCCCTTCATCGCATCCTCGACCATGCCGGGGAGCTGGCTGCGCCCCTTCACGCCGCCAAACGCCGTGCCCATCCATTTGCGCCCGGTGACGAGCTGGAACGGCCGCGTCGAGATCTCCTGCCCCGCGCCCGCGACGCCGATGATCACCGACTGGCCCCAGCCGCGATGGGCGCATTCGAGCGCGGCGCGCATCACATTGACATTGCCGATACATTCGAAGGAGTGATCGACGCCCCAGCCGGTCATCTCGACGATCACCTGCTGGATCGGCTTGTCGTGATCCTTCGGGTTGACGAAATCGGTCGCGCCGAACTGCCGGGCGAGCTCGAACTTGTCGGGGTTGGTGTCGATGGCGATGATCCGGCCGGCCTTGGCCTGACGCGCGCCCTGGATGACCGCAAGCCCGATGCCGCCGAGGCCGAAGACCGCCACGCTGTCGCCCGGCTGGACCTTGGCGGTGTTGTGGACCGCGCCGATGCCGGTGGTCACGCCGCAGCCCAGAAGGCAGACGTGTTCGTGGTTCGCTTCCGGGTTGATCTTGGCCAGCGAGACCTCGGCCACCACGGTATATTCCGAGAAGGTCGAGCAGCCCATGTAATGATAGATCGGCTCGCCGTTATAGGAAAACCGCGTGGTGCCGTCGGGCATCAGCCCCTTGCCCTGCGTCGCGCGCACCGAGGTGCACAGGTTCGTCTTGCCCGATTTGCAAAACAGACATTCGCCGCATTCGGCGGTATAGAGCGGGATCACATGGTCGCCCGGCTTGACCGAGGTGACGCCCTCGCCGACCTCGACGACGACGCCCGCGCCCTCATGGCCGAGCACCGCCGGGAACACGCCCTCCGGGTCATCGCCCGAGAGCGTGAAGGCGTCGGTGTGGCACACGCCGGTGTCGGTGATGCGGATCAGCACCTCGCCCGCTTTCGGCGGCGCGACGTCGATCTCGACGATTTCAAGGGGTTTGCCGGGGGCAAAGGCAACGGCGGCACGAGATTTCATCTGGGGTCTCCCTTTGGGGCGCGCGCGGCGCGCTTATTTGAGATAGCTGCGCACGAGGGCGAGCAGTTCCTGGGTCTTGGCGCCCTGAGCATCGGGGGCGCCGAATTCATCGCGGATATGGGCCTCGAGCACCTCGGCCATCAACCCGTTGATCGCGCCACGGGTGGCGGCGATCTGTTGCAGGATCGGCGCGCAGGGGCTGCCGGCCTCGAGCGCGCGCTCGAGCGCCTCGCATTGGCCCTTGATCCGCCGCACCCGCGTCAGGATGCGCTTCTTGTCTTCGGGGTTATTGGGCATCGGCGCTCCGCATATCGTATACTAGGGTATAGTATACATCGGCCCCGTGACGCAAGGGCCGCGACATTTGCCGCGCCAAAAACGACCGCCGCCCCTCCCCGGGCCCCGCGCCGGGCCGGCGCCCGCGCTATTTCACCGCCCGCCAAGACGCGGTAAGCTCGGCCTCTCGCGGGCGCGCCGCCCGCCGCAAGGAGCAGGCAAGGTCTCATGGCCGTCAAACCGATGTTGCACCCGCGGAACCTGCATCGGGAGGGCTATGATTTTCCGCGCCTGTTCGAGAAAACGCCCGAGCTTGCCGCGCTCACGACCCGCTCCCCGCGCGGCGAGCTGACGATTGATTTCCAGAACCCCGAGGCGGTGCGCTGCCTCAACCGCGCGCTCCTGCGCACGCATTACGACCTTGATTTCTGGGAGTTTCCGGCCAAGGCGCTGTGCCCGCCGATCCCGGGGCGGGTCGATTACCTCCATTATCTCGCGGATCTGCTGGCCGAGAGCAACGGCGGCGTGATCCCGCGCGGGCCGCAGATCCGCGCGCTCGATATCGGCACCGGGGCGAGCCTCGTCTATCCGCTCACCGGCCAGAGCGCCTATGGCTGGAGCTTCACCGGGGTCGATATCGACCCGGCCTCGCTCGCCTCGGCGCGGCGGATCTGTCAGGAGAACCGGCTCGAGATCGGGCTGCGGCGGCAGCGCAACCCGGAAGACATCTTCCGCGGCGTGGTGCGCGCCGATGACCTGTTTCACCTGACGCTGTGCAACCCGCCGTTCCACGCCTCGCCCGAGGCGGCGCGCGCGGGCACGCGGCGCAAATGGCGCAACCTTGGCAAGGGCGATCAGGATGCGCTCAATTTCGGCGGCCAGAGGGGGGAGCTGTGGTGCCCGGGCGGCGAGGTCGGCTTCATCGCGCGGATGATCGCGCAAAGCCGCGAGGTCGCCGAGCAATGCCTGTGGTTCACCTGCCTCGTCTCGAAACAGGACAACCTCGCGCCGTTGACGCGGCTGTTGCGGCGCGCCGAGGTGGCCGAGACGCGGGTGGTCGAGATGGCGCAGGGCCAGAAGACCAGCCGCTTTCTCGCCTGGAGCTATTACCCCGAGCGGCTGCGCGCGCTATAGCCGGGCCTCGCGCGCGAGCGTGCGCGCCTCGGCCTGCGCCAGCCGCGCGAGCGCGGCCTCCTCCGAGCCGGTTTGCGCCATCGCCCGCGCCCAGATCCGCGCCACCGACGCCGCCGACCAGGGCAGCACCGCCTGCGCCACCCACCGGCGCGCGGGGGCGGGCAGCCGGTCATGCGCCGCCATCGGGGCCTCGCGGATCCGCGCGCGCAGTCGGGTGCCGAGGTTGCGCCTCATGCGCCGCCGCCCCAGCGCGGGAACGGGTCTTCGAGCCCGGCCCAAAGCTCCGGCGTGAAGCTGGTCTGCGGCACGAGGCAGCGCTCGAGCATCGCCTCGATCCGGGCGCGGTTCATGGTGCCGAGCCGGCCGATGAAGACCAGCTCCTGCCGGCGGTCGCCAAACGCCTGCCCCACCCGCCCGGCCATCCGCGCGCGCGCCTCCTCGGGCCAGTGCTCCTGCGGCACCGCCGCCCACCAAAGCCCGAGCGCCCGCACCTCGAGCATCGGCCCCGCGACCGAGACCTCGCCCGCCCAGTCAGGCCGCGTCGCCAGCCAGAAATGCCCCTTGGCGCGGATCACCCCGGGCAGCGGCGTCTCGAAGAACGCGGCGAGTTTCGCGGGCTCGAACGGGCGCTCGGCGCGAAACACGAAGGAGGTGATGCCATATTCGGCATCTTCGGGGATGTGATCGGCAAAGCCGTAAAGCTCCTGCGCCCAGGTCGGGTGGCGGTGCGCGGCCTCGAAGCTGAACCGCCCGGTGCCGAGGATCTCGCCCGGATCGACCCGCCCGCGATCGGTCTCGAGGATCTTCGCATCGGCATTGAGCGCGCGCAGGATCGCGCGCGCATCGGCCCGATCCTCGGCGCGGGCCGAGGACACCTTGTTGAGCACGATCACATCGGCGAATTCGATCTGCTCGGTGAGCAGCTGCACGAGGCTGCGCCCATCCTCGGGGCCGAGCGCCGCGCCACGATCGGCCAAGAACGCCTGCGCGGAGAAATCCCGCGTCAGATTGGCCGCATCGACCACCGTCACCATCGTGTCGAGCCGCGCGACATCCTCGAGCGCCGCGCCCGCTTCATCGCGGAATTCGAAGGTCGCCGCCACCGGCAAGGGCTCCGAGACGCCGGTGGATTCGATCAACAGGTAATCGAACCGACCCTCCTCGGCGAGCCGGCGCACCTCGATCAGCAGATCGTCGCGCAGCGTGCAGCAGATGCAGCCATTGGTCATCTCGACGAGCTTTTCCTCGCCGCGGGTGAGGCTCGCGCCCGCGCGCACCAGATCGGCGTCGATATTCACCTCCGACATGTCATTGACGATCACCGCCACCCGCAGGCCCGCGCGATTGGTCAGAATATGGTTGAGCAGCGTCGTCTTGCCGGCGCCAAGAAAGCCGGACAGCACGGTGACAGGCAAACGATCGGGCATCGGGGGCTCCATGTTATACTATAACTTTTCGTTATAATATAACTTCCCGAGATGCAAGGGCCCGCCGCCCGTCGCCTTCGCGGCGAAAGGCTGGCATACTGCGCGCGCCAGACAGGGAGCCTCAGATGACCGCGCCAGCCGAGACCGATCCCGCGCGCGCTGCGGCGCTCGACGCTTTCGTGCGGCGCCAGTTTCTCTGGCCGGGGAGCTTGCGGCTCCATCGCGCGGCGCTCGGCGGCGATCTGCTGCGCGCGCCGGTCAATCTCGCGCTTGCGCCGGTGCAGCTGGGGCTGCGCGGGCTCGGCTGGCTGTGGGGAAGGCTGGGCGGCAGGCTGGGCGGCAGGCTGGGCGGCGCGGGGCTCGGACGGTGGCTGGGCACGCGCCAGATCCTGCTGCGCACGGCGGTCGCGGCGCGGGTCGAGGCGCTGATCCTGAGCGAGCTTTGCGCCATCCCCCTGCCCGGCCCCGCGCCCGACCGCGCCGCGCTCCGGCGCGCGCTGCTCGCCGCGCCCCGGCTGCGCGCGCCGCTGCGCGCCGCGGGCTCGCAGGAGGCGGCCGAGCGCCTCGTGGGGCGGATCCTCGCGGCGCTGAACGAATATTCGGGCGCGCGGGCCGCGACGGCGGAATTCACCGCCGCGCTGATCTTGCTCGCGATCGGCGCGCTGGCCTTTCACAGCCTGACGCCCGGGGCGATCTCGCTCGCGCCCAGCCTCGCCGAACAGCTCGCGCAGAGCACCGCCATCGCCGAATTTCCGCTCGGCGCCGGGCTCGGCGGGCTCTGGTATGGGGTGTTTCCGGCCGGCCCCTCGGGGGGGCTCGTGGCGCTCACGGTGGCGGGGCTCGTGCTGGGCGGGGCGGTGCTGACGAGCCTGGCCGGCGCGCTCGCCGATCCGGTTCAGGTCTGGCTCGGGGTCCATCGCCGCCGGCTCGCGCGGCTGATCGCGGTGCTCGAGGGCGAGATCGCGGGCACCGCGGGCGCCCCCTTCATCGCCCGCGAGCCGCTCCTCGCGCGGGTCTTCGACCTGTGGGACGCGGCGCTCTCGCTCCTGCGGGCGCTGCGCGGCTGAGCGCGTCACGCGCGCGGCGCGCCGGGCCCTTCGGCGAACAGCTCAAAGCGAAGCACCGCCCGCGCGAGCTCAAAGCTCAAAACCGCAAACGAGACATCGGACACGCGCTTGAGCGCGCTCATCCGAACGGTCTTGACGCCGCGCAAGAGGAAAAAGCCCTCGTCCTCGGGCCAGGGGGCGAGTGGCGTCTCGCCAAAGCCCAAGGACGCCAGATTGCGCGGCAACCGGCCATCGAGATCGAGCTTGAAGCGCAGACAGGTGCGCGTTTCCGGCCGACCATGCGAGAGGAGCACGGCCCCCTCCCGGCGGCTGCGCATCTCGATCCGCGCCGAGCGAACCGCGTGAAACGCGCCACAGTCGACAGGTTCGGCCGGCTGCTCCTGCAAGACGCGCGAGAGCCGCTCGACCTGCGCGCTCAGGCTCCGGTTCGAGTGGCTGAGCGCCTTGAACGCCCCGGCTTCGTCGAAGGGGAAGTGCTCGCGAAGAGCGCCGAGCGTGGCGGGCCCCATGCCGGGCACCCGCACCAGCGCGTCATCGGCCATGATCGCGAGTTCCTCCGGCGCAATGCCGGCCGCAGCAAGTTTGTTCAGGGCCGCCCTGACCTTGCCCGGCAGGTGCTTGGTGTCCGCTTTTGTCATGAGCCTGTCGCGAGAGCCGGAAGGAACGTCATCGCCGCAAACTGAGCGTGCCGGAGCGCCAAGTCAACGCCGCCCCCGCGGCCGCGCCGGCGCGGTCACTGCCGCAGCGCGTTCACCACGACCTTGAACGCGGGCAGGTTCTGGTGCCGGCTCGGGTAATAGATGTGATAGCCGGCAAAGCGCGGCGACCAGTCGTCGAGCAAGAGCTCCAGCGCGCCGCTGGCGAGATGGGGCGCGACCATATCCTCGGGCACATAGGCGATCCCCACCCCCTCGAGCGCCGCCGCGACCATCGTCGCCTCGTCGTTCAGCGTCAGCCGCCCCTCGACGCGCACCCGCAGCTCCTTGCCGTCCTTCTCGAACTCCCAGGCGTAGAGCCCGCCCGCCGTGACCAGCCGCCGGTTGATGCACTCCTGCGCCAGCAGATCCTGCGGATGGGCGGGGCGCCCGCGGGCGGCGAGATAGCCGGGCGAGGCCACCGCGACCAGCCGCCAATCCGGCCCGACGCGCTGCGCGATCATGTCCTGCTCGACGCTTTCGCCCAGCCGGATGCCGGCGTCGAACCCGTCCTCGACGATATTGCGAAAACCGCCGTCGACGCTCAGCTCGAGCCGGATGTCGGGATAATCGCGCAACACCGGGCGCAGCTTGGGCCAGATCAGGCCGGTGAGCGCATGATGCGAGAGCGTGATCCGCACCGACCCCGCCGGCCGGTCGCGCAGCTCCATCAGCGCGGCGATCTCCGCCTCGATCTCGCTCACCCGCGGCGCGAGCGCCCGCCGCAGCCGCTCGCCCGCCTCGGTGGTGGCGACCGAGCGGGTGGTGCGCGCCAAAAGCCGCATCCCCATCTGCGCCTCGAGCTTCTTGATCCGGTGGCTCAGCGTCGATTGCACGACGCCGAGCTTCGCCGCGGCCCGGGTGAAGCTGCCCTCCTCGGTGACCGCGAGAAACCACATCAGATCGTTGAAATCGGTCTGCGCCATTGCGCCCCCATTCATGGCCATGGTCGATAAGTTCAAGCGATACTTCGCCTCTAATCAATAAGTCTCGGGCGGCCATATAACAACGGCAACCCACGAAAGCAGGAGGCTCCCATGAAGATCACCCGCGCAGGCAGCACGCCCTCGATGAAAGGGCCGGCCGACTGGTTCACCGGCACGGTGCGGATCGACCCGCTGTTTCAGGCCGAGCCGCCCGGGCAGGCGGCCGGCGCCGCCGTGACTTTCGAGCCCGGCGCGCGCACCGCCTGGCACACCCACCCGGCCGGGCAGACGCTGATCGTCACCGCCGGGCTTGGCCGCGTGCAGCGTGCCGGCGGCCCGGTCGAAGAGATCCGTCCCGGCGATGTGGTCTGGTTCCCGGCGGGTGAAAAGCACTGGCATGGTGCGGCGCCCGACGTGGCGATGACTCATATCGCGATTCAGGAGGCGGTCGCGGGCGAGGTCGTCACCTGGCTCGAACCGGTCAGCGATGCAGACTACCGCGGCTGACCCCAACCCCACCTGGATGACGCGGCGCAGCTTCACCGCCGGCGCGGCCTGCATCGCGGTGAGCCGCCCTGCGCCGGCCTTTTCCAAGGAGCTTCCGATGCGCCTCATCTGCCGCTTTGCCGATCAGGCTTTCACCGTCGCGCTGAACGACAGCCCGGCCGCGCGGGATCTGCTGTCGCTGCTGCCCCTCGATCTGACGATCGAGGATTACGCGCAGAACGAGAAGATCGCCTCCCTGCCGCGCAAGCTGACCGAAGAGGGCGCCGCCCCCTTCGGCAACGAAGCGGTGGGCGATGTCTGCACCTATGCGCCCTGGGGCAATCTCGTGTTCTTCCACGCGCCCTATCGTTTCTCCCGCGGGCTGATCCGGCTCGGCCGGGTCGAGGGCGACATCGCGCCCCTGCGGCGGCGCGGCACCTATCCCCTCAGCGTGATCGCTCACGGCTGAGGCCTGTTTCAACGAAAGGAAACGACATGAAAGACAAGGTCATCCTGATCACCGGCGCCTCCTCGGGCATCGGCGAAGCCACCGCGAAACTGCTCGCCGCGAAGGGCGCGAAGGTCGTGCTCGGCGCGCGCCGGGCGGATCGTCTCGAGGCGCTGGCCAACGAGATCACCGCCGCGGGCGGGGAGGCGATCTGGCAGGTGCTCGATGTCACCAGCCAGGCCGACAACGACGCCTTCGTGAAACTGGCGAAGGACCGCTTCGGCCGGGTCGACGTGATCTTCCTCAATGCCGGGATCATGCCCAGCTCGCCGCTCTCGGCGCTCAAGACCGACGATTGGCACGCGATGGTCGATATCAACATCAAGGGCGTGCTGAACGGGGTGGCCGCCGTGCTGCCCGAGTTCATCGCGCAGAAATCGGGCCATGTGATCGCGACCTCCTCGGTTGCGGGGCTCAAGGCCTATCCGGCGGCGGCGGTCTACGGCGGCACCAAGTTCTTCGTGCGCGATTTCATGGAGATCTTGCGCATGGAATCGGCGATGGAGGGCACCCATATCCGCACCGCGACGATCTTCCCGGCCGCGATCAACACCGAGCTTCTCAACACGATCAGCGAGCCGGGCACCGCGGCCGGCATGGCCGCGCTTTACGAACAGGTCGGCATCACCCCCGACCGGATCGCCAATGTCGTCGCCTTCGCCATCGAGCAGCCCGAGGATACCAATGTCAGCGAGCTGACCGTCGGGCCGACCGTTCAGGCCTGGTGACCCGGCCGGCGGCGGGGCGATGGCCTCGCCGCCCCAACCGCGGCGGCCGCCCGGCGCGCACAAGCCCGCCCGAGGCCGCTCAGGGCGCGAGGCTGTCCAGAAGGTGGCTGACGAAGCGCGCGACAGAGGGGCGGCGCAGCGCCGCCTGCCGCACGTTGAGGAAATTGCCGCGCCCCGCGCCGATCGTGCCGGGATGGGCAAAGACCAATTCACCCGAGGCGATGAAGCGGCGCACCATCTGGTGCCAGCCGAGCATCACCCCCTCCCCCGCCAGCGCCGCCTCGATCAACAGCCCGACCTTGTTGGTGATCAGGCTCGACGGGCCCTTGCCCCAGACCCCGCCATGGGCGCGAAACCACTCGCTCCAGCCCAAGGGCTGCCAGCCGATCGCATCGGCGTTCCAATGGCTGTCATGCAGGTGCAAGAGATTGACTTCGTTGAACCTTTCCACCGTGTCAAACGGCCCCTGCGCGGCCAGATAGGCGGGCGCGCAGACCGGCTGGGCGAGCTCGGGGAAGAGGAAATGCACCTGCTCGCCGACCTCGCAGCGCTCATTGCCGCAGATCAGCGCGATATCGACCTGGGCGTAGTTGCGCAACGTGTCGTCGGCGTCGGAGGCGAGCACGGTGAAGCCCACCTCGGGGTGGCGCGCGCGAAAGCTGTCGATCAGCGGCTTGAGCCAGAACCGCGCCATGCCATCGGTGGCCGAAACGGTGACCTGTTGCGGCTCGGCCCCGCCCGACGTCGCCGCCACCGCATCGGCGATCGCGTCGAGCCCGACCGTCACGCTGGCAAACAGTGCCTTGCCCGCCTCGGTCAGCTCGAGCGCATTGTGCTTGCGGATGAAAAGCGGCGTCCCGAGCGCGGTTTCCAGAAGCCGGATCTGCTGGCTCACCGCGCCCTGCGTGACGTTGAGCTCCTTCGCGGCGAGCGTGAAGGAGAGATGCTTGGCCGCCACCTCGAAGGTGGCAAACGCGCCGAGCGAGGGCAGATGGCGGCGTCGGACCGGGGGCATCGCGCTCCTTTCACGGGGCAGGCCCGGTCACTCGCGCCGGGCCTGCCATTCCTTCGCACGAAGATACAGGGTCGCGCCGATCGTGTCGAATGGATGTGGCGGCAGCTTGGCGGGTTCGGGCTCGGCAGCGAAATACTCCGTGATCTCCGAGGCTTGCCCGCAGACGAGCTCCGCCGCCCCGATCCCGCTCAGCGTGCCGCGCGCGGTGCCCAGCCCGTTTTGCACGCAGGCCGCAACCAGCCCCGGCTCGAGTTCGCGCATCACGCTGACAGCGTTTTTCGTCAGGCACAGATGCCCCGACCAGCAATGTTCGAAGGGCTGCCCCGCAAGCCCCGGGAAGCGCGCGTCGAACTTGGCCCGCATCGCACGCACGAGCCGCGCCAGATCGGCGGCCGAGGTCTCCATGCCGGGGCGGTAACAGGCGCCCTGACGGATCACGATGCGGTTGCCGCCCTCGGCCGGGCCGAGGCGCCGCACCGTCGCGCCCATCGGGTCGGCGGGGGTCAGGCCCCAGCTCTCGGCGCCGCCGAGCGCGCGGATCTGATCGGGGCTCATCTCGGCGCTCATGCATGCGCTCAGCATCACATGCATCAGCCGCCCGCGCGCGAAACCGAAGCTCTCGAGATGGCCGTTGGTGGCCAAAATGACCTTTTGCGCCGCCAGCACCCCCTGCGCGGTTTCAACCCGCCAGCCCCCGGGCGCGGTCTCGAGGCGCGTGACGCCGGAGCGCTCGAAGATCCGCACGCCGGCCGCCTCGAGCCCCGCCGCAAGCCCGAGCGCATAGCCCGCCGGCTGCAACATCGCGGTGCCGGGGGTGTAAAGCCCGCCCTGGTAATAGGCCGAGCCGGTGAGCGCGCGCATCGCCTGCGCATCGAGCATTTCATGCGCTTCGCCAAGGGCTTGCAGATGCGCGGCATAGGCGCGGTTGGCCGCCATGCCGCGCTCGGACGCCGCCGCGTTCACCTTGCCGCGGCGCTGGAAGGCGCCCGGCCCCATGCCGTACTCCGCCGCCGCCGCCCCGGCAAAGTCGATCGCCTGCCGGTTCAGCCGGGTCAGAACCCGGTCGCGGCTTTCGCCCCCGGCCGCGTAATCCGAAGCGGTCAGCTCATGCGGCAGGTCGATCATGAAGCCCGAATTGCGCCCGGTGCCGCCCTCGGCCAGACGCCCCGCCTCAAGCAGCGTGACGGCCAGCCCCGGCTCGATCTGGCGCAGCCGCCGCGCCGCGGACAGCCCCGCATAGCCCGCGCCGATGATCGCCACATCGCAGCCCTGCGCGCCGGTCAGCACCGGCCGCGGCGGGCGCGGCGGCAAGATCTCGGCCCAGCCCGCAGGCCCGGTGAATCGCGGCTGGCGGATCGCATCATGACGGCTCATCGCGCACCTCAATCGAGCGAGCTGTCGGCCGGATCGGTCAGATCGAGCCAGATCGTCTTGAGCTGCGTATATTGGTCATGCGCGTGGATGCCATTGTCGCGCCCGCCGAAGCCCGATTGCTTGTAGCCGCCAAAGGGCGTCGAAATATCGCCCTCGCCGAAGCTGTTGACCGTCACCGTGCCCGCCCGCAGCGCCCGCGCCCCGCGCAAGGCCCGCTTGCCGTTGGCGGTGAAGATCGAGGCGCTCAGCCCGTAGTCGGTCGCATTCGCCACCGCGATGGCCTCCTCGAAACTCGCCACTTCGATCACGCTCAGGATCGGGCCGAAGATCTCCTCGCTCGCCAGTTTCGAGCCGGCCGAGGAGACTTCAACCACCGTCGGCTCGACAAAGCCCTCCGCGATCACCTTGCCGCCCAGCACGACCCTTTCCTCCTTGCAAGCCTCCAGGTAGCTGCAAACCTTGGCAAAATGCGCCTTCGAGATCAGCGCGCCCACCCGCACCGCCGGGTCGAGCGGGTCGCCCACGACCCATTCGCGCAGATGCGCCGCGATGTGCTCCAAGAGCCGCGCCTTGACGCCGCGCTGCACGATCAGCCGCGAGGCCGCCGAGCAATTCTCGCCCATGTTCCAAAACGCGCCCTGGACGACATGGCCCGCCACCGCATCGAGGTTCTCGGCGTCGTCCAGAACGATGCAGGGGTTCTTGCCGCCCAGCTCCAGCACCACCTCCTTGAGGTTGCTGTCGGCCGAATAGTGCAGAAAGCGCCGCCCCGTCCGCGTCGAGCCGGTGAAGGACACCATGTCGACGCCGGGGTGCCGGCCGAGCGGCTCGCCCACCTCGGCGCCGCCCCCCGTCACCACGTTGAAAACGCCGCGCGGCAGGCCCGCCTGATGCGCGAGCTCCGCCACCCGCAGCGCGCTCAGCGAGGTCTCGGCGGCGGGTTTGACCACCACCGAACAGCCCGCGGCCAAGGCCGGGCCGATCTTCCACGCCAGCATCAGCAGCGGGAAATTCCACGGCAGAACCAGCCCCACCACCCCCACCGGCTCGCGCAGCACCATCGCGAGATGCGCGTCGGAGGCGGGGGCCACCTGATCGTAGATCTTGTCGATCAGCTCGGCATGCCATTTGATCACATGAATCGCCTCGGGCACATCGACCGTCTCGCAATCGAAGATCGTCTTGCCGCTCTCGAGGCTCTCCATCACCGCCAGCTCGCGCGCGTTGCGCGTCATCAGCTTGGCCAGCCGGATCAGCACCTCCTTGCGCGCGCCGGGCGGCAGCTTCGCCCAGCGCCCGTCGTCAAACGCCTCGCGCGCCTTCGAGACGGCGAAATCGACATCCGCCGCGCCGCAAGCCGCCACCGTGCCCAGCACCGCGCCGGTCGCGGGGTTCGCGGTCTCGAAGGTCTCGCCCGAGAGCGCCGGGCGGAAACTGCCGTCGATGAAGGCGTTTTGCGGCAAGCAAAGGGTGCGCGCGAGCGCGTGATACTCCTCGCGGGTCAGCAGATCGGCCATGTTCAATTCCCTTCCATGATCGCGGCCACTGCCACTTTCAGCGTGCCGATCACCTGTTCAAGCGCGCGTTTCTCGTCCGTGTTCAGCCCCTTGAGCGGCGGCCGCATCGGGCCCGCGCGCAGCCCCGTGGTCGCCACCCCGTGCTTGACGCATTGGATGAACTTGCCGCCCTGTTCGAGCACCCGCATCAGCGGCAGCATCGCCGACATGATCCGCCGCCCCTTGGCGAAATCGCCGTCGATCACGCAGGTTTGGTAGAGCGCGATATGTTCCTCGGGCAGGAAATTCGAGCCCGCACAGATCCAGCTTCGCGCCCCCCAGGCGAAGAATTCGAGCGCCTGATCATCCATGCCGCACGACATCTGCAGATGCGGATAATCCCGCGCGAGAAGGTGCAAGCGGTTGATATCGCCTGAGCTTTCCTTGATCGCCACGATATTGCGCGACCGCCCCACCCGGTCGAGGAACTCGCGCCCCATCTCGACGCCCATCCGCCCCGGGTAGTTGTAGAGCACGATCGGCAGATCGGCGGCGCGGTCGATGGCCAGCGCGTTGAGCGCGTTTTCGCGCTCGGTCGGCACCGCATAGGGCGGCGAGCCCAGCAAGATCGCATCGGCCCCGATCTCGCGCGCGCCCACCGCCAGCGCGATCGAATCGGGCGTGCGCATCGCGCCGGTGCCGACGATGACCGGCAGCCGCCCCTTGACGCGCCCGGTCACGAACCGCGCAATCGCCAGACGTTCCTCGACGGTTTCGGCATAGTTTTCGCCGGTGGAGCCGCCCGAGATCAGCCCATGCACGCCGGCCCCGATCAGCCGCTCGATCAGATCGTCAAGCGCGGGGTAGTCGATCGCCCCATCGGCCGAAAACGGCGTGATGACGGGGGTATAGATGCCCTCGAGGCGCATCCGTGGCGGCATGGTTGGTCTCCCTGAAGGCGTCGGGCGCGCGTGGCCCGGTCCGGCATCGGCTCAGCTAAGGGCAAGGGCGGCCGCGCCGCAAAGGAGAATGTTCCCCAATGTCACATTAGAAAAGCTAATGCCTGAGGGCGCCCGGCCCCGGCACCGGCCGCCCCGTCTCGCGCCCATTGGCCCGCCGCGCCTGCGGGCCCACGCCTTTCAGGGCTCCGCGAGGCCGCCCTCCGACAGAGGCCCGCGCCAGATGCTCTGGTAATAGTCGAGGATCGCCTCGGGCCGGGCGCTGGCCTTTTCCCTGGTCGTATAGAGGCCCAGCCCCTCGGCGGCGCGGGCGCGCAGATAGTTCCAGGCCTCTTGCTCGCTGACCGTCCTGCTCGAGACCTCGGGGCTCTCGGTCTGCCCGCAGACATAGCGATATCTCCCGCCGGCCAGCTCCAGCCGCGACCATGTTTCGCGGTTGCCCGAGAGCGGCTGCGCGCCGATCCGGGCGAACATCGCCAGAACCTGCCCGCGCACGCTCCGCTCCGCCTCCGAGAGGGCGGGCGCGGCGGAGTTGGCGCGCGGCCCCGGCGCGGCCTTCGCCGCCTGCAAATGCGCTTCGAGCAGGGCCGCATACCGATCGGGCGGGGTCGCGCCGAGGGTGGCGGTCTGGTCATAGCCCAGCTCCGAGAGCCGCGCCGCATGGCAATGGCGCAGCGCGATCTCGGCATTGGGGCCGCACAGCGCCGCGCCCAGCCGCTCGCCCAGAACGATCTGCTCGCGGCCGAGCAGCCGCAGACGGAAGACCTGCGCCTTCGGGCGGAACTCCTCGCGCAGGAGGATGTTTTGCGGGCGAAGGCCCGCGGGCCGGCCGTGCGCCGCCCACTCCGGGTCGCGCCGCGCGATCTCGTCCCAGTCGATCACCTCGTCGCCGTAAACGGTCTTGGGCAGCAGGATCGTCGCCCCCTCGGCCAGCGGTTTGCGCGCCCCCTTGATGCCGATGCGCGCCCGGATCCGGCTCATCGGCGTGAAGCGGTCGATCGCGATCAGCGTCTCGACCAGGGCATCCTTCCACAGCGGCAGGCCATGGTCGTTGCAGATGACATCGGGCAGGAAAGCGGCGTCGCGCGTGCCGCGGAAATAGGGGGGATAGGCCTGTTGCTCGGTGGTCATCGCGGGCGTGCCCAGCGCGAGGCCGGACGCGCTCGAGAGCTCGGGATAGAGCCGGGGGTTGAGAAATTCGAGTTCGATATGGGGGTCGGCGGGGCGCGCCGGGCCGAGCACATGAAAATCCGGGCGCATCTCATTTCCCCTCCAGATTTGCGGCGACAAAGTTGAACCAGTCGGGCGGGCCGACGATGGTCAGCACCACCCAGGCCCGCCCGAGCCGATAGCCGACGAGGCTTTGCTCGGTGGCCCCGTGACGCGCGGCGAGCGCGGCGAAATTGGGCAAGACGGCGCAGTCGCCCTCAAGCGTCAGCCGGGCGGCCGCGGCGCGGTCGAGCGCCCCTTGCGCGCGGGCCGCCTTGAGCGTGTCGATCACCGCCGCGCGGGGGTTGCCGGTGCTGGCGCGGGTCAGATCGGCCGCGCGCTCCCAATGGCCGGCCGCGATCTCGGTCAGGTAATAATGCAGCCAGGGCCCGCCCTCCATGCAAACCTCGAAGGCGCGGGCGGGCTCTGCGGCCAGTCTCGCTGGTAAACCGGCACGGCTATCACCCGCGCCGGCGGGGCGCCCGGAACGGCGGCCACCGGTGCCGCGCCGCGCAGCACGAGCGCGGTCGGGCTACCCGCGCGCCCCTGCCGCTCATCCATGGCGCGGGCGAGCTCGCGCAGGGGCCCAAGCGAGAGATCCGCCCGCCTCTCGCCCGCCGTCACGGTCAGTTTCTCGCCCCCCAGAAGGGCGTCGAGCGCGGCGCCGATCCGCACCGGGGGCACCTCGACCCAGGGCATGCCCTCCATCGCCCCGGCGGCCTGCCGCAACGCAAAGCCGTCCGCCTCGGGGTGGAGCGGCCGCCCGTCGACCAGGACCGTCGCCCCCCCGACGGCGCCCCGGGCCGCGCCCCGGGCCGCGCTCATCAACACCACCCGCAGCACGACGGGCGCCCCCGGCCCGGCCTCCCTCTCGATCTCGACGCTGATCTCGGCCAGATCGCTCTGGATCAGACAGGTCCGGCCCGTGCCGCAGGTCAAGAGCCAATCGCCGCGGCGCAGGCTGGGCGAGGGCGGGTCTTGCGCGGGGGGCTCGGGCAGAGGCGGCGGGGTCTCGGCAAGGCGCAGCAGCGTGCTGATATCGGTGTCATAGGCGAGACCGTCAAAGCCGGGAAAGACCCGCGCGGCATAGCCGGCCACGCGCCCGGCGGTGGCGGGGTCGCCGCCCGCCTCCAGCGCGCGCGCCAGCAGGGCCAGCGCGCTGACCGCCTCGCCGCCGGTCTTCGCCAGGGTAAAGCCATTCAGCGCCGCCCCCGCCGCCATGTCGTAAAAGGCTTCGCGCGCAAAGACATCCGGGGTCGCCGTCGGCCTGCCGGCCGCGTCGTGATCGCCCAGCGCCATGTCGATGGCGATCTCGGCGAGCGTCAACCACTCCCACGCGCCCTTGCCCGGCCCGGCCTTCGCCAGCGCCACATCCAGCGCCGCGCGGATCACATTCGGGTCGTCCAGGCTCTCGTAATAGTCGAGGAAATCGGCCGCCTCGGGGTCGGCGATCGCGGCCGCGCCCGCCTCGGCCGCCAGCGCGTCGGCGCGGGCCACGATCCGGGTCGCATAGCCCATCACCGGCAAGAGCGAGGCGCGGTTGGTCATCGCAAGCGTGGGGCGGGCAAGGGCCAGCGGCTCGGCAAGCGCGGGGCCCGAGACCCCGAGCGCCAGAGCCACGGCCAGAAGAGAGCGGCGCATCATCACTCCTCCTTCGGGACGGCAAGAAACAGATCGGAGATCAGCTCCGGCGCGGCGCAGTCGAGCGCGCGGGCCTCGGAGACCCGGGCAAAGCCCTGCCCGGTCCAGAGAAAGACCTCCCGTCGCGGGCAAGCGCCCAGCCCTCGCCGCGCAGCGCCTGCCCCTCCTCGAGCGCGCTTGGCCCGGCCGGACGCCCCCCCCCCCCCGTCGAGCGCGGCCGCCAGCGCGACGAGCGCGGGATCGGCTTCAAGACCCGGCAGGCGGCGGGCCGTGGCGAGCGCCCGCGCGGCGGTCTCGGCATCCCCACCCGCCGCACGCAGCCGCGCGAGCGCGAGCGCCGCCCGTTGCACCGCGCCCGGGGTATCGGCCAACAAGAGTGCATTGGTCGCCGCCCCCGCGGCGAGCTCGCCCAAAGCCTCGCGGGCGAGCGGCCCGGGCCCGGCCCGCTCGCCCGCGCGCGCGGCCAGCCCGGCCAGCGCCCGCCAATCCTCCGCGCGCCCGGTCAGCTGCGCGGTGATCGCCTGCCCCTCGAGCGCCAGATGCCACCCCTCCTCCCCCTCGGGATCCTCCGCCTCGGGCTGCCAGGCCAGCACATCGGGCGCGGGCAGGTCATAGCTCTCGCGCCGCGTCATCGCCCAAAGGCGCAGCCTGTCGGCCTCGCGCAAGATCCCCGGCGCGGTCTCGGCAAAGGCAAGATCGGCGCGGCGGACAAGGGCCGGCTCGGCCGCGGCCGGCGCCGCCGTCAGGGCCAGCAGCCCCGCCGTCAGGGCCAGAAGCCCCGCCACCGGCAGGGTGAAAATGAACCGCCACTCCGGCATCCATGGCTCCTCCGCAATGAAGCCACTCTACCGCCCGCCGCCCGACGGCCCTCATTCAAGTGAATGACCCCGGCCCGCGCCCGGCCCGGCGGCGCCTGTGTGATTTTGCCGCGCAGGTGCGACAACTTATCCCTTAGGATGCCTCACGACCGCCTGTTTTCGGGTCGCAATCCGCGGCTCGCAATGATATTCAACAATCCGCATATAAAGGGAGATCACATCCATGTCCGACAATCAGGACTTCCGCCCCTCGCGGCGGGGTTTTCTGGGCCTTGCCGGGGGAGCGGCGATGCTCGGGCTCGCGGCACCCACGCCGGCCAAGGCGCAAGCTGTTGCCACCAAAGCGAAAATCGTCATTCTCGGGGCGGGGGCCGGCGGCACCGGCATGGCCAACCGCTTGGCCGAGCGGCTCGAGGGCGCCGAGATCACCATTCTCGATGCGCGCAAGCAGCACTGGTATCAGCCGGGCTTCACGCTGATCGCGGCCGGGCTCAAACCCGCCAGCTACTCGGTTTCGGGCACTGGCGACTGGCTCCCCGAGGGGGTGAAATGGATCGAGGAGGCCGCCGCCGGGATCGACCCCGAGGCGCAGATCGTCACCACCGCGAGCGGCACCAAACTGCCCTATGACTATCTGGTCGTCGCCACCGGGCTGAGCCTCGACTGGGCGGCGATCGAGGGGTTCTCGCTCGATCAGGTCGGCCAGAACGGCATCGGCGCGGTCTATGCCGGGCCGGATTACGCCGAGGCGACCTGGCGCGCGATGGATGCCTTTACCGCCAAGGGCGGCGTCGGGCTCTTCGGGCGCCCCGCGACCGAGATGAAATGCGCCGGCGCGCCGCTCAAATACACGTTCATCACCGATGATTACCTGCGCCGCAAGGGCACGCGCGAGGCCTCGCAGATCATCTATGCCGCCAATAACGAGGCGCTGTTCTCGGTGCCGGTGGTGAACGAGAAGGTGAAGCTGCTGTTTGGCGATCGCGGCTTCGACACCCGCTGGAACCATATCCTGACCGGCATCGACGCGGGCGCGAAGACCGCCTATTTCAAGGTGCCCGAGAAGCGCAGCCTTGCCGCCGATGGCTCGGTCGAGGTCACCCCCGAGAAGACCGAGGCGATCGCCTTTGATTTCACCAACGTGATCCCGCCGCAGCGCGCCCCCAAGGTGGTGCGCGAGTCGGGGCTGAGCTGGGCCGACAAATGGGTCGATCAGGGCTGGATCGAGGTCGATCAGGGCACCTTGCGCCATCTTCGCTACCCCAATGTCTTCGGCGTGGGCGACATCAACGGCGTGCCCAAGGGCAAGACCGCCGCCAGCGTGAAATGGCAAGTCGCCGTGGTCGAGGACCATCTGGTCTCCGAGATCGCCGGGCGGCAGGGCACCGAGGTCTACAACGGCTACACCTCCTGCCCGATGATCACCAAGATCGGCCGCGCGATGCTGATCGAATTCGATTACAAGAACAACCTCACCCCCTCCTTCCCCGGGGTGATCGCGCCGCTCGAGGAGCTGTGGATTTCCTGGCTGATGAAGGAAATCGCGCTCAAACCCACCTATAACGCGATGCTGCGCGGCAAGGCCTGAGGAGAGGATCATGAAGGAACTGACGCTGCAAACCCTGATCGCGGTTTTCGAGGAGATCTTCGGCCGGGGCCTGTTCTGGACCATGGTCGCGGTCGCGGCCGGGATCACGCTGGCCTATATCTTCGTGCTGATCCGCGACCGCCACCTGTCGGCGCGCAAATTCCTGACCGCGCAACTGTTCATGCCGGTGGGGGCGGTTGCCGCCGTGGTCTTCGTGCAATGGGTGACCCATTCGGGCCTTGGCGATATCGGCGGGCCGATCGACTGGATCGTGCTGCTCGGCGTCGCGGGCATGGGCGCGGTCGGGCTCGCGATCCTCGTCTACACGGTGCAGGCGCTGGTGGCGGGCAAGAGCCCGAAAGACAACGGCTGACCTGCCGCTTCGACCTAGCGACACGCCCAAAGGCGGCCCTCGGGCCGCCTTTTCCATGGCCCCGGGCCTCCCCGCGCGCAGGGCCATTTCGGCCGCTCGGTCTAAGCCGGGGCCGGACGGCCGGCTGGAGCGGACCCCGACAAGGACCAGACGCTCGGCCCAGGTCGCCGCCGATTGCAGCGCGGGCGGGCACGACCGCAGCGAGATCAGGGCTGATCCGGCGCCGGCGGCGCGGTGATCGGGGACGTATCTATCTCCACGCCAATATCCACACCGTCCTGCGCGCTCGCGTCACCTATTATGTGGTTTGTGAAGAAGTCGCCAACAAATCGATAGATATCGCGTCCCATCGGCGGGACATCGTGATAAGCGCCAGCAATCCGTCGACATCGGCCTCCATGATCAGCTGAAGCACGGCCTCGGCGATGCTGCGCAGGAAGTCTCCCTGATCGTGCTTTGCCAGAAGCTCGGACTGGTCCATGTTGGTCTTGGTCATCGGGGTCTCCGTGTGGTCCGTGGTTGAAGTCGCCAAACTCCACCTCGACCATACACCTCGATGGCCACCCGGGATTACACCGTCGACGGCGATGAAATTACACCACGTCCGCGGACACTAACACGGCCAGGGATGCAGGCGCGTATCCCCTTGTCTTTCAATGCTTCTCTGAACCAGTCGGCATCATACCCCCGATCGCCGAGCAGCCAATCGACCTTCGGCAGGCTGCTGAGCAGCGCTCGCGCGCCGATGTAGTCGCTGACTTGTCCGGCGGTGACGAAGAGGTTGAGCGGCCGGCCCTGGCTGTCGCAGATAGCGTGCAGTTTAGTGTTCATGCCTCCCTTCGTCCGACCGATCAGGCGTCCACGCCCCCCTTTTTCACGCCCAAACTGGTCGCTGTTCGGTGGGCCTTGAGGTAGGTCGCGTCGATCATCACGGTCTTCGTCTCGCTGTGCTCGGCAGCCAGACCGGCCATCATTCGCGCGAAGATGCCCTTGTCGCTCCATCGTTTCCAACGGTTGTAGAGCGTCTTGTGTGGACCATAGGCGATGGGGGCATCCCGCCACCGCAAGCCGTTGCGATTGATGAAGATAATCCCACTCAGCACACGTCGGTCATCGACGCGTGGCCTGCCGTGTGACTTGGGAAAGAAGGGCTCAAGACGCGCCATCTGGGCGTCGGTCAGCCAAAACAGATCAGACATGTTCACCGCTCGTTTTCGAACCGTGAATCATGCCATCCCTAGGAAATCAATGGGGCCTGACCCTAGACCGCGCTACCGACGCGGTCGGCAAGCCCGTCGCCGTCGAAGCCGGTCAGAGCTACACCCGCGTGCTCGGCGCCTCGCGCGCCAACAAGGTCCAGGCCGGGAACCTCAACGACCCGGCGCCCTGGAGCGCCGCGCCGGGCTGGTCGATCGCCGGTGGCCTCGCGACCCATGCGCCCGGTGCGACCGGGGCACTCTCTCAAGCCCTGACGTTGCTCGAAGGGCGCGCCTATCGGATCGCCATCACCATCTCCGGCCACAGCACTGGCAGCCTGACGCCCTGTCTGGCCGGGGGGACCGAGACCCTGGGCGCCCCGATCAGCGCCGACGGGCGTCAGCTCGACCGGCTCCTCTGTGCCGCCGGAAACGACCGGATCGAGTTGCGGCCGAGCGCCGATTTCGACGGCTCCGTCGATCAGGTCGTCGTCTATCTCGAGGCCACCGCCTGCCTCGATCCGGGCACACATTACGTCTGGCTCGAGGCCCGCAATGCCAAGGGCCTCGGCGGCGCCGTCACTGGCCCCATCACAATTGAGGTAATCTAATGACCGATAGCACCACCACGCACGATCTGTTGGCGGTCTCGCTCGCGGACGAGGTGATCGTCAACCGCGATGGGAGCACCGCGCGCCAGTCGATCGGCAACCTGGCGGCCCAGATCTGGGGGCTCGGCGATACCGACCCGATCGCGGCCGCCACCTCCGCTGCAGCCGAGGCTGCGCAGACCGCCGAGATCGCCGCCGCCGCTGCTGAGGCCGCGCTCGATGCGACGGTCCCGGCGGGCGGCTGGGATTACGCCCCTGCCGATCTGACGGCGCTCGCGGCAATCACCGGCATGACCGAGGGCGCGCGCGCCTATGTCGTATCGGAGCAGGAGGTCTACCGATATGACGGCGCCGGGTGGATTGCGACGGGCGAAAACCCGCTGAGCGGATATGCTCGCGCGGACGCGCCGGGGCTAGTCGTCGGGGCGACGGGCGACGAGAATATCGCATATGCGTTGACGTTCGATGACCTAATCCGCACCTGGGTTCAGGTGGCGCCAGATGGGGGGCTCACCGATCACGCCAGAGATCAGGTCATGGCCGCGCTTTCGCCGTTCATCTCGGCTGACAAATTCCTCCACCGACGCGATGGGCCGACCGGAACCGCGAACGTGCAGTTTGGGTTTGTGACTGAGGATCTGATCCGCACATGGTTGGAGGTGGCGGAGGACTACGGACCGAGTGACTACGCCATTCAGCGTCTGCGTGCGGCGCTTGAGCCGTATTTTTCGGCGGCGGCAGATACTGTTCTGGTCGGGGCTGCGGTGCCGATCACCGGACTCAACTCCGCGCCGTCCATATCGTCGCCATGGCGCGAACACCCGATTGTTCGCAAGCTCGATGTCAATCCGATTATTGATTTCGCGGGCCAATCCGCCGAGTCGATCATGCGGCCATTTCTGGTGGATCTGTCACAATCCGGCGAATCCGGATATGCGCTGGTCTATTCCACCGACCACGCGGAGGACGCCGATAGCGGGATCTATGCATTCCATACGCTCGATCCGATCAATGGCCCGTGGACGGACCTCGGGCGCATCTTCGACACAACGCAGACGGACGGTCAGCAGGTCGAAACCCCGTCGATCATGTGGGATGAGGTGAACAGCCGCTGGCTGATGTATTATCAGGTCAAATTTTTCACGGGGTCGCGTGGGTCACAGGTGACATGCGTTGCCACGTCCCCCACGTTTTTCTCCTCGGGAACAACCCCTGCAACGTGGACCTTCCTGCAAAAGACCCATGATGTTAATCTGAGCTCGTGTTACCCAAGTGAGGGCGCAACGCTTGGGGATGGGCACAGTGGGTATTTCAAGCCATTCCGGCACGCGGGGCGCTGGTATGGCTACGGGCTCATGGGTGGCACTGATAACAGCACTATGGCGTTTTGGCTCTCGAATGATGGCCTCGAGTGGATGTATCACCCGAAAATCATCCAGCACATGCACCCGCAACTGAGCCATCTGAGCGGCTACAATGTCGCGGGCTATGTGTTCTCGGTGCACAGTTCGGTCGTGATCGAGCGCTCTGGCGTCAAGTGGATCGTTGGCCGCGCGTCTCAGGTTGCATCTGGTGGCGCGGAGGTGACGAACATCAGAACGGTAGCCATGCCTATTGGTGATGATGGGGTGTCTTTTGGTAGAGCAATCGACATTACGCCACCGGATCAGGCGTGGGAGGACGCTGGACGCGGGGTCGAGAGCATCGGGAGCGGCGTCATGTATCAGGGGCGGCTAATCTGCCCTTATCGTAACAACGGCGCTCAAGGTGCGTTCGGTCTGTTGGAGATCCTGTAATGCTGCAACTCGATTTTCGCGGTCGCGTCATTGAGCCCGGATACCTGTCGAAAACGCTCGGTGGCGATCTGGATAGTCGGGGGATCCCTGATCTGTGGGAGATTCCGACGACCGGGGGTTACGCTGGGGTGACGGTATCTGATCCCGTCGATGGCACCTATCTCAGCCAATATATGGGCAAGATCATGTCGCGAGCGGCTGGGTCTCCCGGCCCAATCAGGGTGCAAGGGCCAGTCATCAGGACAACCTACGGCATGGGCGGGATTTACACGTCGGCACATGTCATTGGGCTCGGCACCACGTCCATGTCGTTCAAGATGGGCCTGCTATCCGACGACAGTCAAACCGGTGTCTATGTCGAGCATAGCGGCTCACAGGCGTATCTGACCCGCGTAACCGGCGGCGTCGTGACGCGGCAGGCTATTGCGCTGGACCTCAACGGGAACGTGGACCATGCACAGATTGGCATCTGGGTGACCCGCAATCAACGCCCTGAGCCTAACGATTGGACAGTGACGCTTGAGGTCAACGGGGGGCTGCGCGAGCAACTGTCTGGGGACCGGAATTATATGTCGATCGCATCCGTCCGGCCGGTCGTTGAATGGGTCTACTCCGGCACCAATGCTGTTAGCCGGACAATCTGCAACCATATCGCCAAAATTTATTGGCAGAACTGAGGTGTGACGTGACTTCTCGAGTTTCTATCGGCGCCATCGCGCCGACCACGACCGGCACCGTCATCGGCTTTGATGAGGGTCAGCTTGTGCACGGCGCTATCTCGTATATCGAGCCTGCGCGAGACGAGCTGATCGCCGTTCCGGCACTCAGCGATCGCGTGACTAACTGGGCCAAATCGTCGTTTTGCAAATTGTCTGGCGCCAGTCTTGCGGATGCCGACGGACGGCTCGCTGAAAATAGTTTTGCTGCTGGCGAGGCACTGTTCGAGCTCACGTCGGCTGGCGCCCTGCATTGCGCAATCAATCAGAGCATCGCGGCGCAAACGCACGGGGTAGAGATCGGGCACTCTCAGGAGGTGTTGGACTACATGGCGGCCAACGTCGGCCACGTCTTCTATGCCGATTTCCTGACGGCTCCGACATCTCTCAACGCCTACAGTGCAACAATCACCTATACCTCGGTTGGTTGGGATTGTCTGATCGGTGACCGCAACGTCACCGATGAGCTCGATCTGTTTGTGGGGTTCAAAATCGTTCCGTCGAGCGCCGTCGGGCAGAGATATTACCGTCCGAATGCGGTATCATCGACCGTGCTGGGGGTGGCCGGCTCGAACCCGTCCACCGATACTCGCTGGCACTTTGCCACGGCGCGGGAGGTCACGAGCGGTCTTGACTTCACCAACTACCGCGCATCGTTTCGATGGCGCGGGTCGCGGGCATGGTCTGGCGGCAGCGTGAACGGCAATGTCGGCGGGCAGAGCCATGTATTCTACTCGTCATACATCGAGGATCTGACGGTCTCTGGGCGCCCGTATTCGTCAGTTTACGCGATGCGCGCGGCGCAGATCGCTGCCGATTTCGGAGCGGGTGGGCGCTACTACGGCGAGAGCTGGACTAACCCGGCGTCGGTGGTGTGGTGATGCCGCTGCGTCCGGCCGGTGGCAGCACCGTCTTGCGGAGGGGATCAGGATGCAACATGAGAGCACCGCCACACCGAGTTTTTGACTTTGAGCTTGGGAGCCCCGCCCCGCAAAGCTAAAGTGTTCCCATTACGCGGCCAGGGCGCCTGGCTTAGCAACAGGATTTCAAATGACGCGAAATTACCGCCCAGATATTGACGGCCTCCGAGCCATTGCAGTGCTTGCTGTCGTATTCGCTCATGCCAAAGTGCCTTACTTTGACGGTGGCTACATAGGCGTCGATGTGTTCTTCTGATTTCCGGTTACCTGATCACCGGGATCCTGTTCAAGGAGGTATCAACCGACCGTTTCTCGATCTTCGGTTTCTACGAGCGGCGGATGAAGCGGATCCTGCCTGCGCTCTATGCGATGGTCGCGGTGATCTCGGTCATATGCTGGTTCCTGCTGATGCCCGTCGATTACAAGGAATATGGCGAGAGCCTGGCAGGCGTCGGCTTGTTCATCTCCAATTTCTATTTCTTCATCAAGAGCGGTTACTTTGAAACGTCTTCCGAGTTCCGCCCGTTGCTCCACACCTGGTCGCTGGGGGTCGAGGAGCAGTTCTACATCGTCTTTCCCTTGCTGCTCTGGCTCTTGGCGCGTCTTCGGCTCTTGCATAGAGCGGTGCCAATTCTCGCGGTGCTTTGGCTGGTCTCTCTGCTGTCCAACGAGTTTGGATCCGTGAATGGCAGGTTCTATCTCCCCTGGTTTCGCGCTTGGGAGTTGCTTACAGGGAGTCTGATCGCCATCCTCCTTCGCGGAGAGGGTATCCGCCTGCCCGCGACCGCGCGACAGATCCTGGGCGCGGCCGCAGTGCTGATGATTATCGCGCCGATCTTCCTCTATACGCCCGAGACCCCGTTTCCGGGGCTGACGGCCTTGCCGCCGGTGCTCGGCGCCGCGCTGCTGATCAAGCTGGGTGAAGGCACCCCGAACAGCTTGCCGCTTGGCAGCCGTGCCTTGGCACTGCGTCCCGTGGTCTATATCGGCAAGATCTCATACTCGCTCTATCTCTGGCATTGGCCGCCGCTGGTTTTCTTGCGGTATGGTTCCCCGGCAGAGCCCTCGCCCATGGCGGAGCTGGGAGCCGTTGTCCTGGCCTTCGGGATGGCTGTCCTGTCTTATCACTACGTCGAACAGCCGATCCGAAAGGCGGAAGGGTTGAGCCGGCGTTTCGTCCTGGCCTCTGGCACGGCAGCTTGCCTGATAGCCCTGGTCTTCGGTGCATCGGCGAGGGTCTTCGATGGCCTGCCGGGGCGGCTGCCGGACCAGGTTGCCGCGATCAGCCAAACCGGCCTGGACATCAACCCGGATCGCAACCGGTGCGACTCGCGCTTCTTCGAGACGCTCGAAAACGGTCGTCCTTGCGTAGGCGGCGCGAAAGGGGCGGTGCCGACCTTCGCCGTCGTCGGGGATAGCTTCGCGGACGCGATGACGCCTGCGGTTCTGAAAGCCGGTGAAACCATTGGCTTGGCGGGGTATCAGATCACGTTCGGCGGCTGCTATCCGCTGTTGGGGGTATCGGGCGCCGGGTCGAAATGTGGCGACTATTTCCAGCGCGCAGCCGACTTCCTCGCCGAACATGACGAGATCACGCATGTCGTGCTGATCGCGCGCTGGAGCAGCGCCTATGAGGCGTCCCGCTTCGGCTTGAATGCGGGGAGCGGGCACTACATCACCGACGCCAAACACACCGGCCATAGCCTGGACGATACCCGCGGCGCGGTCCACGATGGGCTGATCCGGATGATCGAGGCCGTCGGCGACAAGCAGATCGCCATCGCGGCGTTCATCCCGGAGCAAGCCATGAACGTCCCCAGATCCGCCGGCGTCGCCCGACTTTTCGGCAGACAAACGGACCTCGGCATCTCCAAGACGACCTTCGAGGTCCGTCAGACCCATGCGCGCGCCTCGTTGTCGGCGGTGTCGAAGCAGACCGGAGCAGAGCTTGTCGATGTGGGCCGGGTGATGTGCAATGCAGACTCATGCCCCGCCACGCGTGAGGACGGCCTGCCGCTCTATGTCGACGACAACCATGTAAGCCGCACGACCGCTGTTGCCCTCGCCCCGCTGTTCTTGGATTTCTTGGCGCGCACCCCAGCCCGTGTCGATGCGCCAGCCACTGCAAGCCAGTAGCCCCTTTCGGCGTCTTGGCGATCATCGCGGCTGGACGGGTTGCATAAGTGCGTCAGAAATCAGGGGGTGGAAAAAAATTCCGTCCGGAAGCTGGTGCGCCATTGTCCGAAAGCTGCCGCGCCGCCACACAGAAACGCCTTCTGTTCAAGGTCTTGCACGAAATTTGAGGCTTGGATTTTGAAGTGGTGCCCAGAGCCGGAATCGAACCAGCGACACGCGGATTTTCAATCCGCTGCTCTACCAACTGAGCTATCTGGGCACCGGGCCATCGGCGTTGCCGGGTCGGCGTTGGTGGGGGGTTACTAGACGAGGGCGCGGGGCCTGTCCAGAGGGTTTTGCGGATTTTTCGCCCTGATGCGCGAAAATTTTGCCAAGGCTCGGCGCCCGCCGCCGGCGCTTGGTGCGGCACCGCACGCCGGCTCTGCGCCTCGGCCCTTGTTTCGCGCCTCGAACCGAGCCAAGCTCCGAGAAAGGCGGGATTTTTCCCCGCCGGGAGGAGAGGATATGAAAACCGCCCTGACCGCCGCGGCCGCCGCGGAGCTGATCCCTGACGGTGCGAGCCTGCTGATCGGCGGGTTCATGGGGGTCGGCACCCCGAACCGCATCCTCGATGCGCTGGTGGCGCGGGGCGCGCGCGATCTCACCGTGATCACCAATGACACCGCCCGCCCCGGCCAGGGCATCGGCAAGCTGATCCGCGCGGGCGCGGTGGCGCGCCTCGTGACCTCGCATATCGGCCTCAACCCCGAGACCCAGGCCGGCATGATCGACGGCACGATCGCGGTGGAGCTGGTGCCGCAGGGCACGCTGATCGAGCAGATCCGCTCGGGCGGCATGGGGCTTGGCGGCGTGCTCACCCCCACCGGCCTTGGCACCGAGATCGAGGCGGGCCGTCAGGTGATCGAGGTCGAGGGCAAGCGCTACCTGCTCTTCCCGCCGATCACCGCCGATTTCGCGCTGATCGGGGCGTTGCAGGCCGATGGCTTTGGCAACCTGACCTATGAGCTCACCGCGCATAATTTCAACCCGATCATCGCGCTCGCCGGGCGCCGGGTGATCGCCGAGGCCGAGCTGATCGTGCCGGTGGGCACGATCCCGCCCGATGCGGTGAAAACCCCGGGGGTTCTGGTCGACCACCTGCTGAGCCGGGCCGTGTGAGGGAGAGGACGATGAGCGAGAAAGATCTGATTGCGAAACGGGTGGCGCGCGAGCTCGCGCCGGGCAGCCTCGTCAACCTCGGGATCGGCCTGCCGAGCCTCGTGGCGAAATATGTGCCGCCCGGGCATGGCGTGTTTTTCCAAAGCGAAAACGGCATGATCGGCCTTGGCGCGCCGCCGCCGATCGGGCTCGAGGACCCGCATATGACCGATGCGGGCGGCAATTTCGCCTCGATCGTGCCGGGCGCGGCCTCGATCGACAGCGCGATGAGCTTCGGGCTGATCCGCGGCGGGCATGTCGATGTGACGGTGCTCGGCGGGCTCGAGGTCGACGAGGCGGGGCATCTGGCGAACTGGAAGGTGCCGGGCAAGCGCGTGCCGGGGATGGGCGGCGCGATGGATCTCGTGGCCGGCGCCGCGCGGGTGATCGTGGCGATGCAGCATTGCGTGGGCGGGGTGTCGAAGATCGTGCCGGTCTGCACGCTGCCGCTGACCGCGCAGCGGCGCATCGATCTGATCGTGACCGAGCTTGCGGTGATCGCGCCGACCGAGGCGGGGCTGGTGCTGCGCGAGCGCGCGCCGGGGGTGAGCACCGAGGCGGTGATCGCGGCAACGGCGGCGCGGCTGATCGTCGAGGGCGAGGTGCCGGAATTCGCCTGCGATTGAGCGGCGTTTACGCAAGCGCGGCCGGATTGAGCCGCGCTTGTCCGCTCAGTTCGGCCGCACCGGGCGCGCGAGCTCGTCGGAGGGCGCGCGCTCCTCTTCCTCGGCCAGATCGCCCGGGATCACATAGGAGCCCTTGAGCCAGCGCGCCAGATCGACATCGGCGCAGCGCTTCGAGCAGAACGGGCGGTATGTCTCCGCCGCCGGCTTGCCGCAGATCGGGCAGCTCATTGCCGCCCCCCGAGCACCTGCGCGAGCGCCACCCGGTCGCGTTTGCGCACGAGCTCGAAGAGCCCGAGCGGCGTCCAGCCGGCAAGGCTCGTCTCCGCCGCCTCGCCCTTGAACGCGCCGCGGATCTGTTGCTCGAGCACAGCGCGGTCGCGTTTCGGCATCGGCGCGAAATCGATCACAACCTGCCCGCCGAGCCCCTTGAGCCGCAAAATGCGCGGCAGCGCGCGCGCCGCCGCGATATTGGCCTTGAGCGCGGCCGCGGGCGAAGTATCGGCGCCGGTATTCACATCGACCGCAACCAGCGCGCGGGTCGGCTCCACCATCATATGCCCGCCGCCGGGCAGATCGATGCGCGCCGCGAGCACCGCGTCGATCGCCTCGAGCACGCCATGATCCTCGAACCCCTCGACAACCTCGTCGGGCGCGGGCTCGGCCCAGTCGCGCCAGGCCGCTTCATGGGGGCCGGGCGCATCGACCAGAAGCTCGGGCTCGCCCGTGGTATCGGCGAGAACCGCCTCGGCCAGCTCGCGCATCGCGGCGATATCCTCGACGAGCTCGCCCTCCTCGGCGTCTTCGGCGGCCGAGCGCAGGATCAGCCCCATCTCGGAGCCCTCCATCACCACCGCCGCGATCGCCTGCAGCCCCTCGCGGGTCTCGGCGTCATGGATGCGGCGCGAGACGTTGATCCCCGGCGCGCCGGGGGTGACGATCGCGTAGCGGCTCTTGAACAAAAGCCGTAGCGCCACCGGCAAAGCCTTGCCCGGCTCGGTGCCGCCCGAGACCTGCACGAGCACGTCCTGGCCGGGCGCCAAGCCCTTGACCTCGCGCAGAAATCCCTTCTCGCCGCCGGGCAGGCGCACGAACACGCCGCCCTGCCCCTTCATCTGCCGCTCGATCCGCCCGCGGCAGATCGCGCCGGGCGCGAGCGCCACCACATCGGAGGTATCGACGAGCAGATCCTCGAGCGCGCCATCGACCATCAACGCAGCGGCCTCGAGCCCCGCAACCTCGCCCAGAACGACGATCCGGCCCTTCATGGCATCTCCTTCGCGAAAACTCCGGCGGCGGCCAGCAGCGTCGCGGTTTCCGCGAGCGGCAGGCCGACGACGCCGGTGAACGAGCCCTGGATCCAGGGGATGAACGCCCCGGCCCGGCCCTGGATGGCATAACCGCCCGCCTTGCCGCGCCACTCGCCCGAGGCGAGATAGCCGTTCACATCGGCGTTCGAGAGCGGCCGGAAGCGCACCACCGTATCGACGAGGCGCGCGCGCAGCCCGCCCGCGTCGCGCACCGCGACCGCGGTCAGCACATGGTGGCGGCGCCCCGAGAGAAGCCACAGGAACTCCGCGGCCTCTTTCTCATCGGCGGGTTTTCCGAGGATCCGGCGCCCGCAGGTCACCGTGGTATCGGCCGCGAGGATCACCTCATCCGCGCCCAGATCCAGCGCCATCGCCTTTTCGCGCGCCATCCGGGCGACATAGGCGCGCGGGTCTTCGCCGCGCGCGGGTGTCTCGTCGATATCGGCCGGGCGCACGGCCTCGGGCACCAGCCCGAGCTGCGCCAGCAATTCGAGCCGCCGCGGGCTCGCCGATCCGAGGATCAGCTTCACTTGAAGCGGTAGTTGATACGACCTTTCGAGAGGTCGTAGGTGTTCATTTCCACCTGAACCTTGTCGCCGGCGAGAACGCGGATGCGGTTTTTCCGCATCTTCCCTGCCATATGCGCGATGATCTCATGGCCGTTTTCCAGCTCGACCCTGAACGTCGCATTGGGCAGGAGTTCCTTCACGACGCCGGGGAATTCGAGCATTTCTTCCTTGGCCATGGTCACTCCAAAAGAGGTTACCCGCCAGTTTGCGGGCGCGCGATACATGCGCCGGGGCGCGGCAAAATTCAAGGCCAATGTCAAGGCGCGGGCGGGTTATTCGCGCGTAATCGTGAGGGCGGCCACCGGCGCGGCCTGTTCGGGCCAGTGACGGTGGAGCAAAACGCC
This sequence comes from Rhodobacter xanthinilyticus, assembly GCF_001856665.1. Lineage (NCBI taxonomy): Bacteria > Pseudomonadati > Pseudomonadota > Alphaproteobacteria > Rhodobacterales > Rhodobacter > Rhodobacter xanthinilyticus. The sequence goes on along the minus strand of NZ_CP017781.1, from coordinate 973,420 downwards.
CCCCGCGGCGCGACTCAGGGCGACCTGATCGAGATCGACCGTGGCCGAGACCCAGCCCGGCGTGTCCAGCGCGCCCGCCGCGATCACGCCGGTTTCGGGCCAGCCGGCATCGGGGGGGCCGAAGAGCCCGGCTGCGCCGCGGTTCTCGTCGATCGCGGGGCACCAGAGCGCCTCGCCCACGGTGGGCGCCTGCACGGTGACGCATTGGTTTTCAAGCGCGCGCGCCATCGCGCCGATGCGCACGCGGGAATAGCCCGCGACGGTATCGGTGCAAGAGGGCACAAGCAGGATCTCGGCGCCCGCTTCGGCCAGCGCGCGCGAGAGCAGCGGAAACTCGCTGTCGTAACAGATCACCACGCCGATCTTGCCGAGCCGGGTGTCAAAAAGCTGGAGCGCGGCGCCCGCCGAGACGTTCCAGAGCTCGCGCTCGAAGCGGGTCATCATCACCTTGTCCTGCGCGCCGATCGGGCCCGAGGGGCCGTAGAGTGCTGCACGGTTGAGGCGTTTGCCGCCCTCGATCACCGGGCCGGAGGGGGCGAGGATATAGAGCTCGAACTGCACCGCCAGCGCCTCGAAGAGCCGGTCCATCGCCGGGCGGTGGCGGGCGACCTCGAGAAGGGCGGCCTCGAGATCGGCGGCCACCTCGAGCCCGCCAAGGCTTGCAAGCTCCATCGCACCATATTCGGGGAAGACCAGGAGATCCGCGCCCAGCGCCGCACCGCGCCCGACCCAGGCCCGCGCCTTCGCCTCATAGGCCGCCCAATCGGGCAGATAATCGAGCGGATAGGCCGCCGCCGCGATCGTGACCTCTCTCATAGCGCTTTCCCCCAGAATTGCAGCTCTTTCTCGGTTTGCTCGGTGCCGCCGACATCGGTCCAGCGAAAGCGCGCAACGACCCCGGGCATCGGCGCATAGCCGCGCGCGCGCCAGAACGGATCGAGCGGGCGATACCCGGCCGGGCGCAGCGGGTGATCGCCCGGGCGGATCACCGAGCAAAAGGCCGAAAACCGGCGCCCGAGCGCGCGGGCATGGGCCTCACGCGCATCAAAGAACCGATGCCCCAACCCCTGGCCGCGATAGGCGGGCAAGAGCACCGATTCGGCGCAATAAAAAACCTCGGAGAGCGCGAGCCCCGTATCCGCGAAAGCGGCGGCGAAATCCTCGGCATGGTCTTCGAGCGGGGTGCCGGTGGCGGCGCCGACAAGCCGCGCCCCGTCGAAGGCGCCCACCACGATCCCCCCCGCCGAGGCGCGGTAGCTCTCCAGATAGGCGCGCTCATAGTCGAGCGAGCCCTCATAGATATAGGGCCAGTCGCGGAACACCGCGATCCTGAGCCGCGCGAGATCATCAAGCGCGGCGTCGAGATCCGGGCCCCGGAGCGGGCGCAGCGTGAGCGACATCAGCTGACCTGCGCGATCCAGTCGGCGAGGTTGTAATAGGTCGTCACGCGCTGGATGCGGCCCTCGCGCAGGGTGAAGAAGGTGCCCGCGGGCAGGATATAGCTCTGGCCACGCGCCTCGGGCAGGCCGTCATCGGTGGTCAGATAGACGCCGTTGACGGTGAATTCGGCGGCCGCGCGGGTGCCCGCATCATTGGCCATGACCACGATATCGGTCAGGTGCTCGCGGTAGCAGCGGGTCATATGGGCGTTGAAGGCGCGGAATTTCTCGACGCCCTTGCGGATCTGGCCCTCGTTGACGTGATGCTCGAAATCCTCGGTCAGCAGCGCCTCCATCGCGGCGGTATCGCCGGCGTTGAACGCGTCATAATAGGCCGAGATCGTGGCAAGGGCGGTGGCGCGGGGCATGTCTGTCTCCGGGGCTTGAGCGGCTTTGAGAGAGGTGTGACACGGCCCGCGCAGGTCGTCAAACCCCGCAAGCGGCGCATTTCGCGGCAAAAACGCCGCCGCGCGGCGCCGTGCGGGGGGCTCAGCCGTGCACGGGCGGGCCGAAGCGCGCGAGGATATGGGCGCGGATCTGGTCGCGCGTGGCGCGATAGGCGGCAAGGCGCGCTTCGCGGCCCTCGCCGGTGCCGGTCGGGTCGGTGATCGGCCAGAATTCGACCGCGACATGATGCGGCCCGGCCGCCGCCTCGGCCATCGCGCGCGAGACCGGCGTCAGCGCGATCACCAGATCGAAGGATTCGAGCTCATCGCCGAAATCCGAAAGCTCGGCCAGATCGCGGGCGCGGTGGCGGCTCAGGTCGATGCCGATCTCGTGGCAGACCGCGATGGTGAAGCCGTCGATCTCCAGATCGCTCTTCACCCCCACCGATTGCACATAGACCTCGCGGCCGTAGAACTTCTTCATCATCCCCTCGGCCATCGGCGAGCGCGTGGCGTTGTGGTCACAACAAAACAGCACCGAATGGGGGAGATTGGCCATCATTTCACCGGGGCAAGGGCACAGACCAGCGTGAACAGGCGCCGCGCGGTGTCGATATCGACCTCGGCCTTGCCCTCGAGACGTTCCTGAAGGATGCGCGCGCCCTCGTTGTGGATGCCGCGCCGCGCCATGTCGATCGCCTCGATCTGGCTCGGCGGCAGCTTCTTCACCGCGTCGAAATAGCTCTGGCAGATCTGGAAATAATCCTTCACCGCCTGGCGGAACGGGCCGAAGGAGAGGTGGAACTCGGCCACCTTGTCGCCCGCCTCGGTCGCGGTATCGAAGACGAGCCGGCCGTCGCGCACCGCAAGGAGGAGCGCAAACGGCCCCGCCGGCGCGGGGGTCTCATCGCGGCCGGGGATCGTGAAGCTGTTGTCCTCGAGCAGGTCGAAAACCGCCACGCGGCGCTCCTGCTCGATCTCGGGGGTGGGCGCGGGCAAGCCGCTGTCATCGATCTCGAGGCGACAGATCCGGGCCATCACGGCTCTCCTTCGTTCAGGGCGGCGAGCCGCGCGAGCACCGAAAGCCCATGCGCCTCAAGGCTTTCCGAGCGCGCGAGCGTGGCCGCGGCGGGGCCGATCGCCTTGAGCGCGGCGGGCGTCATCTTGGCCAGCGTGGTGCGTTTGAGGAAGTCGAAGACAGAGAGCCCCGAGGAGAACCGCGCCGAGCGCGCGGTGGGCAGGACATGGTTCGGCCCGCCGACATAATCGCCGATCGCCTCGGGCGTATAGGCGCCGAGGAAGATCGCGCCGGCATGGGTGATCTCCTCGGCGAGCCCGTCGGGGTCGTCGACGCAAAGCTCGAGATGCTCGGGCGCCACCCGGTTCGAGAGCGCGGCCGCCTCGGAGAGCGAGCGGGTGACGATCACCGCGCCGAAATCGCGCCAGCTCGCCCCCGCGATCTCGCGCCGCGCGAGCGTTTCGAGCCGCGCCTCGACGGCGGCGACAACGGCGCGCGCGAGGCTTTCATCGGGGGTGACGAGGATCGCCTGCGCCGAGGCGTCATGCTCGGCCTGGCTCATCAGATCGAGCGCGATCCAGTCGGGGTTTTGCGGGCCATCGGCGATCACCAGGATCTCGGAGGGCCCGGCGATCATGTCGATGCCGACCTTGCCGAAAACGCGCCGCTTCGCCGCGGCGACATAGGCATTGCCGGGGCCGGTGATCTTGTCGACCGGGGTGATCGTCGCGGTGCCATAGGCGAGCGCCGCGATCGCCTGCGCGCCGCCGATCCGATAGACGGTATCGACCCCCGCCAGCCGCGCCGCGAGCAGCACCAGCGGGTTGACCGCGCCCCCCGGCGTCGGGCAGGCGACAACGAGCCGCTCGACCCCCGCCACCTTCGCCGGGATCGCATTCATCAGCACCGAGGACGGATAGCTCGCCAGCCCCCCCGGCACATAAAGCCCCGCCGCCGAAACCGGCGTGAACCGCCAGCCGAGCGTCGCCCCGGTGATATCTTGCCACATCGCATCGGCGGGCATCTGGCGGCGGTGATAGGCGCGGATCCGCTCGGCCGCGAGCTCGAGCGCGGCGCGCTCCTCGGCGCTGACCTTGGCGATCTCGGCGTCGATCTCGGCCTCGGTGAAGGCCAGCCCCTCGGGCGCAAGCGCGAGCCGGTCAAACCGCGCGGTGAGCTCGATCACAGCCGCATCGCCGCGCGTGCGCACCTCCTCGATGATCGCAGCCACCGCCGCGTCGACATCAGGGCTGTCCTCGCGTTTCATCCCCAAAAGCGCGGTGAAACGGGCCTCGAAATCGGCGTCACGGGTCGAGAGGAACTGCGGCATGTCGGTCTCCTTGATCCCTTTCGGGATAAAGGCTTGGCCGCGCCTCGGCAAGCGGGGAACCGCCCTGCCCTTTAATGATGCAGAAATATCCTGCGGGGGTCCGGGGGTGCAAAACCCCCGGCGGCCCGCCTCGGGCGCGACCTGATTTTGCGTATTTTTGCCAAGAAGAAACTCAGTCGAGCCGCTTTTGCATCGGATGACCGAGGATCCAGCGGCCCGGGCGCGGCGGGCCATCGGCGCGCCAGCCGTGGTGGCGGTAGAAGGCATGGGCGGTCGCGGTGGCGGTGAGGCGGCCCTCGGGGCGGCCAAGCGCCACGAGCTCGGCCTCCATCGCGGTCAGAAGCGCGGCGGAAAAGCCCTGGCGGCGGGCTTCGGGGGCGACATAGAGGAGCGTGATCTTGCCCTGCCCCGCGGGCTGACCGGCCCAGTCGAGCGCGCCAACGGCGGCGATCTCGCCGGTCTCGGGGCGGCCGGCGACATAGACCGCGCAGCCCTGCGCCGCGATCAGCGCGGCGATGTCGGCCGAGGTCTTGTTCGCCAGCCAATTGGCGATCTTGGCCGGGTCACCCCCGTGGTCGGCCACGCAAAGCGCCCGGATCGAGGCGCAGATCACCTCGGAGATGCGCGCGGCGTCCTCGGGGCGCGCGCGGCGGATCATTCGGGGTGCCGGGGCGCCGCGCCCGAAACCGCGCGATAGGGCCGCGTCACATCGCGCAGATCGAGGGCGAGACATTCGACCGTGAGCGCGATCGCGCCATCGCCCGCGAGCGTCAGCGTGAGCGCGCCCGCGCCATCCTCGCCCGGCACCCAGGCCAGATCGAGGAGCGAGAGCACCAGATCGCGGTCGGTCCGGTCGATGCCGGTCGAGGCCACGCGCAGCACATCCGAGACGGTCAGCACCGATTGCACCCGCTCATAGGGGCGGCGCGCAGCCTCGGCGGCGGCGCGATCCTCCCAGCGGAAGCGGTTGAGCAGGAGCGAAAAGCGGCGTGCCTTCGGCTCCCAGCGGATCTCGGTAATCGGCAGGACCGCATCTTGCACGAGCGCCGCGATGACAGCGAGATCCTCGGGCGTCTCGGCGCGCAGAGCGAGCGGCCCCTCGGCGGCGTCTTCGAAGCGCGCGTCCGTCATTCGCCCGCCACGCGCTCGATATGGGCGCCGACCGCGCGCAGCTTTTCCTCGACGCGCTCATAGCCGCGGTCGAGGTGGTAGACGCGGCTCACCACCGTCTCGCCCTCGGCCGCGAGGCCCGCGAGGATCAGCGAGACCGAGGCGCGCAGATCGGTCGCCATCACCCGCGCGCCCTTCAGCTTCTCGACGCCGTGGACGGTGGCATGGCCGCCATGGACCTCGATGCGCGCGCCCATCCGGGCGAGTTCGGGGGCATGCATGAAGCGATTCTCGAAGATCTTTTCCTCGAGGACCGAGGTGCCCTCGGCGGTGCACAGAAGCGCCATCATCTGCGCCTGCAGGTCGGTGGGGAAGCCCGGGAAGGGCTCGGTCACCACATCGACCGCGCGCACCCGGTCGCCGCGGCGGCGGACCTTGAGGCCGGCGGCGGTTTCCTCGACCGAGATCCCGGCCGCGTCGAGCTTCTCGCAGAAGCTCTCGACGAGCGCGATCTTGCCGCCCAGACATTCGACCTCGCCGCCGCAGATCGCGGGGGCGAGCATATAGGTGCCGAGCTCGATGCGGTCGGTCACGACCGGATGGGTCGCGCCATGGAGCCGGTCGACGCCCTGGATGGTGATCTCGCTGGTGCCCTCGCCCTCGATCTGCGCGCCCATCTTCTTCAGACAGGCGGCGAGGTCGACGATCTCGGGCTCGCGCGCGGCGTTTTTCAGAACCGATGTGCCCTTGGCGAGCACCGCCGCCATCAGGAAGTTCTCGGTCGCGCCGACCGAGGCAAAGCGCATCTCATGGACCGCGCCCTTCAGCCCGCCGCGGGCCTTGGCGTGCAGATAGCCCTCTTTCAGCTCGATCTCGGCGCCGAGCGCGGCGAGCGCGTCGATATGGATATCCATCGGGCGCGCGCCGATCGCGCAGCCGCCGGGCAGCGACACGACCGCGTGCCCGAGCCGCGCCAGCAAGGGCCCGAGCACCAGGTTCGAGGCGCGCATCTTGCGCACGATGTCATAATCGGCGACCGGGTTGATCTCGCCATGGCAGGAGGTCGCGAGCACCTTGCCGTCTTGCAGCGCGGTGACCTCGGCGCCGAGCGAGGCGAGAAGCTGGGTCATCGTGCGGATATCGCTCAGCCGCGGCGCATTGGTCAGCGTCAGCGGCTCCTCGGACAAGAGCGTCGCCGGCATCAGCGCGAGACAGGCGTTCTTCGCCCCCGCAATCGGGATCTGGCCCTTGAGCGGCCCGTTGCCGCGCACCACGATCGAATCCATCAGTCTTTCCCTTCCGCCTCATGCTCCCCGGGATCGGCCGCGCGCGCGCGCGACTGCGCCTTGCGCCGCGCCAGATTCGCCCGCAGCGCCGCCGCCAACCGCTCCTCGCGGCTCAGCTCCTCGCCCCTGGCCTGCGCCGGGGGGGCCTTCGATCCGGTTTTTTTCTCGTTCATGGGCCCTCTCTAGCGCGGCGCGGAAAATGTGTCGAGAGAGGGTGAAAATTTGTGCTTGCATAGGCCGGAGATTGCCACTAAATCCCCGCCCACGGTCGAAGCGCACCGCACCGGCGCTGCAGTAGCTCAGTGGTAGAGCACTCCCTTGGTAAGGGAGAGGTCGAGAGTTCAATCCTCTCTTGCAGCACCATCCTCCCCCTCAAGGTCTTGATCCGAAACGCCGCTCTGGCGTCCGCCGATCGCCGCGCTATTTCAGCGCGATATAGGTTTGCGGGTCGAGCGCGGAGATCCGCACCGCGACCGCGGCGCCGCCGGACGGGGCGGCGAGATCGGCGCGGATCGTCGCGGCAAGCGCCATCAGCTTGTCCCGCGTGCGCTCGGGGCGCGGCAGGAGCGCGAGCTCGACATTGATCGGCGGTTGATCGGCAAGCCCCGCGACCGGCACGATCACCACCTGACAGGCGGCGGGCGGCACCGAGAGCTCGGCACAGAGCAGATCGCGCAGCGGCCTGAGCGCAGCGACAAGCGCGGGTTTGTGGGCGGCCAGAACCGCCTCATCGACGAAGAGTTTTACATTGGGCATCGGCGCCTCCCGGAGGGTTGCGCCACTTTAGCGCGCGAATTGGATGGTGAGGGAAAAATCGTAGCTCGCCCGCGTGAGCCCCGCAGGCGCCGCCGGGAAGCGGCCCGCGCGCCGCACCGCCTCGAGCGCGGCCTGATCGAGCGCGGCATGGCCCGAGGAGCGCGCGACCGCGACCCCGCCCAAAGCGCCCGAGCGCGAGACCGAGAGCGCCACCGTCACCCGCCCCTGCGCGCGCCCGGCGGCCGAGGGGTAGCGCTTGCGGGCCTCGATCCGGGCGCGGATGGTGGCGCCCCAGCGCGCGCGCAGATCCTGCTCGGCGGCTTTCGAGAGCGTGGCGGCCTCGGCGGCGCCGTTCACCCCGGCATTGGCACCGCCGCCCGCGCCGGCCGCCGTTTGCGCGACCGAAGGCGCCGAGGGGGCGGGGGCGGGTTTTGCCGGTTTGGGCGCCGTGGCGGGCTTTGGCTTGGCCGGCTTTGGCTTTTCGGGCTTTGGCGCGGGGCGAATCTTCGGCACGGGTTCGGCCTCGGGCGGCAGGTTCGGCGCGGCCTCGGGCTGCGTGGGCGCCGCGATCTGCGGCGCGCGCGGGGCCTCGGGGGCGGGCGGCGCGACCTCGGCCACGGGCTCAGCGGCGGGCGCGGGCTCGGGCTCCGGCGCGGGCGGCGGTTCGGGCGGGGGGGCGATCTCGGGCGGGCGCTCATAATCGGCGAGCGCGGCCAGGATCGCGGGGCTCGCGGCGCTCAGGCTGACCAGATCCTCGCCCCCTGCCCCGGCCGAACTCGCCCCGGCCGTCGGGCGCGCAACCCCGAACGCCGCCAGGTGCAACCCCAGCGCCGCGGCGAGGAACACACCCGCCTCGAGCACGCCGCGCGGGCTCATGGCGCCGCCCCCGGCGCAGGCGCGGTGATCAGATCGACGCGCGCAAACCCCGAAGCGCCAAGCGCGCGCATCAGCCGCGCGAGCCGCACCACCGGCGCCCCCTGATCGGCGCGCAGCGCGAGCGGGGGCGGCGCGGCGGCGCAATCTTCTTCGGCGCAATAGGCCGCGCGCGCGGCCGCAAGCGCGGCAAGCACCGGCGCATCGGCCGCGGCCTCCTGCGCGGGCGTGGCGGGCGCGCTCAGGCTCTCGCGAAAGCCGAGCGCGCCATCTGCGCCGAGGTAGAGCGTGAGCTCGGCCGCGGCGCGGGCGCCCGCGCGGGCCTCGGGCGGGGCTACGGCGAAGGGTTCCGGCGGCGCGAGCCGGGCCGAGATCAGGAAGAAAATCAGGAGCAAAAACACCACGTTGATCATCGGCAACAGGTTGGCCTCGAAGCCGCGGCGGGGGGGCTCGCGCAGATCCATCGCTCACTCCACCAGCACAAGCGCGGTGAAGCCCGCGTCGCGCAGCCGGTCCATCACCGCGACGAGATCCTGGAGCGCGGCGTCGCGCCCGCGCAAGATCACCGGGTCGCTCGGCGCGGCGGTCAGGGGGGCGAGCGCGGCGGCGAGCGCCTCGGGGGCGATCGCGGCGCCGTTGAGCGTGAGCGCGCCCGCGGGGCCGATCTCGACGAGGCGCATCGGTCCCGTCCAGCCGCCCGCACCGCCGCGCGCGGCCTCGAGCGGCAGGCTCGTCTCGGAGGCAAAGCGCGAGGCGAGCATGAAGAACACGAGCAGGAGAAACACGACGTCGATCATCGGCGTCAGATCGGGCCGACGGCGCCGGCGCGGCTCTCCGAAGCTCAGGCTCATTCGGCGACCGCGAGTTTGGCGCGGGTTTCGGCGGTCAGGCCATGGGCGAGTTCGGCGGGGGCGGGCTCGGCGGCGGCCGGGCGGGCGACGAAGACCCGCGTCGCGGCGTCTTCCATGTCGAGCCGCAGCCGGTCGATCACCGATTCGAACCAGGCGAGCACCACCTGCGCGGGGATCGCGACGGCCATGCCCGCGGCGGTGGTCAAAAGCGCCTCCCAGATGCCGCCCGCGAGGGTGGCCGGGTCGGCGCGGGCACCGGCCTCTTGCAGCGCCTGAAACGCGCCGATCATGCCGGTGACGGTGCCGAAGAGGCCAAGGAGCGGGCCGATCGTGGCGGCGAGCTCGATCCCGCGCAGCCCGGTGCGGGCCTGGGCGAGCAGCCCGCGTGCGACGCGCACGGTCTCGTCCTGGGCTTGCTGGTCGCTCATGTGGGGGTCGGCCGCGGCCCGCATCGCGGCGCGCACGAGGCGCGCGCGCAGGCTGTGGCGCCCGGCCAGCGCCTCGAGCGCCGCAGCGCGGTCGCCGCGCGCCCACAGATCGAGCGCCTCGGCGCTGTGCCGCCCGCCCGACCAGGCGCCAAACCACACCAGCCGCCAGATCTTCCACAGCACCAGCGCCGTGAGCGCCACCGAGAGCGCCGCGATCGCCCACATCGCCGGGCCGCCGAGCGCCACGAATTCCTGCGCGCGCGCGAACGCGCCGGTGAGCGCCTCGGCGCCTTCGGGCGCGGCGGCCTTGGCCAGATCGGTCGGCTCCATGTCCATCTCCTTTGCGGCTTGGCCCGCAATGCCTTAACCAAGTAAAAAAGTCAAGATTGCCCGGCGAGATCGGCGCCCCGCGCCCGGCTGTCCTGCTCTAGATCGCCGCGGGCGGTTTCGTAAAGCACGCAAAGGCCCCCGCCGCCCTCAGCCGAGCGCGATCAGATGGTTGTCCCAGGCGACCGGCGCGCCCTGCAAGGGCGTGAGCCCGCCCTCGGTGACGCGCGCGACGAGGCCCTGGCCGTCGGTCGTGACAAAGCCGCCCCCGGCGCAGGGGCCGAGCCCGCAGACATCGGCCCGCGCGACCGACCACAGCGGCGCGCCGGCCGCGCTGAAGGCCTGCACGCGGCCGCCGCGGGGGCTGGTGATTGCGACGGTGCCGAGATCGGCGGCGAAGGCGACCGAGCCCGCATAGCCCTGCATCGCGAAGAGTTCGGCGGGCGCGGGCTCGGCGAGGATCGGCGCCGCGCCGCGCCGGTGCAGGCCGAGAAGCGGCACCGGCTCCGACAGATCGCCCTGCCATTGCATCGCGAAAGCGACGAGCCCGTCCGCGCCGAGCGCGAGGTGGCGGATCGAGTTTTGCCATATTTCGGGCAGCTCGACCACCTCGAGCACCGCCCCCGAGGCGCTCAGATAGCTCAAATTCGGGCGCATCTCCTCGAGGTTGAGCGGCGTGCGGTCGCTCGGATCGGTCTGGATGCCGCCATTCGCGACGACGAGGATCTCGGTGCCGGGCAGGCGGCGGATCTCATGCGGGCCGAGGCCGTTCGAGGCGAATTCCGCCACGCGGCGATAGCCCCGCGCCGCATCCCAGACGCCGATCCGCCCGGCCGAGCCCTCGGCCACCACCTCGGAAGTGAAGAGCGTCGCGCCATCCTCGGAGAAGGTGCCGTGGCCGTTGAACTGGCGGCCCGCGGGGGGCGTGAGGCGCGCGACGGTCTGGCCGCGGGCGCAGTCGATGACCAGCGCATAGGTGCCCGGGCGGCGGGCGAAGGCCACCGCCTCGGGGCGGGTCGGATGGGCGGTGGCGGCGTGGCCGCGCGCGGGCAAGGGCTGGGCAAAGAGCGGCGCGCCGGCCGCGCTCAGCCCGTAAAGCGCATAGGCCCCGTCGGCCGCGCGCGCGGCGGCGAGATAGGCGGGGCTGCCCGCATCGGCCCAGCTCAGCGCGGGGGCGGCACAGGCGGCGGCAAGCGAGGCAAGGAACGCGCGACGTTTCATTTTCTCTTTCCTGTCAGGGCCTTATCAATCGCCATCGGCGGAGTTGAAACCCGCCGAAACGCCCAAAAGCGCGCCGAGCTCGGTCTCGGCGGCGGTGCGGGTGGCCTGCACGGCCTGTTGCAAGATCTCGATCTTGAGGCGGCGGCCCGGGTCGGCCACGCCGGCAAAGGCGGGGTCGTCGAGCGCATCGGCGAGGCTTTCGGCGCGGGCGAAGGCGGCCTCGGTCAGCGGGATCGCGCCGCGCCCCTCGGCCAGCGCCCCGGCGAGCGCGCGCAGCCCCTTGAGCGAGAGCGTGACATTGCGCAGCGCGCGCTGCGAGGCCAGCGCCTCGGCGCGGTCGGGGCGGGGTTTGTCGAAGCTGCCCAGCGGGCGGCCAAGGCGCTGATCGGCGTCGAATTCGAGCCCGGCGATGAGCTGGGTGAAGAGCGCCTGACGCGCCTCGGCCTCGGTCAGATAGGTGGTGTTGCCCGCCGCCCCCGGGGCGAGCAGCCGCGCGGCGTAATCGTCGCGCCACTCGGCGGCGAGCGCCTCGGCCATGGTGGCGAGATCGGCCGCCATCGCGCGGCGCAGCGCGCAGGCATAATCGGGGTTGGCCGCGCCCGCCTCGGTGTAGATCAGCCGCTCGAGCCCGAAGAGCCCGCGCGCGGCGACCGAGACCTTGGCCATGCCGGCCTCGGCCACGAGGGCCGGGTCGGCTTTCTCGAGCATCGCGGTGGTCTGGCGCCCGCCGATGTTCTTGGCATCGGGCCAGAAGGCGATGGCGAGCGCGCGGCCCTCGGTTTCCGACGGGCCAAGGCGCAGCTGCGCGACCGGCATCCAGGCGTCAAAGGCCGCGCCCCAGGGCGCCTTCAGCGCCTCGGCGCCGCAATCGGCCTGCGCCGCCTGATCGAGCGCGGCGGTGGCGGAGGCGAACCCGGCATAGGCGGGCACGATGACCTTATTCACCGCCTCGGCGACATCGGCGCGGGCGGGCGCGGCCAAGGCCATGGAAAGGCACGCAAAAACGGGGGCAAGGCGCATCAGAGGCTCTCCAGAAAGCGGATCAGGGCGGCGCGGGTCTCGGGCGCCATCGCCGCGACCCTATCACGGGCGGCGCGCGCTTCGCCACCATGCCAGAGCACCGCCTCGAGCAGGCTGCGCGCGCGCCCGTCATGCAAGAACCGCGCCGGGCCGCCGCGCGCGGCCGCGGTCAGGCCGATGCCCCAGAGCGGCGGCGTGCGCCATTCGGCACCCGAGGCGCCGGCCTCGGGGCGGGTCTCGGCGAGCCCCGGGCCCATGTCGTGGAGCAAAAGGTCGGTATAGGGCCAGATCAGCTGGAAGCTGCGCGCGGGGTCGGCGGGGCGTTTCTCGGTGACGAATTTCGGCCGGTGGCAGGCGGGGCAGCCGGCGTCGTAGAAGGCGGCCTTGCCGGCCAGCACCTGCGGCGCGCCGGGCGTGCGGCGGGCGGGCACGGCGAGGCCGCGGATATAGGCGGCGGTCAGATCGAGCGCCTCGGCCGAGACCTCGCGCCCGTCGCGCAGGCCCGCATCCTCGCCCATCGGCGCGGCGCGGCAGGCGGTTTGCGCGGCGGTGCAATCGCCCGCGGGGTCAGGAAAGAGCGGCGTCGAGAGGCCGAGATCGGTCGCGAAGGCGGCGGCGATCATCTCGGGCAGGCTCGCGGCGCCCGCCTTCTGGCCAAAGCGGCCAAGCCGCGGGCCGAGCGCCCCGCCGAGCTCGGAGACGCGGCCCGAGATGCCGTCGCCATTCCTGTCCTCGGGGTCGGCGCCGGCGCGAATCGCGGCCTCGGGCACGGCTTCGAGGAGGCCCAAGCCGATCAGCTGCGGGGCGATGCGCAGATCGGTGAGGGTCGTGGGCCCGAGCGGCGGGCTGACGCGGGGCACGGGGCGGCGCAGCGACAGGCTCTCGCCGCCCGCGAGGGGGATTTGCTCCTCGACCCACTCAAGCGCGAGCGCGCCCTCGGGGGCGAGGCCCGGCGCGGCGCGGTCCTGAAGCTGGGCGCCCAGATGCGGGTCCGGGCCGCCGCCCGGCGCGCCGAGCTTGAGCACCATGCCCGAGAGCCCCGCCGCCTCGTCGACCGGGGCCCCGCGCGAATCGCCCGGGTGGCAGCTCGCGCAGGCGCGGGCATTGAAGAGCGGCCCGAGCCCGTCGGAGGCGCGCGTGGTGCTCGGCGCGGGCACCCAGAGTTTCTCGAAAAGCGCCTCGCCCAGCGCGAAATCGAAGCGCTCGGCCTCGGGCAGGGTCGTGAGCGGGGCGGAAAAGGCGCCGTCCATCGCGGTGCCCGCACCGGCGGGGCGCGCCTCGAAGGGCTCGGGCGCGGTGAAATCCTGCGCCGCGCGGGTCACCTCGGCCACCCGCGCGGCCTCGCGCGCCGAGAGCGGAGCGGCTTGCGGGGGCGCGCCGTGGGCGGCCCCCGCAAGGAGAAGAAAAGCGATGGAGATCAACCGCATGGCAGGTCTCCGCGCGCGCGACCCCGGCGTTACTGGAAGACCGCGGTCGGGTTGTCGAGGCTGTCCGAGCCCTCGACCGAGATCTCGGCGCCGAGCGCCGCCACCACGCGTTCGATCTCGCGGGTCTGGGCCACCAGCGCATCGACGACCTTGTTGATGATCGCCGCGCCCTCGTCGTTGCCCATGGCGATCATCTGATCGACCGCCATGCCGCCCTCGGCCGCGGCCTTCATCTCACCCAGCGCGGCGACCGACGCCTCAAGCCCCGCACGCAGCGCCGCATCCTCGGCGGGCGCCTTGGCGGCGACATATTGCGACAGCGACGGGCCCGAAACGACCGTGCCATCGACGCGGGTATAGCGGCCCTCATAGACATTCCGGATGCCGACGCCGTCGTAATAATGGCTCAGATGGGTCATGTCGGAGAAGCAATCATGCTCCTCCTCGGGGTCGTGCAGCATCAGCCCGAGCTTGATCCGCTCGCCCGCGAGCTCGCCATAGGAGAGCGAGCCCATGCCGGTCAGGATCGTCGCGATGCCGGCGGTCGGGTCGGCCTCGAGCGGCTGGCGCGCTGCGCCGCCGGGGGCCCAGTTCGCGGCCATTTCCTCGAGATCGGCGACCAGAAGATCGGCCGCCGCCACGAGATAGGCCGCGCGGCGATCGCAGTTGCCGCCGGTGCAGCCCTCGCCTTGCAGATAATCGGTATAGGGGCGCGCGCCGGCGCCCGCCTCGGTGCCGTTGAGGTCTTGCCCCCAGAGCAGGAATTCGATCGCGTGATAGCCGGTCGCGACATTCGACTCGACGCCCTCGGCCTCGTGCAGCACCTCGCCGAGGAGCTTCGGCGTGATCTCGGTCGCGTCGATCTCCTCGCCGCCGACGGTGATCTTCGGGCTGGCGATGACATTGAGCAGCGCGAGTTCGTTTTCCTCGTTGACCGCGGCCGAGCCCATGTCGACGTAATCGATCAGCCCCTCGTCGAGCGGCCAGGCGTTCACGCGGCCCTCCCAGTCATCGACGATCGCATTGCCGAAGCGGAAGGCCTCGGTCTGTTGATAGGGCACACGCGCGGCGACCCAGGCGGCTTTCGCGGCGGCCTGGGTCTCGGCCGAAGGGGCCGCCACAAAGGCGCCGATCGCGGCGCGCAGCGCCTTGGCGGTGGCGAGGCTGTCCTCATAGCCCGCCTGCGCGAGATCGGCATAGGTGGCCAGCACCGCCTCGGCGGCGGGGGCATCGGCGGCGCGCGCCGGCGCGCTCAGCGGCAAGGCGAGGGCGGTGGTGGCCAGGAGCGCCAGCAGGGTGTGTTTCATCGCGATTTCCTTGTCATGTCTCGGGCCGAGGCCCGGAATCAGCCAGCCCCGGGGGCATTGGCGGGAAACCTAGTGATTTTGTCGGATATGTAAACCCGATTATTTTACTTTGTTAAATCCGGGCCACCAAAGAAAAAGGCCGCGCCCCGGCGGGGGCACGGCCTTCTGACCCAGAGGATCGGCGCGATCTTACTTGATCTTGCCTTCCTTGTATTCGACGTGCTTGCGGACAACCGGATCGTATTTGTTCACGGTCATCTTTTCGGTCATGGTACGGGCATTCTTCTTGGTCACATAGAAGTGCCCGGTGCCCGCCGTCGAGTTCAGACGGATCTTGATCGTCGTCGGCTTCGCCATTTTCTCTCTCCTAGAGCCGGGCAGTCTCTGCCCGCGAATTCCTATGAAGCCCGCCTTTTAGCGAGGCGCGGTCGAGAGTCAACCACGAAAGCGCGCGAAATCGCCGATTTTCGGCCCGAAGGCGGGGGCGGCGATGCCACCCCGCGCCGCGGGCGGCCTCAGACGAGCGGCTTGCCCGCCGCGGCGTGAATCTCGGCCACCTTCGGCGCCTCGAGGCCCAGCGCAGCGGCGAGATTGGCGAGATATTGCTTCTCGGCCTCGGTGTCGACGCTGATCGCCATCAACGCGGCGGCATAGACCTGCGCCTTGGCGCTCTCGCCCGCCGAGGCGGCCAGCGCGGCGACATCGATCTCGGCCTCAAGCTCGGCCTTGACGAAGGCCATCTCCTCCTCCGAGGCATCGCCCAGATGATCGAGGATCGCGGCGCGCTCGGCCGCGTCGATCTCGCCATCGGCCTTGGCGGCCTGGATCATCGCCCGGATCATCAGCTTGGCCTGCTCCTCCATCACCGCGCTCGCAGGCGTGCCCTTGGTCACCGTGGAGATCATGTCGCCCAGGCCTGCGGCGCCGGTGGTCGCAGCCCCCGCCATCGCGCCCATCAAGGAGCCCAGGCCCGCCTCGGTCGCCTCGGTCGCGGCGGCGGCCTGGGTGCCGAATTTCTCGAACATGTCGCGCACCGCGGCCTTGCCGCCCGGCAGGCCGAACTTGTCGGCCATGTCGCCCATCTGATCGGCGATGCCACCCGGCGCCCCGGCGCCGCGCATCGCATCCTTCATGCCGTCAAGCCCGCCCATCTTGCGGAATTTGTCGACCCCGCGCGCAGCCGCAAAGCCGACAGCCAGCGTCGCCAGCGTTTTCACGAAACTCATAAAAGCCCCCGTTGTTCGGATCGGTCCGGGCGGAAGTGTGCGCCGAAAGGACCGATCCGCCAAGGGGGAAACCGGGGCGGCGGCGCTCAGATCGCGGCGATGGCGCGCGCGAGGATGCCGCGCACCTCGTCGAGGATCGGGGCGAGCGCCGCCGCCTCGATCGCCGCCATCGAGGCGACCGGATCGACCGCGTTCACCTCGACGCCGCCCGGAACCTCGCGCAGCACGATATTGCAGGGCAACATCGAGCCCGCCTTCGGCTCGGCCGCGAGAATCGCCGCGGCATATTTGGGCGAACAGGCGCCGAGGATCTTGTAGGGCGCCATCTCGAGGCCGAGCTTGGCCTTCATCGTCGCGGCGATGTCGATCTCGGTGATCACGCCAAAGGCGTTGGCGGCCAGCGCGGCGCGGGTGCGCTCTTCGGCTTGCGGCAGGGTGAGGCCCTCGAGAAGGCGGTCGATCGTGTAGCTCATGGCGCGTCCTTGTGGTTGTTCGCGCCCCACTGAACCGCGCCCGCGCCGCCCCCGCAAGGGGACGTGCCGCCGCAGGCGGGCTCGCAGGAGGATTTGCACGGATGGCCTGTAAGCCGGATTTTGTCCGGGGTTGCCCCCTGGATGACCATTCCTCTGGCCCTGCGGTTGCCCGCAGGATCTAGCCGCCAACCCGGACTGCTCGGGGCGAAGCTCCCCTGCCGCACGCGGCGCGCAGTCCCTATTCGGCGTTGCTCCCGGTGGGGCTTGCCGTGCCGTCCCTGTTGCCAGGTCCGCGGTGGGCTCTTACCCCACCGTTTCACCCTGACCCTGCACAAGGCAGGGCGGTCTGTTCTCTGTGGCGCTTTCCCTGGGGTTGCCCCCGCCGGGCGTTACCCGGCACCGTTGCTTCATGGAGTCCGGACTTTCCTCGACGGCCCAGCTATCCGCAGGTGCAGAGCTATGAGCCGCCGCGGTCATCCAGCCATCCGCGCAGAGCCGCTCATAGGCGCGCGCGCGGCCTTCGTCAACCGCGACGGGGGCGCTGCCCCCTCGGCCCTGCGGGCCTCTCCCCCGGGATATTTCGGCATCATTGAAGGAGGGCCCCCGGGCTTTCAACGATGTTCAAATATCCCGGGGGGCTGCCCGCGAGGGCAGCGGGGGCAGCGCCCCCTCCCCCGCCGCAAGGCAAGTTCTCGCAATGTCTGAATCGCGACGCCGAAGGTCGCATTTGCCGCGCCGCAGCGGTCGCAATTTGGCACAGTGCAGCGATCGGGGCGCCCGCGACACTGCGGGGCAGGGACGCCCGGATCCGCCGCAGGCCCCGCTCGGGGGCCGGGCCCGTCGCGTCCCCCCGCTCCGCCAACCCGGGCGCTTGCCCGTCACCAAGAAACCATCCGCGCGGGGAGGCGCGGGCAGCAGGGGAAAGCCGATGCTGAATGCATCCGAGATCCGCGCGGAACTGGCCGCGCGCCGCAAGAACTACTCGCTGAGCCGGGCGCTCTACTGTGACGAGGGGGTCTATCAGGCCGATCTCGAGCAGATCTTCTACCGCGAGTGGCTGTTTGCCGTTCCGGCCGCCGAACTCCCGAAGACCGGCAGCTTCGCGACGCTGCAGGTCGGCGCCTATCCGGTGATCCTGACGCGCGGCTCGGATGGCACGATCCGGGCGTTCCACAACGTCTGCCGCCACCGCGGCCAGCGGCTGTGCTCGAAGGCTTCGGGCACCTCGCCCAAGCTCGTCTGCCCCTATCACCAGTGGACCTATGAGCTCGACGGCAAGCTGCTCTACGCCCGCGACATGCAGGAAGATTTCGACGCCTCGGCGCATGGGCTCAAGAAGGTGCATTGCGTCGATATCGGCGGGATGGTGTTCATCTGTCTGGCCGAGGTGCCGCCGCCGATCGCCGATCTCGCGAAGACGCTGGGCGCCTATCTCGCGCCCTCGGGGATCAAGACCGCCAAGGTCGCGTTCCAGTCGACGATCGTCGAGAAGGGCAACTGGAAGCTCGTGATCGAGAACAACCGCGAGTGCTATCACTGCGGCGGCTCGCATCCCTCGCTGTGCCGGACCTATTCGGACAATCCGCGGATGACCGCGATGGAAGGCCCGGACGCGGCCAGCCCCGACATTTTGGCGCATTGGGCGCGCTGCGAGGCGGCCGGCCTGCCCTCGCGCTTCATCAACCATCCGAAGATGCAATGGCGTCTGGCGCGGATCCCGCTCCTGAACAACGCCGAGAGCTACACGATGAGCACCAAGGCCGCGGTCACTGGCATGCGGATGGGCGAGATGCCCTTCAACGACGCGGGCTCGCTGCTGTTCTTCCACTACCCGAACACCTGGAACCATTTCCTCGCCGATCATGCGATCGTGTTCCGCGTGCTGCCGCTCTCGGCGACCGAAACGCAGGTCACCACCACCTGGCTCGTGCCGGCGGACGCGGTCGAGGGCAAGGATTACGACCTCAAGACGCTGACCGAGGTCTGGGAGGCGACCAATGACGAGGACCGTCAGGTTGTCGAGGAGAACCAGGCCGGGATCCTGTCGCCCGCTTATGAGCCGGGCCCCTATTCGACGGTTCAGGAAGAGGGCGTGATCCAGTTCGTCGACTGGTATTGCGACACGATGAGCGAACGTCTGGGCGATGCGCCCGCGCTGGCGGCGGAATAACCGATGGCGCGCGTGAACTGGACCGCCGAGCCCTGGCACGAGAGCGAGATGCTCGAATGCGCCATGGTCGTGCCGGAAACCCCCAACACCTCCACCTTCACCTTCCGCGCGCCTTCGGGCGCGTGGTTCGACTACGAGCCGGGGCAGTTCATCACGCTCGACCTGCCGGTGCCGGGCGGGAACGTGCAACGCACCTACACGATCTCCTCGAGCCCTTCGCGGCCCTTGTCGATCTCGCTCACGGTGAAGGCGCAAAGCGACTCGATCGGCACGCGCTGGATGCTCGACCACCTCAAGCCGGGGATGAAGATCCGCGCCTGGGGCCCGGCGGGGATCTTCTCCTTCCGCCGCCACCAGGCCGACAAATATCTCTTCATCTCGGCGGGCTCGGGGATCACCCCGATGATGTCGATGACCACCTGGGCGTGGGATTCGGGCGAGATGCCCGACATCACCTTCGTCCATTCGGCGCGCCGCCCCTCGGAGATCATCTTCCGCGAGCGGCTCGAGCAATTCGCCAACCGCGTGCCGGGGTTGCAGCTGCGCTTCACGGTCGAGAAACCCGACCCGTTCCGCGCCTGGAACGGCTATCAGGGGCGGCTCAACCAGATCATGCTGGGCCTGATGGCGCCCGATTATCTCGAGCGCGAGGTGTTCTGCTGCGGGCCCGAGCCGTTCATGGCCTCGGTGCGCGAGATGCTGATCTCGCTCGGCTATGACATGGAGCGCTACCATCAGGAGAGCTTCGGCCTGGCCGTGGCCTCCGAGGCCGAGGCGCCCGCGCTCGACGATGTGGTGCTCGATGACGCCGCGCGCTCGGAGATCACCTTCACCGCCTCGGGCGTGACGCAAAGCTGCGCCGAGACCGATACCGTGCTCGCGGTCGCCAAACGCGCGGGCCTCAACATCCCCTCGGGCTGCACTTTCGGCCTGTGCGGCACCTGCAAGGTCAAGAAAACCGCCGGCGAGGTCCATATGGTCCATAACGGCGGGATTTCCGACGACGATATCGAGGCAGGCTATATCCTCGCCTGTTGCTCGAACCCGATGGGCAAGGTCTCGGTCGAGATCTGAGCTCAGAGCGGCGCCCCCTCCTTGCTCCCGAGGGGGCGCCGCCCCCGCTGCCTTGCGGCAGCCCCCCGGGATATTTGAACATCATTGAAATGCAGGGGCCCGAAGCCTCCCTTCAACGATGCCCAAATATCCCGGGGGTGAAGGGCCAAAGGCCCGAGGGGGCAGCGCCCCCTGCCCCCCCTTCACAGCTCGAGCGCGACCATCACCTCGGGCTCGATCACCTCGACGCCGGGCAGCCCCGCGACAAGCGCCTCGGCGCTTTGCTCAAGAAGCGGGAAGGTGCGGTAATGGCAGGGGATCACCGTCTTGAAATCGAAGTATTTATGCGCGGCGAAGGCGGCGGTTTTCATATCCATGGTGAAATGCCCGCCGGCGCAGAGGATGCCGATATCGGGGCGGTAGAGCTCGCCCATCCAGCCCATGTCGGCCATCACCGTGGTATCGCCCGAGAGATAGATCACCCGGCCCTCGCCCGCGATCATGTAGCCCGCCTCGGAGCCCGCATAGACCGGGCCCGCCGGCCCGCCGATCGAGGAGCTGTGCGAGGCCGGCACCATGGTGACCCTGGCGCCGGCGAGATCGACGGTGCCGCCGCGGTTGAAGCCCAGCCCCGTGATGCCCTCGGTTTCCTGCCAGAAGCTGATCAGGTCATAGATGCCGACGACGGGGATGCCGAGCTCCTTGGCGATGGCGAGCGTATCGGCGGAATGGTCGCCATGGCCATGGGTGAGCAGGATATGCGTCGCGCCCGCGAGCGCCTTGGCGCGGGCCTCGGGCGGGAACACGGGATTGCCGGTGAGCCAGGGGTCGATAAGCAGCGTCGCGCCCTCGATCTCGAGACGGAAGCCGGAATGGCCGAGCCAGGTGAGTTTCATGTCATCCTCCAGAATTTCCCCTCACAGTAGCGTGGTGCCCGGGCACGGCAAGCGCGCTTGATCCGCGCGGCCTTGGGCGCTAAACCCGGGGCCAGACAAGCGGAGACCCCAATGTCCATTGACATCGATACCGCCCGCAAGGTGGCGCATCTGGCGCGGATTGCCGTGGCCGAGGAAGACCTGCCCAAGCTCGCTGGCCAGCTTTCGGGCATCCTGACCTTCATGGAGCAGCTCAACGAGGTGAACGTGGAGGGCATCGAGCCGATGACCTCGGTCACGCCGATGCGCCTGAAGCGCCGCGTCGACGAGGTGACCGATGGCGGTTACCAGGACAAGATCCTCAAGAACGCCCCCGATGCCCGCGAGGGCTTCTTTGCCGTGCCGAAGGTGGTCGAATGAGCCTGAACAAACTGACGATCGCCGAGGCGCGCGATGCGCTGCGCAAGGGCGATGTGACCGCGGTCGAGATCACCGAAAGCTGCCTCGCGGCGATCGAGGCGGCCGATGTGCTCAACGCGTTCTGCGCCAAGACGCCGGAGACCGCGCGCGCCCAGGCCGCCGCAGCCGATGCCCGGATCCGCGCGGGCGACGCCCCTGCGATGTGCGGTATCCCCCTGGGGATCAAGGATCTTTTCGCGACGAAGGGGGTGGCCACGCAAGCCGCCTCGAAGATCCTTTCGGGGTTCAAGCCGGAATATGAATCGACCGTGACCCAGAATCTGTGGGACGCGGGCGCGGTCATGCTCGGCAAGCTCTCGATGGATGAATTCGCGATGGGCTCGTCGAACGAGACGGCCTGCTACGGCCCGGTGGTGAACCCCTGGAAGATCGACGAGCGCGCGCTCACCCCCGGCGGCTCCTCGGGCGGCTCGGCGGCGGCGGTGGCGGCGGATCTGTGTCTGGCCGCGACCGGCACCGACACCGGCGGCTCGATCCGCCAGCCCGCGGCCTTCACCGGCATCGTCGGGATCAAGCCGACCTATGGGCGCGTCAGCCGCTGGGGCGTGGTGGCCTTTGCCTCCTCGCTCGATCAGGCCGGGCCGATGACCAAGACGGTGCGCGACGCGGCGATCATGCTCGGCGCGATGGCCTCGGTCGACCCGAAGGATTCGACCTCGGCCGAGATCGCAGTGCCCGATTTCGAAGCGGCGCTGACCGGCGATATCCGCGGCAAGAAGATCGGCATCCCGCGGGAATACCGGCTCGAGGGCATGAACGCCGAGATCGCCAGGCTCTGGGATGAGGGCGCGGCGATGCTGAAGGATGCGGGCGCCGAGATCGTCGATATCTCGCTGCCGCATACCAAATACGCGCTGCCGGCCTATTACGTCATCGCCCCGGCGGAGGCCTCGTCGAACCTCGCGCGCTATGATGGCGTGCGCTATGGCCACCGCGCCAAGCTCGGCGCGGGCGATGGCATTGTCGAGATGTATGAAAAGACCCGCGCCGAGGGCTTTGGCCCCGAGGTGCAGCGGCGGATCATGGTCGGCACCTATGTGCTCTCGGCGGGCTTCTACGACGCCTATTACAACCGCGCGCGGCGCGTGCGCGCGCTGATCAAGCGCGATTTCGACGAGGCTTTCGCGGCCGGGATCGACGCGATCCTGACGCCCGCGACGCCCTCCTCGGCCTTTGGTCTGGGCGAGATGCAGGACGCGGACCCGGTCGAGATGTATCTCAACGACGTCTTCACAGTGACGGTGAACCTTGCCGGGCTGCCGGGCGTTTCGGTGCCGGCGGGGCTCGATGCGAAGGGGCTGCCGCTCGGGTTGCAGCTCATCGGGCGGCCCTGGGGCGAGGGCGATCTGCTCAACCAGGCGCTGGTCCTCGAGAAGGCGGTTGGCTTCACGGCCAAGCCCGCGCAATGGTGGTAAGAGGGTAAGCGCATGAAACGTCTCGTTTTTCTCCTGCCGGTTCTGGCGATTGCGGCCTGTGACGGGGGGGTGCCGAATTCCGGCGTCGGTTTTGGCGATTACGAGACCTATCTCAAGCGCGAGGCGGAGCTCGGCGGCAAGCAGGCCGCGCCCGCCGCCATCCCCGCCCCGGCGGCGGTGACCAGCGGGCCGATCAGCGCGACGCCGCCGCTCAACTCGAACGCGCCGCTCTCGGCGCTGGGCACGCCCGCGCCCGCGCCGGTGGCGCCCGCTTTGGGCGAGCAGGCGCTGCCCGTGCCGGTGGCGGCCGGGGCGCCGGTTGCGGGTGTGGCGGGCGCGCCGGGGGCGAGCGATCCGCAGGCGATCGGCGCCGATGCGCTGGCCGCGCTGAACGCCACCGCGCCGGCGGGTGCGGCGCCCGCGCCGGTGTTCGCGGGCGAGAGCGCCACGGCGAGCTCGACTGCGGTTCCGGCGGCGGTTCCGGCGGCCCCCGTGGCCCCGGTGGCCAGCGGCGGCGCGGCGGGGCCGAACCTCGCGGCCTATGCGCTTGCGGCGGGCAACGCGCCCGGTCAATCGGTTTATGAACGCTCCGGCCTGCGGCTGACCTCGCCCGAGAAGGCCTGCGCGAAGTTCACCTCCTCCGATCTGGCGCAGATGGCGTTCCTCGAGAAGGGCGGCCCGGCGAAAGACCCGCTCAACCTCGACCCCGATGGCGATGGCTTCGCCTGTGGCTGGGACCCGCGGCCGTTCCAGGCGGCGCGGCCCTGAGCCGGTGAGCCTGCCCTCGCCCAATTTCGGCCCGCGGCGCGACGGCGCGCGGCCCGAGCTCATCGTGATCCATTACACCGCCATGGCGAGCGCGGCCGAGGCGCGGGCGCGGCTGTGCGACCCGGCGGCGGAGGTATCCGCACATTGGCTGATCGCCGAGGACGGCGCCTGTGAGGCGCTCGTGGCGGAGGAGGCGCGCGCCTGGCATGCGGGCGCGGGCGCCTGGGCCGGGCGCGGCGATGTGAATTCGCGCTCGATCGGGATCGAGCTCGCGAACCCGGGCGACCGGCCCTTCCCCGAGCCGCAGATGGCCGCGCTCGAGGCTCTCTTGCGCGCGATCATGGCGCGCTGGGGGATCGGGCCGGAGGGGGTGATCGCGCATAGCGACATGGCGCCCGAGCGCAAATCCGACCCCGGGCCGCGGTTCGATTGGGCGCGGCTGGCGCGGCAGGGGCTGGCGCTCTGGCCCGAGCCGGGCGCCGCGCCGGGGCCCGAAATCGCGCCCGATCGGGCGGCGTTTGCGGCGCTGGCAAACGCTTTTGGCTACCCCGAGGCGCCCTTCGAGGCGCTGCTCGCGGCGGTGCGGCTGCGGTTCCGGCCGCGTGCGGCGGGGCCGCTCGATGGGCGCGACATGGCGATCATCGCCGAGCTCGCGGCGGCGCATGGCGCCGATGGCGGGCCCTGGCGCGCCTGCTAACCCCTTGAACAGCGCAACAAAAAGCCCCGCCCGGCGAACCGGACGGGGCGCGAATGTCAGCGACCCAAAGCTCAGGCGAAGATCGCGTTGAGCGTCGCCGAGGGGCGCATCACGGCGGCGGTTTTCGCCGCATCACCATGGTAGTAGCCGCCCAGATCCGCGGGCTTGCCCTGCACCGCGGCGAGCTCGGCCAGGATCGCCGCCTCGCCCTCGATCAGCGCCTGCGCGACCGGCGCGAAATGCGCGGCGAGCTCGGCATCCTCGGTCTGCTCGGCGAGCGCCTTGGCCCAGTAGCGCGCGAACCAGTAATGGCTGTCGCGGTTGTCGGGCTGGCCGACCTTGCGGCTCGGGCTGCGGTCCTCGTCGAGGATCCCTTGCGTCGCCACATCCACCGCCTTGCCGAGCACGCGGGCCTTTTCATTGCCCGATTGGTCGGCGAAGAACTGGAAGCTCTCGCCCAGCGCGCAGAACTCGCCCAGGCTGTCCCAGCGCAGGTGGTTTTCCTCGACGAGCTGCTGGACGTGTTTGGGCGCCGAGCCGCCGGCGCCGGTTTCGAACATGCCGCCGCCCTGCATCAGCTTCACGATCGAGAGCATTTTCGCCGAAGTTGCGAGCTCGAGGATCGGGAACAGGTCGGTGAGGTAGTCGCGCAGCACGTTGCCGGTGATCGCGATGGTGTTCTCGCCCTTGGTGATGGTCTCGAGCGAGGCGATGGTGGCTTCGCGCGGGGCCATGATCTCGAACTTGTCGGCGACGCCCTTGGCTTCGAGGATCGGCTTGACCATCTTGATCAGCTCGGCGTCATGGCCGCGCGCGGCGTCGAGCCAGAAGATCGCGCGGTAGCCGGTGGCTTTCTGGCGGTCGATGGCGAGGTTCACCCAGTCTTCGATCGGCGCCTTGCGGGCCGAGGCCGAGCGCCAGATGTCGCCCTTTTCGACCTTGTGGGCATGCAGCACGGTACCGTCGTCGAGGATCATCTTGACGGTGCCGTCGGCGGGGATCTCGAAGGTGGTCGGGTGCGAGCCGTATTCCTCGGCCTTTTGCGCCATCAGACCGATGTTCTGCACGGTGCCGGCGGTGGCCGGGTTGAGCTTGCCATTGGCCTTGAAGAACTCGATCGTGGCGTCATAGACCGGCGCGTAGGAATTGTCCGGGATCACGCAGACGCAGTCATGCTCCTGGTTGTCCGGGCCCCAGCCCTTGCCGCCGGCGCGGATCAGCGCGGGCATCGAGGCGTCGATGATCACGTCCGAGGGGACGTGCAGGTTGGTGATGCCCTTGTCGGAGTTCACCATATACATCGGCGGGCGCTCGGCGGTGACGGCCTCGATCGCGGCCATGATCGCGGCATTGTCCTTCACGCGGGCCAGCAGATCGCCCAGGCCCGAGTTCGGGTTGACGCCGAGCGCGGCCAGTTCGGCGCCGAATTGCGCGAAGACCGGCTTCAGCCAGGCCTTGACCGCATGGCCGAAGATGATCGGGTCGGAGACCTTCATCATCGTCGCCTTCATGTGGATCGAGAACAGCACGCCCTCGGCCTTGGTCTTGGCAATCTCCGCGTCGAGGAAGCTGTCGAGCGCGGCGGCCGACATGAAGGTCGCGTCAACGACGGTGCCCTCGGGGTATTTCACCGCGTCTTTCAGAACGATCTCGCCGTCTGCGGTCTCGAGCACGATCTTCGCGGTCGCGGCCTTGGCCAGCGTCGCCGAGCGCTCGTTCGAGAAGAAATCGCCCCCGTCCATCGCGGCGACGCGGGTCTTGCTGGCCGCCGTCCACTCGCCCATCCGGTGCGGGTTCGACTGCGCGTATTTCTTCACCGCCACCGCGGCGCGACGGTCCGAGTTGCCCTCGCGCAGGACCGGGTTCACCGCCGAGCCCTTGATCGCGTCATAACGCGCGCGGATTTCCTTCTCGGCGTCGGTCGCCGGGGTCTCCGGGTAATCGGGGATCGCATAGCCCTGGCCTTGCAGCTCTTTCACCGCGGCGACGAGCTGGGGCACCGAGGCCG
Source organism: Rhodobacter xanthinilyticus (assembly GCF_001856665.1). Classification (NCBI taxonomy): domain Bacteria; kingdom Pseudomonadati; phylum Pseudomonadota; class Alphaproteobacteria; order Rhodobacterales; genus Rhodobacter; species Rhodobacter xanthinilyticus. Next base: position 947,476 of record NZ_CP017781.1, on the reverse strand, counting down.
AGATATTCGGCAGCTTGATGACATTGGCTTCGGGTTTCTTGACCCATTCGCCGAGCCAGGCGAGATCGTCGGACTGGCGCTGATCCTCGGTCAGGTTCTCCGGGAAGGTGGCAAGGATCCGGCCCGCGAGCGAGATATCCTTGGTGCCCACATTGATCCCCGCCACGGAGGCAAAGCTCTGGATGATCGGCAGAAGCGACGCCGAGGCCAGCTCGGGCGCTTCGTCTACCTTGGTATACACAATATCGGGCGTGTTCTTGTCAGCCATAACCTGAATGCTCCTCCAGTTTCGGGAAAGTACCGGCGCCAGCCGCGGCGACGAATTCGCCCTAGGCTGTAGCACTCCCCGCGCCCCCGGAAAAGCTCCTATCGCCGTGAAAAAGCGCCGATTCGGCTGTTAGCGCCCAGCATTGCGACGCCCCGAGGGGCCATACCGACAGAATGGATATTTGAGCATCGTTGAAACGAAAACCGCGGCGCCCTTCAACGATGTCGAAATATCCCGGGGGGCAGCCCGCAGGGCCGTGGGGGCGGCGCCCCCTCCCCGCCCGTCAGGGGCGCAGATAGGCGTAGCCCGCGCGTTGCAGCTCGATCACATGGGCCGCGCCCGAGGGCACGACGCGCGCCTGCGGCAAGAGCGGCGGCACCGCGCCTTCGGCCTGCGCAAGGCCATGGAGCGTATTGGCGCAGGCGGAAAAATGCACCGGGCGCCCGGCCAGTTCCGCCACCCGCGCGGCGAAGGGCGTGCGGTCGGCGCGCAGCAGGCTCACCCCGGGGCCGAAGCACACCACCTCGATCACCAGCGCAAAGCCGCGCTCGGCATAATAGCGGGTGAGGTTCGCGGCATTGTTGAGCGCCTGCGCCATCCGCGCCTCCTCGCCCTCGGAAAGCTGGATCACCACCTTGACTGCGCCGTCCATCAGCCCCTCCGTGCTGCGAAGAAATCCTTCAGGAGCCGCTCGGCCGGGGCGGCGCCGATCCCGTCGTAGACCTCGGGGACATGGTGGCATTGCGGATGCGAGAAGATCCGCGGGCCCTGGGCGATGCCGCCTGATTTCGGGTCGGCCGCGCCATAATAGAGGCGCGCGATGCGGGCGTTCGAGAGGGCGGCGGCACACATCGGGCAGGGTTCGAGGGTGACATAGAGATCATGGCCCGGCAGCCGCTCGGAGCCCGCCGCGGCACAGGCGGCGCGCAGTGCGAGGATCTCGGCATGGGCCGTCGGGTCATTGAGCTCGCGGGTGCGGTTGCCGGCGCGCGCCACCACCTGCCCGCCCGGGCCGATCAGCACCGCGCCGACCGGCACCTCGCCGCGCGCGGCGGCCGCCTGCGCCTCTGCGAGCGCGAGATCCATGTAAGAGGTGAAGCTCATACCCTTTCAATGGCCCCGCGCGCCGCGCCGCGCAAGAGGCTTGCGCGACAAGTTACTTGCGAGACTCGGGGCGCGCGCGTATAGAGCGGCCTTTGCGCCCGGTGATCCGCGCGCCCCCTCCCGATGAAGGATAAAATGATGAGTGACACGCCCGCAACGCCGGCCGCCTCGACCGTTCCCCAAACCACCACCGCCGACCGGATCGCCAAGGTCATCGCGCGCTCCGGCGTCGCCTCGCGCCGCGATGCCGAGAAGATGATCCTCGAAGGCCGCGTCACGGTGAACGGCAAGAAGATCACCTCGCCCGCGCTCGACGTTCTGCCCACCGACAAGGTGGTGGTCGACGGCAAGCCGATCGACGCGCCGCAAGAGACCCGCGTCTGGGTCTATTACAAGCCGCTCGGCCTCGTGACGACCGAGAAGGACGAACAGGGCCGGCGCACGATTTTCGACGAGATGCCCGAGGGGATGCCGCGGGTGCTCAATGTCGGGCGGCTCGACCTCAACTCCGAGGGGCTCTTGCTGCTGACCAATGACGGCGGGCTCAAGCGCCGCCTCGAGCTGCCCGAGACCGGCTGGCTGCGCAAATATCGCGTGCGGGTGAACGGCCGGCCGATGGATGATGCGTTCCGGCCGCTGCGCGAGGGGATCGTGATCGACGGCGAGGAATTTTTGCCGATGGAGATCACGCTCGACCGCCAGCAGGGCGCGAATGCCTGGCTGACGGTGGGGCTGCGCGAGGGCAAGAACCGCGAGATCCGCCGCGCGATGACCGAGATCGGGCTGACCGTGAACCGGCTGATCCGGGTGAGCTACGGGCCGTTCCGCCTCAACGAGATGCAGCCGGGCGATGTCATCGAGATCAAGCGCAAGGTGCTGCGCGAGCAGTTGGGTGACCGGCTGCTTTTGGGCGTCGAGGAGGGCCGCAAGTCGCGCTCCGAGCGCGAGGAGGCCGCGAAGGCGGCGCGCGACGCGCGCTTCAGCCGCAGCGATGAGCGCGGCGGCGAACGGGGCGGCGAACGGGGTCCGCGCAAGTTCGGCGACCGGCCCGAGCGCGCCGAGGGCGGCGAGAAACGCGGCTTCGGCAAGCAGCGCGATTTCGGCAAGGCCGAGGGCGGCGAGCGCCCCGAGCGGAAATTCGGCGACCGGCCGGAGCGGAAATTCGGCGCGAAATCGGAAGGGTTCGGGGCGCGCAAGCCGCGCTCGGAGGGCTTCCGCAGCCACAGCGACGAGGAGCGCAAACCGCGCGGCGACAAGCCCTTCGGCGAGCGCAAATTCGGCGACAAGCCGCGTGGCGAACGCTCGTTCGGCGACAAGCCGCGCTCGGATAAGACTTGGGGTGACAAGCCGCGCGGCGAGCGCTCGTTCGGCGACAAGCCGCGCTCGGATAAGACTTGGGGTGACAAGCCGCGCGGCGAGCGCTCGTTCGGCGACAAGCCGCGTTCGGACAAACCCTGGGGCGACAAGCCCCGCGGCGAGCGCTCGTTTGGCGACAAGCCGCGTTCGGACAAACCCTGGGGCGACAAACCCCGTGGCGAGCGCTCGTTCGGCGACAAGCCCGGCTTCAAATCCTCGGGCTTCAAGAGCCATGGCGGCGCGGGCAAGCCCCGTGCGGCCGGGTTCAAGAGCCATGGCGGCGCCCCCGGCGGCGCGCCGCGTGGCCCGAAAGGCCCGCGCGGCCCGAGCCGCGGCTGAGCGCCAAGCCTGACCCAAGGGGGAGCGCGGGGGCAATTTTCCCGCCCTCGCGGCCCCTGCCCCTCTGGCGGCGCGACGTTTGAGTGCCTATTGTCTGTCTCGACGCCGCCCCGGCGGCCCGATCGAAGGACCGGCCCATGTCGCGCAATGCCACGCGCCTGATCGCCTTTTTGCTGCTGCTTGCGCTGACCTTCTCGGTGGCGCTGACGGGGGGGGTGTGATGGCCGAGCGTTTTGGCGGCAAATTCAGCCCCTCCCCCCGCCCCTCTTCCCGAAGCGAGACCGAGAGCCTGCCGGCCGAGCGGCTGCCGCGCGTGCAGCACCGCCAGGAGGGCTGGCCGTTCTGGATCGTGGTGGCGGCACTGCCCTTCGGGGCGGGGGCGTTCGGCGCGGGGCCCGAGGTGCTCGCGCGCTCGCTCGGCGCGCTCGGCGTTCTGGCCTTGGGCGCCTATCTGCTGCGCGAGGGGCTGCGGGCCGAGGCCGCCTATGAGGCGCGCCGCGTGGCCCGCCGGCCGGCCTTTCCGCGCAAGATCTTCGCGGCCGTGCTGATCGGCGCGGGGCTCGCGCTCGGCGCCACCGACCCCGCGATGGGGCTGGCGGGGGCGGCGGTCACCGGGCTGATCGGGCTCGGGCTGACGGTTGCGGCCTTCGGCTTCGACCCGGCGCGCGACAAGGGCATGGAGGGGATCGACCCGATCCAGCAAAACCGGGTGGCGCGCGCCGTCGAGGCGGGCGAGGCGCATCTCGCCGCGATGCGCGAGGCGATCGCGCGGGCGCAGGACGGCCGGCTCGAGACCCGCGTCGCGGCCTTTGCCGAGACGGCGCGGGCGCTCTTTCGCGCGGTCGAGGAAGACCCGGGCGACCTGTCTGCCGCGCGCCGCTACATGGGCGTTTACCTGCAGGGCGCGCGCGATGCGACGGCGCAATTTGCCGATCTCTGGGCGCAGAGCCGCGATTCCAAGGCGCGCGCCGATTACGAGGCGCTGCTCGACGATCTCGAGCGCAATTTCACCGCCCGCACCCGCGATCTGATCGCCAATGGCCGCGAGGGGCTGGAGATCGAGATCGAGGTGCTGCGCGAGCGGCTGGCGCGCGAGGGGCTTGCGCCCGCCGAGACCGAGACCCACAATCCGTAACGAGCCCGCGCGCCGCGCAAGGAGAGAGCGATGACCGACACCACCGTCAACAAGGCCGCCGTGGCGACCGCCGAGATCGAGACCCTGCCCGCGCTTGCGCTGCCGAGCCCGGCGGGCGAGCTGATCGCCCTCGAGACCGCGCCGGCGCCGCAGGCCGAGGCGATCCGGGCGCGGATGGCCGAGATCGACATGGGCGATTCGGGCTCGGTGCTCTATTTCGGGGCGAAGGCGCAGGAGGAATTGCAGGCGATCAGCCAGGCGATGCTGGCCGATGTGCGCAACAAGGAGCTCGGCCCCGCGGGCGACAGCCTGAGCGAGATCGTCACCACGATCCGCGGGTTTTCGGTCAGCGAGCTCGATGTGCGGCGCAAGCAGAGCTGGTGGGAGCGGCTTTTGGGCCGCGCGGCGCCCTTTGCGCAATTCGTGGCGCGGTTCGAGAAGGTGCAGGGCCAGATCGACATGATCACCGAAGACCTGCTCGGCCATGAGACGAAGCTGCTCAAAGATATCAAGGCGCTCGACCATCTCTATGAAAAGACGCTGAATTTCTACGATGAGCTGGCGCTTTACATCGCCGCGGGCGAGGCCAAGCTCGCCGAGCTCGACGCGACCACGATCCCCGCGAAGGAGGCCGAGGTGGCCGGCGCGGAGGAGGCGCGCAAGGTGATCGTGGCGCAGGAGCTGCGCGATCTGCGCGGTGCGCGCGATGATCTCGAGCGGCGGGTGCATGATCTCAAGCTGACCCGTCAGGTGACGATGCAAAGCCTGCCCTCGATCCGGCTGGTGCAGGAAAACGACAAGAGCCTGATCACCAAGATCAATTCGACGCTCGTCAACACGGTGCCGCTGTGGGAGACGCAGCTCGCGCAGGCGGTGACGATCCAGCGCTCGGCCGAAGCCGCGAAGGCGGTCAAGCAGGCCACCGATCTGACCAACGAGCTCCTGACCGCGAATGCGCGGAACCTGCGCGAGGCCAATGCGGCGGTGCGCACCGAGATGGAGCGCGGGGTTTTCGATATCGAGGCGATCAAGACCGCGAACGCGGAGCTGATCGGCACGATCGAGGATAGCCTCAGGATCGCCGATGAGGGCAAGAAGGCGCGGGCCGCGGCCGAGGTCGAGCTGGTCGCCCTCGAGGGCAAGCTGCGCGAGACGCTCGCCGCCGCGCGGGCGCCGCAAGCGAACCGGGGCGCGGCCTGATCATGACCGCGCGCGCGGAGTGGTCCTCTCGCCTGCCCCGTCTCGGAGGGGCGCTTGCGCTGGTGGCGGCGCTGGCGGGCTGCCTCGAGGGCGGGCCGGGCGCGCGCGTGCCCGACAGCGCGCCCGTGGCCACCCCGCGCCCGACGCCCGCGCCCGCGGGGCTCGGCGGCACGCCGCGCGCCCCCGAGAGCGAGGCGATGCAGGCCTATTACGCGCAGGTGCAGGCGACGCTCGAGGGCCAGGGCCTGCTCCGTCAGGATGTCGCGCCGCGCGATGCGCCCTTCGGCACCCGCCAGCTCGTCGACAATTTCATCCATGTCGCGCTGTATGATGAATATGCCAACCGCAACGGCACGTTTGTCGCGAGCCAGCATGCCTCGCGGCTGCGCCGCTGGGAGGGGCCGGTGACGATGTCGATCGAGTTCGGCGCCTCGATCCCGGCCGCGCAGGCCCGCACCGACCGCGCCACGATCACCGCCTTCGCCGGCCAGCTCGCCCGCGCGAGCCATCACCCGATCTCCGTCACCCCCGCGGGCGGCAATTTCGCCGTGCTGGTCCTGAACGAAAACGAGCGCCGCGCGGCGGGCGAGCGGCTGCGCGCGCTGGTGCCGGGGATCGACGCGGCCTCGGTCGCCGCGATCACCGACCTGCCCGCGACCACCTTTTGCGTGGTTTTCGCCTTCTCCGAGGGCAATTCGCCGAGCTATTCGCGCGCGGTCGCGGTGATCCGGGGCGAGCACCCGGAGCTTTTGCGCCGCTCCTGCATCCATGAAGAGCTCTCGCAGGGGCTCGGGCTTGCCAATGATTACCCGCGCGCGCGCCCCTCGATCTTCAACGACGACGAGGAATTCGCCCTGCTCACCCGGCAAGATGAGCTGATGTTGCAAATCCTCTACGACCCGCGCCTGCGCCCCGGCATGACCGAGGCCGAGGCGCGCCCGATCATTGAGACCATCGCGTCCGAGCTTTTGGGCGCCGACAGCTAGGAGATCCGCATGGGCATTCTCGATTTTCTCACCGGCGAATTCATCGATGTCATCGAATGGACCGACGACACCCGCGACACGATGGTGTGGCGCTTCGAGCGCGAGGGCCATGCGATCAAATATGGCGCCAAGCTCACCGTGCGCGAGGGCCAGGCGGCGGTGTTCATCCATGAAGGCCAGCTCGCCGATGTCTTCGCGCCGGGGCTTTATCTCTTGGAAACCAACAACATGCCGGTGCTGACCACGCTCCAGCACTGGGATCACGGGTTCAAGTCGCCGTTCAAATCCGAGATCTATTTCATCAATACGACGCGGTTCAACGACCTGAAATGGGGCACGAAGAACCCGATCATCTGCCGCGACCCGGAGTTCGGGCCGGTGCGGCTGCGGGCGTTTGGCTCCTATGCGATGCGGGTCGGCGACCCGGCTAAATTCATGCAGGAAATCGTCGGCACGGATGGCGAATTCACCGCCGATGAGATCAGCTTCCAGATCCGCAATGTGATCGTGCAGGAGGTCAGCCGGGTGCTGGCGGGGTCGTCGATCCCGGTGCTCGACATGGCGGCGAATACCGCCGATCTGGGCCGGATGATCGCCGGCGCGATCGCGCCCCTGGTCGCGACCTATGGCCTGACGATCCCGGAATTCTATATTGAAAACATCAGCTTGCCGGAGGCCGTCGAGGCGGTTCTGGACAAGCGCACCTCGATGGGGATCGTTGGCGATCTGAGCCGCTATGCACAGTTCAACGCGGCCGAGGCGCTCGGCCAGCCGGGTAGCGCGGCCGCCTCGGGGATGGGCGCTGCGATGGGGATGGGGATGGGCGCCGCGATGGGGGCCGCGATGGGCGGCACCGTCGGGCCTTGGGGGGCCGCGCCCGCCCAAGGCCCTGCCGCCGCGCCGATGGCGCCGCCGCCGCCGCCCGTCGAGAAGGTCTGGCATCTGGCGGTGAACGGCGCGACGCAGGGGCCCTTTGGGCGCGGGCATCTGGGGCGGATGGTCGCCGAGGGCAGCTTCGCGCGGGAGACGCTGGTGTGGTCACCCGGTCAGGACGGCTGGAAGCCCGCCGGCGAGATCGCCGAGCTCGCGCAGCTCTTCACCATCGCGCCGCCGCCCCCGCCGCCGGCGGTTTGAGGCCCGCCATGGCCGCCCCGCGCCGGCCCGAGGCCGAGCATCACTACCCCTGTGCCTCTTGCGGCGCGGACCTGCGCTTCGCGCCGGGCCAGGAGCGGCTTGTGTGCGATTATTGCGGCCATGTGCAGGAGATCCCGCAGGCGGTCAGCCGCGGCGGCACCGGGCTGCAGGAGCTGCCGCTCGCGGCCGCGCTCGGCGCCGATGTGGCATCCTTCGAGACCGAGGAGCATCGCACGCTCCATTGTCCGAATTGTGGCGCTTCCATCGAGATGGACGGGCCCGAACACGCCGTTCAATGTCCGTTTTGTGCAACTCCGGTGGTGACCGATACCGGCGCGAAACGGCTCTTGAAGCCGCAGGGGCTGGTGCCTTTCGCGATCACCGAGGCGGAGGCGCGGGCGGCGCTCGGGCGCTGGCTCGGCAGCCTGTGGTTCGCGCCCTCGGGCTTCGCGCAATATGCCCGCAAGGGGCGGCGGATGACGGGGATCTACACGCCGTTCTGGACCTTCGATGCGGCGACCGAGACGCGCTATTCGGGCGCGCGGGGCGATTACTGGTATGAGACGCGCAGCGTGCAGGTGATGGTCGATGGCCGCGCCGAGACGCGCACCGAAGAGGTCCGCCACACGCGCTGGACGCCGGTCTCGGGGCGGGTCGCGCGGGTCTTTGACGATGTGCTGATCTATGCGGCGCGGTCGCTGCCGCCGGCCTATGTGCAGGGGCTCGCGCCCTGGGATCTCGCGGGGGTGACGGAGTATCGGCCCGATTATCTCGCCGGGTTTTCGGCCGAGGGCTATACGGTCGAGCTGGCCGAGGGGCATCATCTGGCGCAGGCGGAGATGATCCGGGTGATCCAATCCGATGTGCGGCGCGATATTGGCGGCGATGAGCAGCGGATCGGCCATCTCGACCCGAGTTTCGCCGCCGAGACCTTCAAACATATCCTGCTGCCGGTCTGGACCGCGGCCTATAAATACCGCGGGCGGAGCTTTCGGTTCGTGGTCAACGCCCAGACCGGCAAGGTCCAGGGCGACCGGCCTTGGTCGGTGTGGAAGATCGCGACGGCTGTCGTTTTGGCGATCGCGGTTGCCGCTCTGATCGCCTATCTGGGGCCACAGGCGAAGTAATCTCGCCGCAAGAGCCAGCCGAGGAGAGAGAATGCGCGCAGTGATCCAGCGGGTGCGACACGCAGATGTTGTGGTGGACGGGGTGACTCTCGGCAAGATCGGCCAAGGGCTGATGATCCTCGTCTGCGCGATGCAGGGCGATGGCGAGGCCGAGGCGGAGAAGCTCGCGGGGCGGATCGCGAAGCTGCGGATCTTCAAGGACGAGGCGGGCAAGATGAACCGCTCGGTCACCGATGTGGGCGGCGCCTGCCTCGTGGTGAGCCAGTTCACGCTCGCCGCCGATACCTCGCGCGGCAACCGCCCCGGCTTCTCGAGCGCCGCCGCGCCCGAGCTCGGCAAAGAGCTCTACGAGCATTTCTCGGCGAGCCTGCGCGGGCTTGGCCTGCCGGTGGAGACCGGCGAATTTGGCGCGGATATGGCGGTGAGCCTGCTCAATGACGGGCCGATCACGATCTGGATGGATACCGCCGATCGCGCCTGAACCGGGGCCTGAACCGGGGCGGCGGCGAAGAAAACCTTGACTTTCGGGCCGCGCGGGCCCATCTGCCCCTTACCCGATGCCTGCTGCCGCGTGAGCAGCCGCGCCCGGAGCAGGCCCCGTGCCTGCCGCGGAGGAGGCGCAAGGCAGGGTTCCGGCCTCACATTCACGCGGGGGGCCAGCGGGTTTGCGCCCGCCCCGCCCGCCTCGCCCCATCTTCGGGGCAGTTTGACATTCGCGCCCGGATGCGGCGCAACCCGAAAGACAATCCATTGGAAAATTTTGAAAATCTCGGCCTTGCGCCGATCCTGCTGCGCAATCTCGCGGGGCTCGGCCTGCTCAAGCCCACGCCGATTCAGGCGCAGGCGATCCCGCAGATCGTGAAGGGGCGCGATATTCTCGGCCTCGCGCAGACCGGCACCGGCAAGACCGCGGCCTTTGGTCTGCCGATGATGACGCGGATCATCGCCTATGGCAAACGCCCCGCGCCGAAGACGGTGCGCGCGCTGGTTCTGGCGCCGACGCGCGAGCTTGCGACGCAGATCCATGACAACCTCGCCGCCTATGCCGATGGCGCGCCGGTGCGGATCCAGCGCGTGGTCGGCGGCCAGTCGATCTTCCTGCAGACCGAAAAGCTCGCCAAGGGCGTCGATGTGCTGATCGCGACGCCCGGGCGGCTGCTCGACCTGCTCGAGCGGCGCGCGCTCGTGCTCTCGGAAACGCGCTACCTCGTGCTCGACGAGGCCGACCAGATGCTCGACATCGGCTTCATCCACGCGCTGCGCAAGATCGCCAAGCTGATCCCGGCGGAGCGCCAGACGCTCTTGTTCTCGGCGACCATGCCGAAGCTGATGGAGGAGCTCGCCGCGAGCTACCTCACCGACCCGGTGCGGGTGCAGGTCTCGGCGCCCGGCAAGGCGGCGGAAAAGATCGAACAGGGCGTGCATTTCACCACCCAGGGCGAGAAGGCGACGCTGCTGGCGGAATATCTGGGCGGCCACAAGGGCGAGCTGGCGGTGGTCTTCAACCGCACCAAGCATGGCTCGGACAAACTCGCCAAGCTCTTGGATAAATGGGGTTTTTCGGTCACTGCGATCCATGGCAACAAGAGCCAGAACCAACGCGAGCGGGCGCTGAACGCGTTCCGCGCGGGCGAGGTCGAGGTGCTGGTGGCGACCGATGTGGCCGCGCGCGGGCTCGATATCCCGCTTGTTGCGCATGTCTATAACTACGACCTGCCGAATGTGCCCGAGAACTATGTCCACCGGATCGGCCGCACCGCGCGGGCGGGCCGCGACGGGCGGGCGGTGGCGTTCTGCGCGCCGCTCGAGATGGGCGATCTGCGGGCGATCGAGAAGGCGATGGGCGACGGGATCCCGGTGATCGGCGGCCTGCCGCATGAGGAAACGCCGGCGCAGAAGCCGGGCGGGCGACCGGGTCAGAAGCCGGGCCGCAAGCCGCAGGGCCGTGGGCGGGGGCAGAAACCGGCCTCGGAGGGCGGCCATGCCGCGCCGAAGCCCGAGCGCGCCGCGCGCCCCGCGGGCGGCCAGCAGGCGCCGCGCCGCCCCGCCGCCAAGAAAACCCCACGCGGTTAACGCGCGGCGGCTTCCTCCTCGAGGTGCATCTTCATCTCGAGGAGGACGCGTTGCAGCGCCTGGGTCTCGGAGAGCAGGCGCTTGGCCTCGTTGATGGTGATCTTTCCATCGGCGATCGACTGGTGATACTCGCCCATCAGCATCGCGAACCGCTGGCTCAGCGCGACGACATCCGAGTTGATCCCGCCCGAACGCGCATTGCGCCGCTCCTCGTCATAGGAGACCGTGAGCCCGCCGAGCTCGGCCAGCGCCATCGTCACATGCGGCACCTGCGCCACCGCCTCGAGCCGCGCCACCACGTCGATCGGCATGTGGCGCTCGGCATGTTCCGGGTCGGAGGAATAATAGCGCCCGAGCGTGGCCTTCGATTTGCCGCAGACCTCGGCCGCCGCCTCGATGCCGATATCCTTCACCAAGGCTTCGCTGTGCTTTTTCAGATAGCTGCCGATCGTATCCGCCATAATTCCGTCGCCCTTCGCCCCGGGGGAAGCCCCCGCACCCTTTCCCCCTTATCGCTACCGCCCCGAAATGTCACATAAAAAGCCGTCCGCTTCAGTGGACAGTGGTGAGTATCGGCGCCCCCGACGCCGAGGGGTGAGGGCCCGCGCGCGCATCCGGCGGGAGGGATGTGGTCATCTGTGACCCGTCGCGCGGGTTCCTTTCGGCTTTGACGGGCGGGCGCGCCCACGCTATGCCCCGGCCATGGCCAAACTCTACTTCAACTATTCGACGATGAACGCGGGCAAGAGCACGATCCTCTTGCAAGCCTCGCACAATTATATCGAGCGCGGGATGCAGACCCTCCTCGTCACCGCGCGGATCGATGCGCGGGCGGGCGCGGGCCGGATCGCGAGCCGGATCGGCATCGGCGCCGAGGCCACGACCTTCGGGCCCGAAGACGATATGTTCGAAATGGTCAAGTCGCGGCGCGATGCGGGGCCCCTCGCCTGCGTCTTTGTTGATGAAGCGCAATTCCTGACGAAGGATCAGGTCTGGCAACTCGCGCGCGCGGTCGATGATCTCGGGATCCCGGTGATGTGCTACGGGCTGCGGGTGGATTTCCGGGGCGAGCTGTTCCCCGGCTCGGCGGCGCTGCTGGCGCTCGCCGACGAGATGCGCGAAGTGCGCACGATCTGCCATTGCGGGAAGAAGGCGACGATGGTGGTGCGCAAGGATGCCATGGGGCGCGCCGCGCGCGAGGGCGACCAGGTGCAGATCGGCGGCAATGAGACCTATGTCTCGCTCTGCCGCCGCCACTGGCGAGAAGCGGTGGGCGATCTCTGAGGCCCCGCCCCTGGCAAGGGCGGGATTTGCGTATTTTTGCCAAGAAGAAACGGCCAGGCTTCTTCTTGGCCCAAATACGCACAGCCACGGCAGGGCTTGCGGGCCCTCAGAAGGCCTCGACGATCACCGAGCCCACCGAATACCCCGCCCCGAAGGAGCAGATCAGCCCAAGATCCCCGGGGGCGAGATCGCCCGAGAAGCGGTCAAAGGCGATGATCGAGCCCGCCGAGGAGGTGTTGGCAAATTCCTGCAAGATGTTGGGTTGCTCGCCCGGCTCCGGGTCGCGGCCGAGCACCTTGCGGCCGATGAAATCGTTCATCGTCTTGTTGGCCTGATGCAGCCAGAGCCGTTTGAGCGCGCCCGCCTCGATCCCCTCGGCCTCGAGGTGGTGCAGGATATGGGCCGAAACCATCGGCAGCACTTCCTTGAAGACCTTGCGGCCTTCTTGCATGAACTGCATGTCGCGCCGATCGGCCAAGCCATCGGGGCGGGTGCGGCGCAGGAAGCCGTTGTTATTGCGGATATTGTTCGAAAACTCCGTCGCGCAGCGGGTCGAGCGGATGGCGAAGCCGTGCTCGGCCTCCTCGCGGCGCTCGATCAGCACGGCGGTGGCGACATCGCCGAAGATGAAGTGGCAATCGCGGTCGCGCCATTCGAGATGGCCCGAGGTGATCTCTGGGTTGACGACAAGGGCGCGGCGGACCGAGCCTGCGCGAATCATGTCAGCGGCGGCCTGGATGCCGAAGGTGGCCGAGGAACAGGCCACGTTCATGTCGAAGGCGAACCCGCCCGCGCCCAGAAGCTTTTGAATTTCAATGGCAATCGCCGGATAGGCGCGTTCCATGTTGGAGGCCGCGCAGATCACCAGATCGACCTCTTCGCCGGTGCGGCCGGCGGCGGCGAGCGCCTTTTGGCAGGCCTCCACCGCGATCTCGGCCATGATCCCGGGCTCGTCATCGCTGCGCTGACGCAGGCGCGGATACATCCGCGCGGGGTCGAGCACGCCCTCCTTGTCCATCACATAGCGGCTCTCGATGCCCGAGGCCTTGAGGATGAACTCGCTCGAGGAATGCGGCAGCGCCGCCACCTCGCCCGCCGCAATCGCCGCGGCATTCTCGGCGTTGAAACGGTCGGCATAGGCGTTGAAGGCAACGACGAGCTCGTCATTCGAGATCGCATGGGGGGGCACATAAACCCCGGTTCCGGTGATCGCAGGCGTGAACATTTGACCCTCTTTCAAAGTGGCGGCACAGTCGGCCGAAGCGCGCCACAGGTCAAGCGTTCAGACCGTATTCGGGGGCGCCTTTCCGTCGCGGAAGGCGATCAGATTGTCGAGCGCCATGAAGCCCATCGCGTCGCGCACCTCGAGTGCCGCGGTGCCCAGATGCGGCAGGAGCGTTACATTCTCTCGCGCGCGCAGTGCCGGCGGCACGAAGGGTTCGCGCTCATAGACATCGAGCCCGGCGCCGGCGATCCCCCCCGCCTCGAGCGCCGCGATCAGCGCCGCCTCATCGACGATATCGCCGCGCGCGATATTGATCAGATGGGCGTGGGGTTGCAGTTTTGCGATCTCGGCCGCGCCGATCATATGATGCGTTTCAGGGGAAGCGGGCACGGCGATCACGACAAAATCGCACTTTTCCAACAATCGATCGAGATCGACCTGCTTCGCGGGCAGGCCCGGCTCGGCCACCTTCGAGCGGTTGTGGAAGAGCACCTCCATGCCGAAGCCATAGTGGCAGCGCCGCGCCACCGCGCGCCCGATCCGGCCCATGCCGAGGATGCCGACGCGCTTGCCGGTGACATGCTGGCCGAGGAACTGCGTCGGCGTCCAGCCCGTCCAGGCGCCCGCGCGCAGGAAGCGCTCGCCCGCTCCGGCGCGCCGCGCGCTCATCAAGATCAGCGTCATCGCGATATCGGCGGTGGCGTCGGTCACCGCGCCGGGGGTGTTGGTCACGCTCACCCCCGCCGCGCGCGCCGCGGCCACGTCGATATGGTTGTAGCCCACGCCGAAATTCGCGACGATCCTGGCACGGGGGGCGGGGGCGAAAGCCTCTGCGCGGAGCTGATCGCCCAGCGTGACGAGAAGCGCGTCATACTCGGCCAAGGCCGCGCGCGCCTCCTCGACGCTCATCGGCGCGGCGCCGTTGCGGAAGGTCGTGTCGAATTCCTCCGCCACGCGCGCCTCGACCGCGGGCGTCAGCGCGCGGGTGACCAGCAGCCGCATCAGAAGAGCCGCCCGCCGAGCGGGACCTCCTGCCCCGGCGCGATCAGCACCACCTCGCCCGCCGCATCGGGCACGCCCAGCGTCAGCACTTCCGAGCGCACCGGGCCGATCTGGCGCGGCGGGAAATTGACCACCGCGAGCACCTGACGCCCGACCAGTTCCTCGAGCGTATAATGCGCGGTGATCTGGGCGGAGGATTTCTTCACCCCGATCTCGGGGCCGAAATCGATGGTCAGCTTGTAGGCCGGCTTGCGCGCCTCGGGGAAGGGCGCGGCCTCGACAATACGGCCGACGCGGATGTCGAGTTTGAGAAAATCTTCAAAGGTTGCAGTCATTTGCCAAGCTCCCGGCCACGGTCTGCGGCGGCCTTCACCGCCCGGGGGAGGAGCGCGGGAAAGCCCGCCTCCGGGTCCATGAGAACCGCGAGCGCCGCCGCCGTGGTGCCGCCCGGCGAGGTCACGTTGACGCGCAGCTGCGCGGGGTCTTCGGCCGCCTCTTCGGCGAGCTGGCCCGCGCCGCCGACGGTGGCCTTGGCCAGCCGCATCGCGAGATCGGGGGCGAGCCCCTCGGCCACGCCCGCCGCGGCGAGCGTTTCGATCAGGTGGAAGACATAGGCCGGGCCCGAGCCCGAGACCGCGGTGACGGCGTCCATCTGGCTCTCCTCCTCGAGGCGCACGACCTGGCCCACCGCGGCGAGAAGCCCCTCGGCGAGGCCGAGATCCGCCGCCGAGGCGCGCGCGTTGCCGATGATCGCGGTGATGCCGCGGCCGATCGCGGCGGGGGTGTTGGGCATGGCGCGCACGACCGGGGCGCGGGGGCCGAGGATTTCGGCATAGGTGGCGAGCGTGGTGCCCGCCGCGATCGAGACGAAGAGCGTCTCGCCCGCGCCCATCGCCGCGAGCTGCGGCAGCGCGGCGCCCATCATCTGCGGCTTGACCGCGACCACCACGACCGCCGGCGCCGCCGGCAGCGGGCCGTTCACCGAAACGCCGGTGCCGGCGAGCCATTCCGACGGATGCGGGTCGATCACATGCACCGAGCCCGGCGCGAGCCCGCCCTTCAGCCAGCCCGCCAGCATCGCCGAGCCCATCTTGCCACAGCCGAGGAGCACCAGCCCCCGATCCGAAATCGCCTTGAAATCCATAGCGCTCCCCTTCGTTCGGGGGCGAGATTAGGCCCGACCGTAGGCCTCCGCAATGGCCACCTTGATCGCGCGCTCGGGGCTCTCGTCGCCCCAGCAGGTGAGCTGGATCGCCGGGTAGAACCGCTCGCTGCCGTGGATCGCGGCGCCGATCAGCTGGTCGACCTGTTCGATCGAGGCGCATTGGCCGCCCGCGAGCACGAGCCCGTAGCGCCAGACCATCAGCTGTTGCTCGGGCCACCAGGTGAGCGCGCCGGACCAGCATTGGTCGTTGATGCGGTTGAGCAGCTCATAAAGCGCGCCGGCGCGGTGCGCGGGCGGGTCGAGCTCGAAGGTGGAGATCAGCCGCAGCGTCTCGTCCTGCGCCGACCAGGCGAGGGTGACCGAATAGGTGCGCCACTGGCCCTCGACGGTCATCGCGATCTGGTCATCGGTGACGCGGTCGAACTCCCAAGCATGGGCCTCGGCGAGCTCCTCGACCACATCGATCGGGTGCAGCTCGTCGGAATAGAGATAATCCTCGCTCAGCGCCATGTGATGCCCCCCGCCTGCTCTGCACCCCTTGGGGTGCAGCTCCCCTAGGGTTTGATTTATCCACAAAGGGCGGCGAAAACGCCCCTCGCGCCTACCATATATCGTGTGCGCAAGCCGGTCAGGTGTAAAGCAAATTCTCGTGGATAACTCGGAGCCGGCCCCAAAATCTGGGGAAAACAAAGGGCGGCCCGGGGGCCGCCCTGGAGGCAAGGGGAGGCGCGATCACGCGGTGATCGAATAGCCGCCGTCGATATCATGCACGCCGCCGGTGAGGTTTTTCGCCTCGGGCGAGGACAGGAAGGCGGCCATCGCGCCGATATCCTCGATCGTGGTGAGCATATGGGTCGGCGCACGGGCCGTCGCCTCGGCGAGCAGGCTGTCGAACTGATCGATGCCCGAAGCGGCGCGGGTCGCGAGCGGCCCGGGCGAGAGCGCATGCACGCGGATGCCCTTTTCGCCAAGCTCCGCCGCGGCATAACGCACAACACTTTCGAGCGCGGCCTTGACCGGCCCCATGATGTTGTAATGCGCCACCACCCGGCTCGAGCCGAAGAACGACACCGAGAGGCAGGTGCCGCCATTGGGCATCAGCGGCTCGGCGAGCTTGATCATCCGCAGGAAGGAATGGACCGAGACATCCATCGCCTTGGAGAAGCCCTCCGACGAGCTGTCGATGACGCGGCCGTGCAGGTCGGTGCGCGGCGCAAAAGCGATCGAATGCAGGATCGTGTCGACCTTGCCCCAACGCGCCTCGATCTCGGCGAAAACCGCCTCGAGCTCGCCCGGGACGGTGACGTCGAGCGGCATCATGATTTCGGCGCCGAGCGCCTCGGCAAGCGGGCGCACATGCGGCTCGGCCTTGGCGTTGAGCCAGGTCACCGCCAGATCGGCGCCCTGCTCGCGGAACGCCTGGGCGCAGCCGTAAGCGATCGAATGGTCATTTGCGATCCCGACAACGAGAACCTTCTGGCCTTTGAGTGAGAACATTTCAGCCTCCATAACTGACGCCATGAAGACACGGAAAGGTTGCAATGTGGTAACGTTTTTTCTGCGCCGCAGAAAAAACGTCGCGGCCTGTGCGAGAAACGCATCGAATTTTAGCCAAAGCGCCGCAAACGGGCGGAATCAAAGCAAAAACCGCCCCCGAAGGAGCGGCTTTTTGAGCGGGAACGGCTTGGTGGAGCTGAGGGGGATCGAACCCCTGACCTCATCATTGCGAACGATGCGCTCTCCCAACTGAGCTACAGCCCCTCGCCGTGGGGGGGCTTTTCGCGCATGGCGCAGGCATTGTCAAGCGCCCGAAAAGCCCCTTTTCAAAAAACTTTTCGCCGCCCCCCGCCGGCGCTCAGACTCGCGCGCCGAGCTTCGATTTGACGAACCCGACGAGCTCGGCGGCCGGCCGCGCCCCCGCCGCCCGCGCCACCTCGCGCCCCTTGCGAAACAGCACAAACGCCGGGATCCCCTGGATCCGATAGCGCTGGCTCACCGTCGGATTCGCCTCGGTGTTGATCTTGGCAAGCCGCACCTGCCCCTTCAGCATCCCCGCCGCGGAGACGAACTGCGGCGCCATCTGCCGGCAGGGCCCGCACCACGGCGCCCAGAAATCGACGAGCATCGGCGTGTCGTCCTTCTCCGCCTTCATCAGCGTCTCGGTGTCGATCTCGGCCACCTTCCCCGAGAACAGCGGCGCCCCGCAGACCCCGCATTTCGGCCCGGCGGAGAGCTTGTCCTCCGGCACCCGGTTCGCCTGCCCACAGTCGAGACAGGTCACGCGCATCGATTCGGCCATCTGAGCCTCCATGATATTCGATTTGCGGAATATATTGGGCGCCGCCCGCCCCGTTACAAGGCCGAAGGGCAGAAGCCTTGGCCCCTGCCCTTCAACGATGCCAAAATATCCCGGGGGGCCGAGGCCCGCCTCGGCGGGGGCAGAGCCCCCTATTTCGCGATGTAATCCTCGAGCGGCGGACAGGTGCACACGAGGTTGCGGTCGCCATAGACGTTATCGACGCGCCCGACGGGCGGCCAATATTTGTCCTCGCGGAACGAGCCCGGCGGGAAACAACCCTGCTCGCGCGAATAGGGCCGATCCCATTCGGCGACGAGGTCCTCGACCGTATGCGGCGCGCGGCGCAGCGGGCTGTCCTCGGCCGAGATCCGCCCCTCGGCCACATCCGCAATCTCCGCCCGGATCGCCTCGAGCGCGGTGATGAAGCGGTCGATCTCGGCCTTGGTCTCGCTCTCGGTGGGCTCCACCATCAGCGTCCCCGCCACCGGCCAGGACATGGTCGGCGCGTGAAAACCGTTATCGACCAGACGCTTGGCGATATCGTCCACCGTCACGCCCACCTCGGCAAAGCCGCGCGTATCGAGGATGCATTCATGCGCCACCCGGCCCCGGTTGCCCATGAACAGGATCGGATAGGAGGCCTTGAGCCGCGCCGCGATATAGTTCGCGTTCAAGATCGCGACCCGCGTCGCCTGGGTCAGCCCCGCCCCGCCCATCAACAGACAATAAGCCCAGGAGATCAGCAGGATCGAAGCCGAGCCATAGGGCGCGGCCGAGACCGCCCCCTCCTCGCCGCCCGTCTCCGGGTGGCCCGGCAGGAACGGCGCGAGATGCTCCTTCACGCCGATCGGCCCCATCCCCGGCCCGCCGCCGCCATGCGGGATCGCGAAGGTCTTGTGCAGGTTGAGGTGGCTCACATCGCCGCCGATCTCGCCCGGTTTCACAAGGCCCACGAGCGCGTTCATGTTCGCCCCGTCGATATAGACCTGGCCGCCATGCTCATGGGTGATCTCGCAAACCGCCCGCACCGTCTCCTCGAAGACGCCATGGGTCGAGGGATAGGTGATCATGCAGGCCGCGAGGTTCTCGCCCGCCGCGACCGCCTTCTCGTTGAAATCCTCGAGATCGATATCGCCGTTGGGCGCCGATTTCACCACCACGACCTGCATCCCCGCCATCTGCGCCGAGGCCGGGTTGGTGCCATGCGCCGAGACCGGGATCAGACAGATGTTGCGATACCCCTCGCCGCGCGCGCGGTGATAGGCCGCGATCGTCAGAAGCCCCGCATATTCGCCCTGCGCGCCGGAGTTGGGCTGCATCGAAAAGGCGTCATAGCCGGTGATCTCGCACAGTTTCGTGGTCAGATCGGCGATCGCCTCGTGATAGCCCTCGGCCTGATTATAGGGCGCAAACGGGTGCAGCGCGCCAAATTCCGGCCAGGTCAGCGGCATCATCTCGGCCGCGGCGTTGAGCTTCATCGTGCACGAGCCGAGCGGGATCATCGCCCGGTCGAGCGCGAGGTCGCGGTCCGAGAGGCGGCGCATGTAGCGCATCATCTCGCTTTCGGCGCGGTTCATGTGGAAGACCGGGTGGGTCAGATAGTCGCTTTGGCGCAGCATCGCCTCGGGGAAGCCGAGCTCGACCTCGGCGGGCGCCGGGTCGGTGATGCCGAAGGCGTCGAGCGCACGGGCGATGACATCGGCGTCGGTCAGCTCATCGACCGAGATGCCGACGCGGTCGCGCCCGACCTTGCGCAGGTTGAGCCCGCGGTGACGCGCGGCGGCGAGGATCCCGGCCTGGCCCACGCCGACCTTGACGGTGATCGTGTCGAAAAACGCCCCCGGCGCGACCTCGGCCCCCGCCGCGAGCAGCGCATCGCGCAGCCGCACGGCGTTGAAATGCACCCGCTCGGCAATCGCGCGCAGCCCCGCCGGCCCGTGGAAGACCGCGTAGAACCCCGCCATCACCGCCAAAAGCGCCTGCGCCGTGCAGACGTTCGAGGTGGCCTTTTCGCGGCGGATATGTTGCTCGCGGGTTTGCAGCGAGAGCCGGTAGGCCGGGTCGCCGTGGCTGTCGATCGAGACGCCGACGATCCGCCCGGGCATCGCGCGTTTGAGCGCATCGCGCACCGCCATGAAGGCCGCATGCGGGCCGCCATAGCCCATCGGCACACCAAAGCGCTGTGCCGAGCCGACCGCGATATCGGCGCCCATCGCGCCCGGCTCCTTGAGCAGGCACAGCGCCAGAAGATCCGTCGCGACAATCGCCAAGGCCTTGGCATCATGGAGCTTTTCGATCAGATCGGTGAAATCGCGGACATGGCCATAGGTGCCCGGATATTGGAAGATCGCGCCGAAGACGGCCTCGGGGACGAGATCGTCGGGCTGGCCCTTGATCACCTCGATACCCAGAGGCGCCGCGCGCGTCTCGATCACCGCGATGGTCTGCGGATGCAGGTTGAGATCGACGAAGAAGCCGCGCGCCTTCGATTTCGCCGAGCGTTCCGCCATCGCCATCGCCTCGGCCGCGGCGGTGGCCTCGTCCAAGAGGCTCGCATTGGCGACCTCGAGCCCGGTCAGATCGGCGACCATGGTCTGGAAGTTCAACAGCGCCTCGAGCCGGCCCTGCGCGATCTCGGGCTGATAGGGGGTATAGGCGGTGTACCAGGCCGGGTTTTCGAGGATATTGCGCTGGATCGCGGGGGGCGTGACAGTGCCGTAATAGCCCTGCCCGATCAGCGAGGTCATCACGCGGTTCTTCGCCGCCACCTCGCGCAACCGCGCCAAGAGCGCATGTTCGGTCAGCGGCGCCCAGGAGAGCGGGCGCTTCTGGCGGATACTTTTCGGCACGGTCTCGTCGATCAGCGCCTCGAGCGAGGGCGTGCCGACGACCGCCAGCATCGCCTCCATCTCGGCGGGCGACGGGCCGATATGGCGGCGGTTGGCGAAATCGTAGCTGTCGTAGGTCGTCGGCTTGAACATGGCGTTACCCGATGAATTCCTTGTATTTTTCTTCGGACATTAAGGCATCGAGCGCGCCCATGTCGGCCGGCTTCATCTTGAAGAACCACGCGCCGAGCGCATCTTCGTTCACCGCGCCGGGGTTGTCGGCGAGATCCGCGTTGACCTCGACGATCTCGCCATCGAGCGGCGCGAGAATGTCGGAGGCCGCCTTGACGCTCTCGATCACGCAGATCTCATCGCCCTTGGCAACGGTCGCGCCGGTCTCGGGCAGGTCGACAAAGACCACATCGCCGAGCTGCTCGGAGGCGTGCTCGGTGATCCCCACCACCACGACATCCCCTTCGACGCGCAGCCATTCATGCTCTTCGGTGTAATAAACGGTCATTTTGCGCTCCTCAGCGTTGGTAGGAATGGGGGTGGAAAGGCATCGGCACGATCCGCGCGGGCAGGCGTTTGCCCCGGACCTCGCCGTAAACCGTGGCGCCCTCGGGCAGATCGGCGGGCAGATAGGCCATCGCCATCGGCGCCTCGATCGAGGGGCCAAAGCCGCCCGAGGTGACCGCGCCGATCGGCGCGCCGCCCTCGGGGGTGGCGAAAATCTCGACACCCTCGCGCATCGGCGCGCGACCCTCGGGGCGCAGCCCGCGGCGCGCGCGCGCGGGGCCCGAGGCGAGCTCGGCCAAGATCCGCTCGGCCCCCGGGAAGCCCCCCTCGAGGCGGCGGCGCTTCTGGATCGCCCAAGAAAGCCCCGCCTCGACCGGCGTGGTTTTCTCATCAATATCATGGCCATAGAGGCAAAGCCCGGCCTCGAGCCGCAGGCTGTCGCGCGCGCCAAGGCCGATCGGCGCGACCTCGGGCTCGGCCAGGAGCGCGCGCGCGAAGGCCTCCGCCGCGGCCTCAGGCACCGAAATCTCGAACCCGTCCTCGCCGGTATAGCCCGACCGCGAAACCCAGAGCTCGACCCCGCCCCAAGGCAGGATCGCAACATCCATGAACCGCATCGCCGCCACCCCCGGCACGAGGCGCGCAAAAATCGCCGCCGCCGCCGGCCCCTGCAGCGCCAAAAGCCCGCGCCCGGTCACCACCTCGACCCCCGGCACATGCGCCTTGAGATGCGCGATATCGGCCTCGGCACAGGCCGCATTGACCACGAGGAAGAGGTGATCGCCCCGGTTCGCAACCATCAGATCATCGAGGATCCCGCCCGCGGCATTGGTGAACATCGCATAGCGCTGCCGCCCCTCGCCCAGCCCCGCCAGATCGACCGGCACCAGCCCCTCGAGCGCCGCAAGGCCCGCCTTCGGCACGATCACCTGCCCCATGTGGCTGACATCGAACAGCCCCGCCGCCGCGCGGGTGTGCAGATGCTCCTTGAGCACCCCCATCGGATATTGCACCGGCATCTCCCAACCGGCAAAGGGCACCATCTTGGCCCCCTGCTCGAGATGCAGATCGAATAGACATGTGCGCTTCAGCTCCGCCATGCCGCCCCTCCATGTTCGCCGAAATTCGGCACCGACCCCTGGGCTTTCGCCCGCTCGATGCCCCCTCTGTCCCTGCCCGCCGCGCGAGCGCCTGAGATCGTTATCCCTTCGGCGGGCGCCACGGGCGCCTCTCTCCAGAGTCCTTTATCAGAACGGTCCTTTTGCCTGAGAGTTTACCGGGGCGGTTGCTCCTTCGGCACTGGATGTCCAGTTTCTCCCGATTCTGACCTCTCCCGGATAGCCGAGCCCGGGCCAAGCTGACAAGCGCAAAATCCAGAATCGACGCTTTTGAGAAAAATACGACATCCGCCCGTCGCAAACGCACAAGGAAAAGGGCGAGGTTCCCCCGCCCTTTCATCTTGCCACAAATATCCCGGGGTGCGGGGCAGAGCCCCGCGAACCCCTCAACCCTTGGCGCGGATCTTGTGTAGAAGCGGCAACAGATCCGCCATCTCCGGCCCATGGTCGCGCCCGGTCAGCGCGCGCCGCAGCGGCATGAACAGCCCCTTGCCCTTGCGCCCGGTCGCCTCCTTGACCTTGGCCGTCCACTCGCCCCAGCTCGCCCCCGTCAGCGGCGGCTCGGGCAGAAGCGCCATCGCCGTCGCGATGAACTCGGCATCCTCCGGCGCGATCACCGGCTCGGCGCCGTTGAGCACGAGATCGGCCCATTGACCGAGGTCCGAGAGCTTGTCGATGTTCTTCGAGGCCACCGCCCAGAAGGCCTCCCCCTCGGCGGCCGGAATGCCCAGCGCCGCGATCTGATCGGCCACCGCCGCATAGGGCAGATGCTGGTTGCGCGCGCGGGTCAGCGGCACGAGGTCGTCGGCGTCGAACTTCGTCGGCGCCGCGCCGAATTGGCTCAGATCGAACCCTTCGGCGATCTCGTCAAGGCTCATCTTCAACTCGATCGGCTGGCTGGAGCCGAGCCGCGCCATCATCGACAAGAGCGCCTCGGGCGCGATGCCATTGGCGCGCAGATCGCGGATCGAGAGCGCGCCGAGCCGCTTGGAGAGCTCCTCGCCCTGCGGCCCGGTCAAGAGCGAATGGTGCGCAAAAGCCGGCGGGCGGCCGCCGAGCGCCTCCATGATCTGGATCTGGGTCGCGGTGTTGGTGACATGGTCGGCGCCGCGCACGATATGGGTGACGCCCATCTGGATATCGTCGACCGAGCTCGCGAAGGTGTAGAGCACCTGACCGCCCGCCTTGATCAGCACCGGGTCGGAGACCGAGCCCGCGTCGATCGAGATCGGGCCGAGGATGCCATCGGGCCATTCGGTGCGGCGCTGCTCGAGCAGGAAGCGCCAATAGCCCTCGCGCCCCTCGTCGCGGAACGCGGCCTTCTGATCCTCGCTCAGGGCAAGCGCCGCGCGGTCATAGACCGGGGGCTTGTGCATGTTGAGCAGCTTCTTGCGCTTCAGATCGAGCTCGGTCGGGCTCTCGAAACACTCATAAAGCCGGCCCATCGCGCGCAGGCTCTCGGCCGCCGCTTCGTAGCGGTCAAAGCGGCGCGACTGCCATTCCTCGCGGTCCCATTCGATGCCGAGCCATTCAAGATCGGCCTTCAGCGCGTCGATATATTCCTGCTTGGAGCGCTCCTGATCGGTGTCGTCGATGCGCAGGATGAAGGTGCCGCCGGTCTTGCGCGCGATGAGATAGTTCATCAGCGCGGTGCGCAGGTTGCCGACGTGGATATAGCCCGTGGGCGAGGGGGCAAAGCGGGTAACGGTGGTCATGGTGCACTCCTGAATGCGCCTGCTCTTTCATAAAGGGGCGGTTTTGTCCATATCGGGGCGGGGGGGAGAGTGCCCCGCGGGCGGTAAGGGAGTCGTGAAAATGGCAGAAGTTTCTGAAGAAAGCTGGCAAGGGGTAACCGCGCCCTCGCTCGCGCAGATCGAGGCGATGGCCGAGGCCGCGCGCGCGATGTTGCCCGAGGCCTTTGCGGCGGCGGCGGCGCGGGTGGTGCTGCGGGTCGAGGAGTTCGCGCCCGAGGCGCTGCTCGAGGAGATGGGGATCGAGGATGCCTTCGAGCTGACCGGGCTTTACGAGGGGGTGGCGCTGCCCGAGAAATCGGTGATGGATCCGGGCGGCCCGGACCTGATCTGGCTCTTCCGCCGACCGATCCTCGATGAATGGGTGGCGCGCGGCGATGTCGCGCTCGATGCGCTGGTCGCGCATGTCTATATCCACGAGCTCGCCCATCATTTCGGCTGGTCCGATGCCGATATCGCCGCGATCGATCGCTGGTGGGAGTGACTTGCCCTCGGCCGCGCGCGCCCCATCTCAAAGGGGCAAACCGCGACCAGAGGAGATGCCGATGAGACGTTCCCCCAGCCGCCGCCATGCGCTCGGCCTTGCCGCCGCCGCCCTTGCGAGCCCCGCCCTGATCGGAGCGCGCCCCGCGCAGGCCGAAACGCCCCCGCCCCCGGCCGCCCCCGCGATCCCGCCCTATCGGCGGATGACGCTTGGCGAGATGACCGTGACGAGCCTGCTTGCGGGCAGCCGGACGACGGAAAATCCGCAGGAGATTTTCGGGCTCAACGCCTCGAAGGAGGACTTCGCCGCGCTGAGCGCCGCGGCCTTCCTGCCGACCGATCGCGCGGTCAATTTTTTCACGCCGGTGCTGATCGAGCGCGGCGCGGAGAAGATCCTGTTTGACACCGGGCTTTCGCCCGAGGGGATCCGCGCCGCGCTCGCCGCCGCCGGGCATCGCCCCGAGGAGATCACCACGGTTGTCTTGACCCATATGCATGGCGATCACATCGGCGGGTTGATGGAGGGCTCGGCGCCGACCTTCGCCAACGCCACCTATGTCACCGGCCAGACCGAGTTCGACCATTGGGCGGGCGCGGGCAACGAGGGGTTCGAGGCGAAGGTGCGCCCGCTGGCCGAGAAATTCCGCTTCGTGACCGATGGGGAAAGCCCGGTGCCGGGCGTGACGGCCGTTCTCGCCGCGGGCCATACGCCCGGCCATATGGCCTATTGGCTCGAGAGTGCCGGGCGCGAACTCGTGCTCAGCGCCGATGCCGCGAACCACTATGTCTGGTCGCTCGAGCGGCCCGATTGGGAGGTGCGCTACGACATGGAAAAGGCCGCTGCCGCCGCGACGCGCAAATCGCTCTTCGGGCGGATCGCCGCGGGGAAACTGCCGTTTATCGGCTACCACATGCCCTTCCCCGGGGTCGGGTTCCTCGAGGCCCGGGGCGAGGGCTTCCGCTTCGTGCCGGCGAGTTACCAGCTCGATCTGTGAAACAGGCGCGGCCCGGGGGCTCGGGCCGCGCCTTGGCCTGCATCAGGCCGCGTTCGAGATATCCATCTTCACCAGGGTCTGGTTCAGCAGGATATAAGCGATTTCGCCGAAGGTGATCGGGCCGGTGAACTTGCCGGTGCGTTGGCCCTCGAGTTCGCCATAGAGGTAGTTGAGGATGCAGTTGCACGAATACTGCCCCTCGCCGGTCTCGCCCGCGCCCTGCGCGAAAGCCTGCGCATAGGAGCCCAGCGCATTGGCGAGGCGATATTCGACCCCGGCCACAACCGGCGCGTAGAACTTGACCTCACCGGCCTCGACATCGACCGACTGGATCGAGACATTGACCAGCGCGCCCGCATAATTCGCCACGAGCGGCAGGCGGGTATCGATCCCGGTTTCGGTGATGTAGCGCGCGAAATTGACTTCCTCGCCGTTCACCACCGCGGTTTTCGCCGCAAAACCCGCCTCCGGGAAGGAGAAGGTCAGCGCCGCGCTGTCGCCACGGGCGAAGATGTTGAGGATATCGAGATCGACATGCGCGCCCTCGGGCAGCGCGACATGGAGCAGCGCCGCGCCCTCGTCATGGCCGATGCCGGTCGAGCCGTCGAAGATTTTCGGCGCGCGCTTGCCGATGTCATCGAGGTGCACGCCCGTAATCCAGCCCGAGAGCGGCTGATCGAAGAGGCCCGGGTAGGTCTGGCCTTCGACCGCGAAGTTCGAATGCGCGACCGAGAAGGCCGGGATCATGATCATCGTGAACCCGCCGGGCGTGTAGCCCTTGGAGATCTCCGGCAGGCCGGCGACATCGACATAGCGCGGCACGGCCCCGGTCGCCTCGGCGAAGGTGGTGCAGAAGAGTTTGTCGCGCATCACCGTGCCACCGTCTTCGGTGACGAAATAGACGGTGGTGCCGCCGATCCATTTGCCGCGCGGAAGTTGCGCCAGAAGCGCCTCGTCCCCCGCCAGCACCATGACAGCGCCCGCTTCGATGCGTTTGGCCGCTTCGGCGACGCTCAGAACTTCGTTTTTCATCTCGGGCTCCGGTTCAGAATTTGGCCACGTCGGCGACAGCGAAAGAGTTTTTGGTCACGAAATCACGCAGCTCGCCGATCTTGCCGGCCAGCGCGCCGGGCGCGGCCGCCACTTCGCGGCGCAGGCGCGCGATCAGGATCCGGGTCGCCAGCGAAGTCGCGGAGAGGTCACTGTCACTCGTCAGAACGCGCTTCCAGCGCGGGTCATTTGCATCGGGAATCATGTAGCTCCTCCAAGAATTTCGGTTGTGATACCGCACGAGCGTTTAAGAATTGGTTTCCGGCCTTGGATCATGGGCCCGAACCTGCCATTCTGTCGCTCCCCCCTGCCCCGAAGAGACGCCATGACCGCCATCCTCACGATCACGCTGAACCCGACGGTAGACCTTTCGATCACCGCCGATCATGTTGCGCCAGAACGGAAATTGCGCTGCTCGAACCCGCTGACCGACCCCGGCGGCGGCGGCATCAACGTCTCGCGCGCGATCTCGGCGATGGGCGGGCATTCGACCGCTTTTGTCGCGCTCGGCGGGCCGACGGGCGACAAGGTGATGCATCTTCTGTCCGAGCAGGGCATCGGTTTGCAGCCGTTTCCGGCACCGGGCGAGACGCGCCAGAGCCTCACCGTCACCGACGAATCAACCGGCGAACAATATCGATTCGTGATGCCCGGCCCGAGCTGGAGCCCGCGCGAGGTGACCCGGGTGCTCGACCGCATCGGCCGCGCGGCGCCCGAAAACGGCATCGTCGTGCTCTCAGGCAGCCAGCCGCCGGGCTTTCCCGACGATTTCCCCGCCCGCCTCGCCACCCGGATCGCCCGCACGCGCGCACGGTTCTTTCTCGACACCTCGGGCAGGGCGCTGCATGCGCTTTTGCACTCGGGCGCGAAGCCGGCCGATGTGCTGCGGATGGATGACCTCGAGGCCGAGGAACTCGCCGGCCACGCCCTGCCCGGCCGCGAAGACAGCGCCGATTTCGCGCAAAGCCTCGTCAACCGCGGCCTCGCCCATGCGGTGATCGTGGCGCGCGGGGCGGATGGCAATGTGCTGGCCACGGCCGCGCGGCGTTGGGTGGCGCGTTCGGTGCCCGATCATGTGGTCTCGAAGGTCGGCGCGGGCGACAGTTTTGTCGCCGCCTTCGTGCTGGCACAGGCGCGCGGACTGAGCCAGCCCGAGGCGCTGCAATGGGGCTCTTCGGCGGCGGCGGCGGCGGTGATGACGCCCGCCACCGACCTGTGCGATGGCGCGACGGTCAAGCGGCTGCTGCGCCACTGCTCGCTCGAGGAAATCTGACCATGGGGGCGCCGCCCCCTCTTCGCCTGCGGCGAATTCACCCCCGGGATATTTTCGCATCGTTGAAACAGGCCCAAGTCCGCCTTCAACGATGCCGAAATATCCCGGGGGGAGGCGAAGCCGGGGGGCGGCGCCCCCCCCCGCGTCAGCTCCCGTCGCGCCAGCGGTTGACCATCGGATAGCGGCGGTCGAGCCAGAAGGCGCGGGTGGTCAGCCGCGGGCCGGGCGCCGACTGGAAGCGTTTCCATTCCGAGATGTAGAGCAGCTGTTCGATGCGCTTGACGGTGGCGTGCTCGAAGCCGGCGGCGACGATCTCGGCCACCGATTGATCGCCCTCGACGAGCCGCTCGAGGATTGCGTCGAGCACCTCATAGGGCGGCAGGCTGTCCTGATCCTTCTGGTTCTCGCGCAGCTCCGCCGAGGGCGGTTTCGAGATGATCTGCGGCGGCACGACCTCGCCCGCGGGCCCCATCATCCAGCCCCGATGGTTGGCGTTGCGCCACCGACAGGTCTCGAACACGCGCGTTTTATAGAGGTCTTTCAGCGGGTTATAGCCGCCCGCCATATCGCCGTAGATGGTGCAATAGCCCACCGCCACCTCGGATTTGTTGCCGGTGGTGAGCAGCATCGCGCCGGTCTTGTTCGAGATCGCCATCAGCATCACGCCGCGCAGGCGCGACTGGATGTTTTCCTCGGTGACATCGGGGGCGGTGCCGGCCATCAGATGCGCGAGCGCGCCCTCGACCGCGTGGCGGCTCTCCTCGATCGAGACGGTATCGAGCCGCGCGCCCAGCCTGTGCGCGGCATCGGCCGCATCATCGAGCGAGCCTTGCGAGGTGAAGTGCGAGGGCAGCATCACGCAATGCACGTTCTGCGGCCCCACCGCATCGGCCGCGATCACCGCGACAAGCGCCGAATCGACCCCGCCCGAGAGCCCGAGCACGACCTTCCTGAACCCCGATTTGCCCAGATAATCGCGCAGGCCCAGCACCATCGCGTGGTAATCCTGCTCCCAGGCGTCGGGCTGCGGGTCACAGCGGCCGGGCCTGGCGCGCCAGCCCTGCGCCCCGCGCTCGAAATCGACATGGTCGATGACCTCCTCGAAGGGCGCAAATTGCACCGCGAGCTCGCCATGGGGGTTGAGCACGAAGCTCGCGCCGTCGAAGAGCTGGTCATCCTGACCGCCGAGCATGTTGAGATAGACGAGCGGCAAGCCGGTCTCGACCACCCGCGCCACCGTCACATTGAGCCGCAGATCGCGCTTCTCGCGCCGGTAGGGCGAGCCATTCGGGACCATCAGGATCTCGGCGCCGGTCTCGGCCAGCGTCTCGGCGACATCGGGGTGCCAGGCATCCTCGCAGACCGGCGAGCCGATCACCAGCGGCCCGACCCGGTAGGGCCCCGAAATCGGCCCCGAATCAAAGAGCCGCATCTCGTCGAAAACATCGTCATGGGGCAGGTGATGCTTGAGAAGCCGCGCCGCCACGCGCCCCTCTTGCAAGATCCAATAGGCGTTATAGTGGCCGCTTTCGTCCCACCAGGGCCCGCCGATACCGAGCGCGGGCCCGTCCACGATCCGCGCCGCCAGCGCCTCCATTTCCGCCATCGCATCGCGCACGAAAGCGGGTTTGAGCACCAGATCCTGGGTCTGATAGCCGGTCAGGAACATCTCGGGCAGCGCCACCATCTGCGCCCCGGCGCGCTTGCCCTCCTGCCAGGCGGCGAAGGCTTTCTCGGCATTGGCCGAAAGCGCGCCGACGGTGGCGTTGAGCTGGGCGAGGGTGAGGCGGAAGGTCTCGGCCATGGGCGGCTCCTTGCTGATCTGCCCCCTGATGTAGCGGCATTGGCGCGCGCAGAAAAGCCGCGCGGGGCGCAAATCTGCCGCCCGGGGGGGCCGCGCCGCCCCCGCTTGCCCCGCGCCGGCGCAGGCTTTAGTCTCGCCCGGGCTTCGGGTGGGGACCGCGGAGCGCGCGCGAGCGACCATCCAGGCGACGAACGGAGAGGCAGAATGACGACAGGTTTCGGCTTCGGCGGGCAGATGCGCGCGCTTGGCGTGGCGTTGGCGCTGGCGGGTTTCGTGGCGGCGGGCGCGGCGGGCCCGGCGGCGGCGCAGGCGGTGCAGACCAAGCAATATGACGATGGCGGCATCTACGAGGGCGCCTTCAAGGACGGCAAGCAGCACGGCCGCGGCACCTATCGGCTGCCCTCGGGCTATGAATACGAGGGTGAGTGGGTGATGGGCGAGATCGCCGGCCAGGGGCGCGCGCGGTTTCCCAATGGCTCGGTCTATGAGGGCGAATTCGCCAAGGGCGAGCCGAACGGCAAGGGCAAGATCACCTTCGCCGATGGCGGCACCTATGAGGGCGACTGGGTCGCGGGGCAGATCACCGGCGAGGGCGTGGCGCGCTATGCCAATGGCACGAGCTACACCGGCACCTTCCGCAACGCGCTCCATAACGGCAAGGGCGTGCTGACCGGCCTCGACGGCTATCGCTACGAGGGCGATTGGGTCGGCGGGGTGAAACAGGGCAAGGGCAAGATCACCTATCCCGATGGCGCGGTCTATGAGGGCGACATGCTCGCCGGGGTGCGCGCCGGGCAAGGCCGGCTCACGATGGCCGACGGGCTCGTCTATGAGGGCGGCTGGGCGGAGGGGCAGATGAACGGCACCGGCCGGCTGACCCAGCCCAATGGCGATGTGTTCGAAGGCGCGATGGTCAACGGCAAACGCCAGGGCCCGGGCAAGGTCACCTATGCCAATGGCGATATCTATGAGGGCAATTTCAACGCCGACCGGCGCGAGGGCAAGGGCACGTTCCGCGGCACCGATGGCTATGTCTATGAGGGCGACTGGCTCGCCGGGCGGATCGAGGGCATCGGCCGGGTGAGCTACCCCGACGGCTCGGTCTATGAGGGCGCTTTCGTCAACGACCTGCCCGAGGGCCGCGGCAAGATCACCTATCCCGATGGCTCAAGCTACGAGGGCGATTGGGTCGCGGGGGTGATCGAGGGCACGGGCGTGGCGCGCTATGCCAACGGCCTCGTCTACGAGGGCCAGTTCCTTGCCGCGCGCAACCATGGCAAGGGCCGGATGACCTATCCCGACGGCTATGTCTACGAGGGCGACTGGGCCGATGGTCAGCGCCAGGGCCAGGGCCGCGCCACCTATGCCGATGGCACCGTCTATGAGGGCGGGTTCGAGGCCGGCCAGCGCGCGGGCCAGGGCAAGATCACCATGCCTGACGGCTTCACCTATGTGGGTAGCTGGCGGGGCGGCGAGATCGATGGCGAGGGCGTCGCGACCTATGGCAACGGCGATGTCTACGAGGGCCATTTCACGATGGGCAAACGCCAGGGCCAGGGCGTGATGCGCTACAAGAGCGGCGAGGTGGCCGCCGGCACCTGGGAAGAGAACGTGCTGACCGAAGCCGCGCCCACCCCGGCCACCGAGAGCCCGGCGCCCGAGAGCCCGGCGCCCGCCGCCGAAGCCGCGCCCGAAACCGCGCCCGAAACCGCGCCCGAGGCCGCCCCCGAAGCCGCGCCGCAAACGCCGGCCGAGGCCCCGGCCCCGGCGCCCACCGCGCCGCCCGCCGCCGCCGCGCACTGACCCGCCCCCGGGCGGCGCCCGCCCGCCCGGGGCGCATTTTTCGCTTTTCATCGCGGCCCGCGCCGGTATAGTCGCCCCCATGACACGGATGATCGACATTTCGACGACCTGCCCCGGCGCCCGCGCGCCCGGCTTCCCCGTCCGTGGCCTCCTCCTTCTTAGCAGCCTCTGAGCGTGCCTTCGGGCGCGACCGCTCAGAGGTATCCAGCGCCCAAAGCTCCCGAAGCCCAAGCGAGTGCTGGCCTTCGGGCCTCCATGACGCTAAGGAACACCCCGAGGAGAACGACCCATGGCGCAGAATATGACCGACACGTCCCGCGTATTGATTTTCGACACCACCTTGCGTGACGGCGAGCAATCGCCCGGCGCGACGATGACCCATGACGAGAAGCTCGAGATCGCGATGCTGCTCGACGACATGGGCGTCGATATCATCGAGGCGGGCTTCCCGATCGCCTCCGAGGGCGATTTCGAGGCGGTCTCGGCGATCGCGAAAGCCTCGAAAAACTCGGTGATCTGCGGGCTCTCGCGCGCCAATTACAAGGATATCGACCGCTGCTGGGAGGCGGTGAAACACGCCGCGCGCCCGCGCATCCACACCTTCATCGGCACCTCGCCCCTGCACCGGGGGATCACCAACCTCGGCCAGGACGAGATGATCGCGCGCATCGCCGATACCGTGACCCATGCGCGCAACCTGTGCGAGGATGTGCAATGGTCGGCGATGGATGCGATCCGCACCGAGCGCGATTACCTCTGCCGCGTGGTCGAGACCGCGATCAAGGCGGGCGCCACCACGATCAACATCCCCGATACCGTGGGCTATACGCTGCCGCAGGAATCGGCCGATATCATCGCGATGCTGCTCGAGAAGGTGCCGGGCGCGGATCAGGTGATCTTCGCGACGCATTGCCACAACGACCTCGGCATGGCGACGGCGAATGCGCTGGCTGCGGTGAGCGCGGGCGCGCGCCAGATCGAATGCACGATCAATGGCCTCGGCGAGCGCGCCGGCAATACCGCGCTCGAAGAGGTGGTGATGGCGATCAAGGTGCGGCGCGATCTGATGCCCTACACCACCCGCATCGACACCACCAAGATCATGAACCTGAGCCGCCGCGTGAGCCAGGTCTCGGGCTTCCCGGTGCAGTTCAACAAGGCGGTCGTCGGCAAGAACGCCTTCTTGCATGAGAGCGGCATCCACCAGGATGGCGTCTTGAAGAACGTCGAGACCTTCGAGATCATGAAGCCCGCCGATATCGGCATCACCGAGACCAATATCGCGATGGGCAAGCATTCGGGGCGCGCGGCGCTGCGCACCAAGCTCGCCGATCTGGGCTATGAGCTGGCCGACAACCAGCTCAACGATGTCTTCGTGCGCTTCAAGGCGCTCGCCGACCGCAAGAAAGAGATCTACGACGACGACCTGATCGCGCTGATGACCGATAGCGCGGCCAATACCTCGGACGATTATCTGCAGGTGACATGGCTGCGTGTGGTCTGCGGCTCGGACGGGCAGGAAGCCGAGCTGAAGATGCTCGTCGACGGGGTCGAGAAATCGGCCAAATGTGCGGGCGACGGGCCGGTCGATGCGGTGTTCAACTGTGTGAAGACGATCTATCCGACCCAGGCGCGGCTGAAGCTCTATCAGGTGCATGCCGTGACCGAGGGCACCGATGCGCAGGCGACGGTGTCGGTGCGGCTCGAGGAAGAGGGGCGGATCGTGACCGGCTCGGCCGCCGATACCGATACGATCCTGGCCAGCGTGAAGGCCTATGTCGGCGCGCTGAACCGGCTGCGGGTGCGCGCGCAAAAGACCGCGCCCGATGCCGACATGAAGTCGGTCAGCTACAAGCTCTGAGCGGCGCCCTTGCGGGCGCCGGGGGCGGCGCGAGACCGATGGTCCCGCGCCGCTTGGCTAACCTCCCCCGGCGCAAGGCGCTGTGGCGCGGTCGGAGTGCGTATTTGGGCCAAGAAGAAAGGCTTGGGTCCAGGATCTGCCCAAGATTTGCACGAATTCGTGAAAGGTTGCGAAAAGCCTGTTTTCAGAGCCTGTGCGCGCCCATATCGCCCTTCGATTGTTGCAAAATGGAAAGCCGTGTCGGGGCGGTGCGCGGAACCCCGCCCCCCTGCCCGCGTGCGGCGGGAAATCGGCTTCCCGATTTGCACCGCTTTGCCTATATGGGCGGGAAACCCGACTCCGGGGGCGAGTCGGCGCGATTCTATGGGACGGTGAAGTATGACGGGTCTTGGCGGGATTTTTTCCTCGGATATGGCGATCGACCTCGGGACGGCGAATACGCTCGTCTATGTCAAGGGCAAGGGCATCGTGCTCAATGAGCCCTCGGTGGTCGCCTATCACGTCAAGGACGGCAAGAAACAGGTGCTCGCGGTGGGCGAGGACGCCAAGCTGATGCTCGGCCGCACCCCCGGCTCGATCGAGGCGATCCGCCCGATGCGCGACGGTGTCATCGCCGATTTCGACAGCGCCGAGGAAATGATCAAGCATTTCATCCGCAAGGTGCACAAGCGCTCGACCCTCTCGAAGCCGAAGATCATCGTTTGCGTGCCCCATGGCGCGACGCCGGTCGAGAAACGCGCGATCCGGCAATCGGTACTCTCGGCGGGGGCGCGCCGCGCGGGCCTGATCGCGGAGCCGATCGCGGCGGCGATCGGGGCGGGCATGCCGATCACCGACCCCACCGGCTCGATGGTGGTCGATATCGGCGGCGGCACCACCGAGGTTGCGGTGCTCTCGCTTGGCGATATCGTCTATGCGCGCTCGGTGCGCGTCGGCGGCGACCGGATGGATGAGGCGATCATCTCGTATCTGCGCCGCAACCAGAACCTGCTGGTGGGCGAATCCACCGCCGAGCGGATCAAGACCACCATCGGCACCGCGCGGATGCCCGATGACGGGCGCGGCGCGAGCCTGATGGTGCGCGGGCGCGACCTGCTCAACGGTGTGCCCAAGGAGGTCGAGATCACCCAGGCGCAGGTCGCCGAGGCGCTCTCGGAGCCGGTGCAGCAGATCTGCGACGCGGTCATGCAGGCGCTCGAGACCACGCCGCCCGATCTCGCGGCCGATATCGTCGACCGCGGCGTGATGCTGACCGGCGGCGGCGCGCTCCTGGGCGAGCTTGACCTTAGCCTGCGCGAGCAGACCGGGCTGTCGATCTCGATCGCGGATCAATCGCTCAATTGTGTGGCGCTTGGCACCGGCAAGGCGCTGGAATACGAAAAGCAACTGCGGCATGTGATCGACTACGATAGCTGAGGCGCCCTCGGGGCGGCACGGCGGACGGGGGTAATCCGGCGGGCGGCGGCCCGCCTGGACGGAGGCGCATTTGGCACGCGATCGCGACGATCAGGATTATCTCGGCCCGCTGCGGCGCATCGGGATCGCGGCGCTGGTGCTGGTGCTGGCGGCGAGCTTCCTCGTCTGGCGCATCGACAGCACCCGTGTCGAGCGCTTCCGCAACGCCTTCATCGACCGTTTCGTGCCGACCTTCGACTGGGCGATGGTGCCGGTGACGAAGGCGCTGGGCATCGTCGAGGGGTTCCAATCCTACGCGCGGATTGTCGCGCAAAATCAGGAGCTTCGCCGCGAGCTTCAGCAGATGAAGGCCTGGAAGGAGGCCGCCGTCCAGCTCGAGCAGCAAAACGCCAAGCTGCTCGCGCAAAACCAGGTGCGGCTCGATCCGAAGCTGACCTCGGTTTCGGGGGTGGTGCTGGCCGACAGCGGCTCGCCGTTCCGCCAATCGGTGCTGCTCAATGTCGGCTCGCGCGATGGCGTGGTCGATGGCTGGGCGACGATGGACGGGCTCGGCCTTGTCGGGCGGATCTCCGGGGTCGGGCGCGCGACCAGCCGGGTGGTGCTGCTCACCGACAGCTCCTCGCGGATCCCGGTCACCATCCAGCCCTCGGGCCAGCATGCGATCCTGACCGGCGACAACACGCCCTTCCCGCTCCTGGATTTCCTCGAGCACCCCGAGCAGGTGCGCCCGGGCGACCGGGTGATTTCCTCGGGCGATGGCGGGGTGTTCCCGGCCAGCCTGCTCGTCGGTCAGGTGCTTCAGGGCCAGGACCGGCGGCTGCGCGTGCGCCTCTCGGCCGATTACGAGCGGCTCGATTTCCTGCGGGTGTTGCGCTCGCATCCGGCCGAACAGCTGCGCGACGCGGGGCCGCTGATCCCGCCCGCGCCGGCGGAGGTGGCGGCGGAGGGCGGCAATGGTTGATCCGCTCACCACCCGCCGGATCGCCCATCGCGCGCTCTATCTCGGGCTCGCGCTCATCGTGATGTTTCTGCGGCTCTTGCCGGTCACGCCGATGTCGCATGGCATCCCCGGGCCGGATCTGGTGCTCGCGCTGACGCTGGCCTGGGTGCTGCGGCGGCCCGATTATGTGCCCGCCTGGCTGATCGTCGGGGTCTTCCTGCTCGAGGATGTGATGTATTGGCAGCCGATCGGGCTGTGGACGCTGATCGTGCTGGGCGGCACCGAATTCCTGCGCGCGCGCGAGGAGGCGACGCGCGATCTCAACTTCCTCTTCGAGATGGCGCTGGTGGCGGGGGTGATGGCGGCGATGCTGGTGGTCAACCGGATGGTGCTGGGCCTTGCGGTGGTCGAGCAGCCGCCGCTCGGGCTGGAGCTCTTGCGGCTCCTGATGACGCTCGCGGCCTATCCGTTCGTGGTGGCGCTCTCGGCGCTCGGCTTCGGGCTCAAACGCGCGGCTTTGGGCGAGCTTGACGCCCATGGCCACCGGATCTGAGGAGGCGGGATGCGACGCAGCGAGAGAGAGAGCCTCGAGAGCCGCTCGAAGATCACCCGCCGCGGGCTGATGCTCGGCGCGGGGCAAGCCGCGATCGTGGCGGTGCTCGGGCTTCGGATGCGCAAGATGCAGCTCGAGCAATCCGAGCAATACCGGATGCTGGCCGAGGGCAATTCGGTCAAGATCCGGCTGATCCCGCCGGCGCGCGGGCTGATCTATGACCGCAACGGCGTGCTGATCGCGGGCAATGAACAGAACTACCGGGTGACCATCACCCGCGAGGATGCCGCCGATGTCGAGCAATTGCTCGCCGATCTGCGCCGACTGATCCCGCTCTCCGATGAAGACGCGGCCGATGTGCTCGCCGAGATCCGCAAGCAGCCGCCCCATGCGCCGGTCCTGGTCGAGGATCGGCTGAGCTGGGAGGAATTTTCCCGCATCGCGGTGAACACGCCCGCGCTGCCCGGTGTCTCGCCCGAGGTCGGTCTCTCGCGCGTCTACCCGCGCAGCTTCGATTTCGCCCATGTGGTCGGCTATGTGGGCCCGGTCTCGGATTACGACCTGAGCCAGATCGAGAACCCCGACCCGCTCCTGCGGATCCCGAAATTCCAGCTCGGCAAGCTCGGGATCGAGGCGAAGATGGAGGAGGTCTTGCGCGGCCATGCCGGCCAGCGGCGCGTCGAGGTGAACTCGGCCGGGCGCGAGATGCGCGAGCTCGACCGGCGCGAGGGCGAGCCCGGCGCGACCTTGCAGCTCACGCTCGATTATCGGCTCCAGAATTTCGCCCATCAGCGGCTTGGCGAGGAATCCGCTGCCGCGGTGGTGATGGATGTGACGAATGGCGATATCATGGCGATCGTCTCGACGCCGTCCTTCGACCCCAACCTCTTCGTGCGCGGGATTTCCTCGGCCGATTACCGCAGCCTGATGCAGGACGACCACCGCCCGATGGCCGACAAATCGGTGCAGGGCCTCTACCCGCCCGGCTCGACCTTCAAGGTGGTGACCGCGCTCGCCGCGCTCGAGGCCGGCGTGATCGGCCCCGAGGAGACCGTCTATTGCCCCGGCCATATCGAGATGGGCGGGCGGCGGTTCCATTGCTGGAAGCGGTCGGGCCATGGCCGGGTGAATGTCGTGCAAAGCCTCGAGCGCAGCTGCGACGTGTTCTATTACGAGGTCGCGCAGAAGGTCGGCATCGACAAGATCGCCGAGATGGCCAAACGCCTCGGCGTCGGCGTGCGCCATGACCTGCCGATGTCGGCGGTGGCCGAGGGGATCGCGCCGACCAAGGCCTGGAAGCAGGAGCGCTACGGCAAGGAGTGGCGGATCGGCGACACGATCAACTCCTCGATCGGTCAGGGCTATGTGCTGGCCTCGCCCCTGCAGCTTGCGGTGATGACGGCGCGGGTGGCGACCGGGCGGGCGGTGGCGCCGCGGCTGATCCGCTCGCGCGACGGGATCGAGGAGCCGCTGGCCGAGGCCGCGCCGCTCGGGCTCGAGGAGGATTGGCTCGACCATATCCGGCGCGGGATGATCTCGGTGGTCAATGGCGCGAACGGCACCGCGCGCGGCGCGCGGATCGTCGAGGCGGGCTGGAAGATGGCGGGCAAGACCGGCACGAGCCAGGTGCGCTCGGCGGTGGTGGACAACAAATCCGTCCCCTGGGAGCAGCGCGACCATGCGCTCTTTGTCTGTTATGCGCCCGTCGAGGCGCCCAAATATGCCGTCGCGCTGATCGTCGAACATGGCGGCGGCGGGTCGTCGGCGGCGGCGCCGATCGCGCGCGACATCCTGCTTTATGCGCTTGCCGACGGGCTGCCGCCGCTCGCGGCCTATCCGGCCGAGCAGCGCGGCAAGATCAAGGCCCAGCAGGAGGCGCTCGACCTCGTCGACCCGGAAACCGTGACCACCACCGGCCGCAGCCGGGCCTGAGGGAGCGCCATGTCCTACCTCGAAAGCAATCTCAAGACGGTGCCCACGGGCCTGCGCAAGATCTTCTATCTGAACTGGCCGCTGGTGATCCTGCTCTCGGCGGTGGCGGGATTCGGGTTCTTGATGCTCTATTCGGTGGCCGGCGGCGACCCGACGACCTGGGCCGAGCCGCAGATGAAGCGCTTTGCCGCGGGCATGATCGCGATGGTCATCGTCGGTTTCACGCCGATCTGGTTTTGGCGCAATATCTCGGCGATCGCCTATCTGATCGCGTTGCTCTTGCTCATCGCGGTGGAGTTCTTCGGCGATATCGGCATGGGGGCGCAGCGCTGGCTGGTGCTCGGGCCGCTCCGCCTCCAGCCCTCGGAGCTGATGAAGATCGCGCTCGTGATGTTTCTGGCCGCCTATTACGACTGGCTCGATCCGAAACGGGTCTCGCGGCCGCTGTGGGTCTTGATCCCGGTGGCGATCATCCTGGTGCCGACCTTCCTCGTGCTGACCCAGCCCGACCTCGGCACCGCGGTGATGCTGGTGCTGGGCGGCGCGATCGTGATGTTCGCGGCCGGGGTGAGCTTTTGGTATTTCGGCACGGTCGCCGCGCTCGTCGTCGCGCTCGTCTTCACCGTGATGGAGAGCCGCGGCACCGATTGGCAGCTCCTGCATGAGTATCAGTTCAAGCGCATCGACACCTTCCTCGACCCCTCCGCCGACCCGCTCGGCGCGGGCTACAACATCACCCAGGCGCAGATCGCGCTCGGCTCGGGCGGCTGGTCGGGGCGCGGCTACATGCAGGGCACGCAATCGCGGCTGAACTTCCTGCCCGAGAAACACACCGACTTCATCTTCACCACGCTCGCCGAGGAATTCGGCTTTGTCGGGGCGTTTTCGCTGCTGATGCTCTATGCCGGGATCATCGCCTTCTCGATCCATTCCGCGCTGATCAACCGCGACCGCTATTCGAGCCTCTTGACGATCGGCATCGCGGGGACATTCTTTCTGTTCTTCGCGATCAATATGGCGATGGTGATGGGGCTGATGCCGGTGGTGGGGGTGCCGCTGCCCCTTGTGTCTTACGGCGGAACGGCGATGATGATCCTGCTCGCGGCCTTCGGTCTCGTGCAAAGCGCCAATATCCACCGCCCGAGGTAACATGCTCACCCTTCTCTATGCCGGCTCGCCGGGGCTCTGGCCCGCCTATCAGGCCGCGCTTGGCGCCGCGCTCGCCGAGGCCGGGATCGCCGCGCGCCTTGTCCGCCCGGGCGAGGCCGCGCCCGAGAGCGTCGATTATCTGATCTATGCGCCCAATGGCCCGGTGCAGGATTTCGCCTCCTTCACCCGCGCGCGCGCGGTGCTCAGCCTCTGGGCCGGGGTCGAGCGGGTGGTGGGCAACCCGACGCTCACCCAGCCCTTGT
Organism: Rhodobacter xanthinilyticus; assembly: GCF_001856665.1. Lineage (NCBI taxonomy): Bacteria > Pseudomonadati > Pseudomonadota > Alphaproteobacteria > Rhodobacterales > Rhodobacter > Rhodobacter xanthinilyticus. The sequence goes on along the minus strand of NZ_CP017781.1, from coordinate 908,041 downwards.
GCCGGATGGTCGACGAGGGGCTCGCGCGGGGCATGGTGGAATGGGTGCTGGGCCAGGTGCTGCGCGCCCATCTCGGGCTCGATGCGCATATCCTCAACCACTCGGGCCGCTGGGAGCAGATCGCGCCGCCGCTCGCGACGGAGCGCTCGGTCACCGTGCTCGGGCTTGGCGCGCTCGGCGCGGCCGCGGCAAGCGCGCTCGCGGGGCTTGGCTTTCGTGTCACCGGCTGGAGCCGCAGCCCGAAGGAGATCGAGGGTGTGCGCTGTCTCGCCGGGGCGGCGGGGCTCGCCGAGGCTCTGGCGGCGGGCGAGATCGTCGTGACGATCCTGCCCAACACGCCCGAGACCGCGAATATCCTCAACGCCGAGACGCTGGCGATGCTGCCGCGCGGCGCGGTGGTGCTGAACCCCGGGCGCGGCACGCTGATCGACGATGAGGCGCTCCTTGCCGCGCTCGAGAGCGGCCAGGTGGCGCAAGCGACGCTCGATGTCTTCCGCACCGAGCCGCTGCCGCCCGAGCACCCCTATTGGGCGCATCCGCGGGTGACCGTCTCGCCCCATATCGCCGCCGAGACCCGCCCCGCGAGCGCCGCGCGGGTGATTGTCGAGAATATCCGCCGCGGCGAGGCGGGCGAGCCCTTCCTCTACCGCGTCGATTCCGCGCGGGGCTATTGAGCCCTCCTATTGAGCCCTCAGAGCGCGGGCAGGCTCAGCCCGAGCTGCGCGACGAGCCGCGCCGGGCGCGCGCCCTCGGCCGCCCAATCGGCCCCGCGCGCGGCAAAAAGCGTCGCCTGGCTCTGGTGGATCAGCCCGTCCGAGAGGATCTTCAGGTGGTTGGCGCGCAGCGTCTCGCCCGAGGAGGTGATATCGGCGATCGCCTCGGCGGTGAGGTTCTTCACCGTGCCCTCGGTCGCGCCCTGGCTGTCGACGAGCTGATAATCCGCCACGCCCTCGCGGGTCAGGAAGTCGCGCACGAGCCGGTGGTATTTGGTCGCGATCCTGAGCCGGAAGCCGTGATCGGCGCGGAAGGCATGCGCCGCCGCGTCGAGGTCTTCGAGCGTATCGACATCGGACCAGCAGGCCGGCACCGCGATGATGAGATCGGCATGGCCAAAGCCCATCGGCGCGAGCTCGGCCACTTGGCTTTCCCAATCGGCGAGCTTGTCGCGCACCAGATCGGAGCCCGTGACCCCGAAATGGATCCGCCCGGCGGCGAGCTCGCGCGGGATCTCGCCCGCCGAGAGAAGGACGAGCTCGACCCCCTCCGCGCCCTCGACCGCACCGGCATATTCGCGCTCCGAACCCGTGCGGCGCAGCGTGATGCCGCGCGCGGCGAACCAGTCGAAGGTCTTCTCCATCAGCCGGCCCTTGGAGGGCACACCGAGCTTGATCGTCATGCCTGCCCCTCCAGATCGGCCACCAGCCCCGGGCGGATCACGCCGCCCACCGCCGGGATCTCGCGCCCGCCGCCCAGGACCCGGGTGAGCGCGTCATAGCGCCCGCCGGAGGCCACCGGCGGCAAGGCCGGGTCGGCCGCGCTCAGCGTGAAGACGAAGCCGTCGTAATATTCCATCGTGGTGCGGCCGTGGCTCGCCTCGAAGCCGAGCGCGCCGAGATCGACCCCGCGCGCCGCGAGCGCCTCGAGCCGCCGCTCGAGCCGCGCCACCGCCCCCTCGATCGCCGGCAGCCCGAGCGCGCGCAGCCGCGCCGGCGCCTCGCCCGCCGCACAGCGCAGCGCGAAGAGCGCATCGAGCCGCGCGACATCCTCGGCCGCGATCGGCGCCGCGGCGGCGTCGCGCGCAAGCCGCGCGATCCGCGCCTCCATCTCCTGCGGGCTGCGCAGCCCGATCCAGGGCGCGCCCTCGCGCGCGCCGGCAAGCACCGCGCCGCGCGCCTCGGGCGCGGGCACGAGCCCGGCGTAGCGCGCCATCAGCTTGTGGAACCGCTGCGGGCGCCAGATATGGCGGCTGAGCGCGGCCTTGCGCTCGGCGATCGTGTCGAGCCCGGCCACCGCGGCGCGCAAGATCCCGATATCGCCGATCGTCGCGACGAGGTTGAGGGCCGCGAGCGCCTCGGCGATGCGGGCAAAGACCTCGGCGTCCGCCGCCTCCGGGTCGGCGCGGTCAAAGACCTCGAAGCCCACCTGCTGATATTCCGCGACCCGCGCGGCGCCGCGATGCTCCTGCTTGCGAAACACCTCGCCCAGGTAGCAATAGCGCGCAGGCTCGGCACCGTTGGCCATATGCTCCTGCACCACCGGCACGGTGAAATCGGGGCGCAACATCAGCTCGCCGCGCAGAGGGTCGGCGGTGACATAGGCGCGCGCGCGGATATCCTCGCCGTAAAGATCAAGGAGCGCTTCCGCCGGTTGCAGGATATCGGGCGCGATCTCCACCGCACCGGCGGCGCGGAAGAGCTCGAGAAACCGGGCGCCAGTGGCCCGCGCGGCGGCTTTCGAGGCCATCAGCGGGCCTCGTTCCGGGCGATGATCGCTTTCACTTTTTCCACCATCTCGCCGATCGGCGCCTCGAATTGCGCGGGTTGGGATTTCCATTCCTCAACAGTCGCCTCTGCGGCGATCTGCGCGCCGAGCACCAGATCCTTGATCTGCACGACGCCGCGCGCGGCCTCGTCCGAGCCCTGGATGATCGCCACCGGGCTCTCGCGCTTGTCGGCATATTTGAGCTGGTTGCCGAAGTTCTTCGGGTTGCCGAGATAGACCTCGGCGCGCAGCCCCGCGCGGCGCAGCGTGGCGGCGAGCGCGAGATAATCGCCCATCCGCTCGCGGTCCATCACGGTGACCACGACCGGCCCCTGCGCGCGCCCGCCGATCCGGCCCTTGGCGCGCAGCGCGGCCAGAAGCCGGTCGACGCCGATCGAGACGCCGGTCGCGGGCACCGCCTGGCCGGTGAAGCGCTTGACGAGGTCGTCATAGCGCCCGCCGCCCGCCACCGAGCCGAAGGAGCGCTTGCGGCCCTTCTCGTCGAGGATCTCGAAGGTGAGCTCGGCCTCGAAAACCGGGCCGGTGTAATAGCCAAGGCCGCGCACCACCGAGGGGTCGATCAGGATCCGCTCGGGGCCATAGCCCTGCCCCTCGAGAAGCTCCGCGATCAGCTCGAGCTCGCCCACGCCCTCAAGGCCCAGCGCCGAGCCGCCCACGAGCTCGCGCAGCCGCGCAGCGGTGGCGGCGCCACTGTCGCGGCGCGCCTGCATGAAGCCCATGACGATATCGGCCTGTTCGTCGGAGAGCCCCGCGCCCTTGGTGAAATCGCCGCTCTCGTCGAGCCGCCCCGCGCCCATCAGCGCCCGCACGCCGGCCTCGCCGAACTTGTCGAACTTGTCGATCGCGCGCAGCACGGTGCCGCGCGCCTCGGCGAACCGCTCGGGGTTGGTCGGGTCGAGCACGCCCGCGACCTCCATCACGCCGTTGAGAACCTTGCGGTTATTCACCCGCACGAGATAATCGCCGCGCGGGATGCCGACGGCCTCCAGCGCATCCGAGAGCATCCCGCAGATCTCGGCATCGGCCGCCACCGAGGGCGCGCCCACCGTATCGGCATCGCATTGATAAAACTGCCGAAACCGCCCCGGCCCCGGCTTTTCGTTGCGCCAGACCGGGCCCATCGTGTAGCGCCGGTAAGGCGCGGGCAGGTCGTTGCGGAACTGCGCCGCGACGCGCGCGAGCGGCGCGGTCATGTCATAGCGCAGCGCCAGCCAATCGCCACCCTCGTCCTGCCAGGCGAAAACCCCCTCATTCGGGCGGTCGACATCGGGCAGGAACTTGCCCAGCGCCTCGACCGTCTCGACGGCGGAGGTCTCGAGCGGGTCGAAACCATGGGCGCGGTAGACCTCGGCAATCGTGGCGAGCATGTCGCCGCGCTCGGTCACCTCGGCGCCGAAATAATCGCGAAACCCTTTCGGGGTTTCGGCGCGCGGGCGACGGGGGGCTTTATCCTTGGCCATGGGCGGACTCCGGCTTGCACCTGTTCATTCTCCGCGCGAGGGTGTAGCGGAAGGGGGCTGGCGCGGCAAGCCGCGTGCACCAAAATCGAGGAGAGGCCATGCAGGAGCGGATGGATCACGCCGAGGAAGTGCTCGCGCATCTGACGCGCAGTGTCGACGAGCTGTCCGATATCGTGGCGCGGCAGGCGCGCGAGATCGAGCGGCTCGCGCGCGCGGTGGGGCTGTTGATGGAGCGCGAGGCCGAGCGCGAATTTGCCGCCGGCGGCCAGATCCCGCTCGCCGATCAGCGCCCGCCGCATTACTGAGCCGCCCGCTCAGACCTCCTCGACCATCGCCACGCCGCGCAGCGAGCGGATCGCGCCCTTGATCTGCGGGTTGACCGGGTAATCGCGCCCGGCGCTGAGCTGATAGCGGCAGCCGCGTTCGGGGTCGAAGACGGTGAAGGAGATCGGCCCGCGCGAGCGCACCTTGCCCTCCGCCTCGAGCCGCTCGAGCAGCGCCGCGATCGAGCCCACCGCCTCCGCCCCCTCGACATGGATCATCAGCCCCGCGCCGCCGGCATCGGCGGTGACGCTTTCCACCGCGACCGCCGATTGCGCCAGCATCCGCACCGATTCGCCCTCGACCTCGACCTTGACATTGAGCACCACGAGCCGCCCCGCCTCGAGCACCCCGCGCGAGGCCTCCAGCGCATCGGAGAAGAACGTCGCCTCATAGGGCCCCGAGGTATCGGAGAGCGCGACAAAGGCAAAGCGGTTGCCCTTGGCCGATTTCTTCTCGCGCACCGAGGCGACCTCGCCCGCGATCTTGGCAAAGAACGGCCCGCCCACGGCCTTGGCCTGCACCTCCTCGAGCGTCATCACCTTCTTGCGCTTCAATGCGGGCAGGTAATCCTCGAGCGGGTGGCCGGAGAGATAGAAGCCGATCGCCTTGTGTTCCTCGGCGAGCCGCTCGCCGGGCAGCCAGTCATCGGTGTCGGCCATCCGCGGCGGCGGCAGATCATCGCCCGCCTCGCCAAAAAGCGAGACCTGCGCCGAGGCCTTGGCCTCGGCCACCGCCGCCGACCAGGCCATCAGCCCCTCGAGGCTCTGGAACACCCGCTTGCGGTTCGGGTCGAGCTCATCAAAAGCCCCCGCCCGCGCCAACATCTCCAAGGGGCGCTTGCCCACCCGCTTCATATCGACCCGGCGCGCAAAATCGCTCAGGTCGCGGAACGCCCGGTCACCGCGGGCCTGCACGATCAGCTGCATCGCCTCGACGCCCACGTTCTTCAGCGCGCCGAGCGCATAGACGAGCTTTTGATCGACCACATCGAAGGTCGCCAGAGACCGGTTCACACAGGGCGGCACGATCTCGGCGCCGAGCTCCTTCTTCACCTCCTGCGCGTAGATCGCGAGCTTGTCGGTGAGATGGATATCGCAGTTCATCACCCCGCCCATGAATTCGACAGGGTGGTTCGCCTTCAGCCAGGCGGTGTAATAAGACACCACCGCATAGGCCGCGGCATGCGATTTGTTGAACCCGTAGTTCGCGAATTTCTCAAGAAGGTCAAAGACTTCGCCCGCCTTCTTTTCATCGACATTATGGGTCTTCTTGGCGCCCTCGACGAATTTCGGGCGCTCCTTGGCCATTTCCTCGGCGATCTTCTTGCCCATCGCGCGGCGCAACAGGTCGGCGCCGCCGAGCGTATAGCCCGCCATGACCTGCGCGATCTGCATCACCTGTTCCTGATAGACGATGATGCCCTGCGTCTCGGCCAGGATCGGGTCGATCGTGGGGTGCAGCGAGGCCAGCGGCTTCAGCCCGTGTTTCACCTCGCAATAGGTCGGGATGTTTTCCATCGGGCCGGGGCGGTAAAGCGCCACGAGCGCCACGATATCCTCGATACAGGTCGGCTTCATCTGCCTGAGCGCCGATTTCATCCCCTCGGATTCGACCTGGAACACCGCGACCGTGCGCGCCTCGGCGTAAAGCCGATAGGTCTTCTCATCATCGAGCGGAATCGCGTTGATCTGGTTCGCGGCGCCCTCGGCGGGCTGGTAAAGCTCGGTGCCATCGGGGCCCACATGCAAAGGCCGCCCCGATTTGAAGATCAGGTTCATCGCCGATTGGATGACGGTCAGCGTCTTCAGCCCGAGAAAGTCGAACTTCACGAGCCCCGCCTGCTCGACCCATTTCATGTTGAACTGCGTCGCGGGCATGTCCGAGCGCGGGTCCTGATAGAGCGGCACCAGCCGGTCGAGCGGCCGATCCCCGATCACCACCCCCGCGGCGTGGGTCGAGGCGTTGCGCAAGAGCCCCTCGATCTGCTGGGCATAGCCGAGGAGGCGCTTGACCACCTCCTCCTCGCGCGCGGCCTCGCGCAGCCGCGGCTCATCGGCCAGCGCCTTCTCGATCGAAACCGGCTTCACCCCCTCGACCGGGATCATCTTCGAGAGCTTGTCGACCTGCCCGTAAGACATCTGCAACACGCGCCCCACGTCGCGCACCGCCGCCTTCGAGAGAAGCGCGCCGAAGGTGATGATCTGGCCGACCTTGTCGCGGCCATATTTCTCCTGCACATAGCGGATCGTTTCCTCGCGCCGGTCCATGCAGAAGTCGATGTCGAAGTCGGGCATCGAGACCCGTTCGGGGTTCAGGAAGCGCTCGAAGAGCAGCGAATAGCGCAACGGGTCGAGGTCGGTGATGGTCAGCGCATAAGCCACAAGCGAGCCCGCCCCCGAGCCCCGCCCGGGGCCGACCGGGATGCCGTTATCCTTCGACCATTTGATGAAATCGGCCACGATCAGGAAGTAGCCGGGGAAGCCCATCTGCTCGATGATGCCGAGCTCGAACTTGAGCCGCGCCTCATACTCCTCGACCGGCACCGCATGTTCGATCACCGCAAGCCGCGCGCGCAGCCCCTCCCAGGCCTGGCGGCGGAGCTCCTCGACCTCGTCATCGGCGAATTTCGGCAAGATCGGGTTGCGCTTGTAGGTCGCGAAAGCGCAGCGCTTCGCGATCTCGACGGTATTGGCGAGCGCCTCCGGCAGATCGGCGAAGAGCGCGCACATCTCCGCCTCGGATTTGAAATAATGCTGCGGCGTCAGGCGCCTGCGCGGCTCGATCTGGTCGACATAGGCGCCCTCGGCGATACAGATCAGCGCATCATGCGCCTCGAACATATCGGCCTTGGGGAAGTAGACATCATTGGTCGCCACGATCGGCAGGCCCATGTCATAGGCCATCTCGAGGAACGGCCGCTCGGTCATCCGCTCGCCCTCGGGGAGCTGCCCGCCCTCGCCCGGGTGGCGCTGCAGCTCGACATAGAGCCGGTCGGGGTAGATGCGGGCGAGCCGCTCGAGAAGGAGCCGCGCCTTGCCCGGCTGGCCGGCCTGCAAGAACCGCCCCACCGGCCCGTCGGCGCCCCCCGAGAGACAGATCAGCCCCTCGGAAAACTCCTCGAGCTGTTCGAGCGTGACCTCCGCCGCCGCGCCATGTTTGTCGACGTAAAGACAGCTCGAGAGCCGCATCAGGTTCATGTAGCCCGCCTCGGTCTGCGACAGCAGAACCACCGGCGCCGGCGGGCGCGGCTTTTCGCCGGGCTGGGCCGGGTCATAGGCCACCGAGATCTGGCAGCCCACGATCGGCTGCAACCCATCCCCTTTCGCCAGAACGGAAAATTCGAGCGCCGCGAACATCGCATTGGTATCGGTGATGGCGACGGCGGGCATATTCGCGGCGTCGCACATCTTGATCAGCTTCTTGACGGGCACGGCGCCCTCAAGCAGCGAATATTGCGTGTGCACGCGCAGGTGGATGAATCGGGGCTGGACCATGGCGCGAGATTAATCGCCCCGCGCGGGGGCCGGAAGGGCCAAATCGCCGCCCAGATTTTAATCGGCAGGTCAAAATTCCGGCAGGGCGGGCGCGAAACTCTGCGCACGGCCCTTGCCAAACCCGGCCGCGATCGGCTTTGCTCAGCCAAAGGCCCCCCGTTCTACGCCGCATCGGGCGGAGGGGCGCTCAGCGTAACGCGGCGGACAGATGCATGAAGATCTCGTTTCTTCTCAACGGAGAAACCCGCAGCGTCGAGCTCGCCGAGCCGACGCTCTCCGTGCTCGACTGGCTGCGCGCCGAAGGCCTGACCGGCACCAAGGAGGGCTGCAACGAGGGCGATTGCGGGGCCTGCACGGTGATGGTGAGCGATGCGGAAGGCCTGCGCGCGGTCAACGCCTGCCTGATGATGATGCCGCAACTCGCCGGGCGCGCGCTGCGCACGATCGAGGGGGTCGCGGGGCCCGATGGCGCGCTGCACCCGGTGCAAGAGGCGATGATCGCCCATCACGGCGCGCAATGCGGCTTTTGCACGCCGGGGGTGACGGTCTCGCTCGCCGTCGCCCATGCCTGCGGGCGGCGCGATCATGACGATGTGCTGGCGGGCAATCTGTGCCGCTGCACCGGCTATGCGCCGATCATTCGCGCGGCCGAGGCGGCGCAGACCGCGCCGGTGCCCGATTGGCTCGCCCCCCCTCTCACCTTGCCCGAAATATCCTCGGGGGTGCGGGGGCAGACAGCCCCCGCCTTCCTCCCCGAGAGCGCCGATGCGCTGGCCGACTGGTATCTGGCGCACCCGGAGGCCACCTTGATCGCCGGCGCGACCGATGTGGGGCTTTGGGTCACGAAACAGCTCCGCACCCTCGGCGAGGTCGCTTTCCTGAACGATTGCAAGGATTTGCAACAGATCGTCGAAACCCAGGAGGGGGTCGAGATCGGCGCCGGGGTGACCATCGCGCGGCTGCGCGCCTGGGCCGAGACGCCGCATCCCGCGCTCGCCGCTCTGCTGCGCCGCTTCGCCTCCGAACAGGTCCGCCAGGCCGCGACCTTGGGCGGCAATATCGCCAATGGCTCGCCGATCGGCGACACCCCGCCCGCGCTGATCGCGATGGGCGCGCGGCTGCGGCTGCGCCGCGGCGCGGTGCGGCGCGAGATGCCGCTCGAGGATTTCTTCCTCGACTATCGCAAACAAGACCGCCAGCCGGGCGAATTTGTCGAGGCGGTGATCATGCCGCGCACGGCGCCCGATCTCGCCTGCTACAAACTCTCGAAAAGGTTCGATCAGGACATTTCCGCGGTCTGCGGCTGCTTCAATATCGCCCGCGAAGGTTCGATTATTGCAACTGCCCGCGTGGCCTTCGGCGGCATGGCAGGCACCCCGAAACGCGCGCGCGCCTTCGAGGCGGCGCTCTCGGGGCGGCCCTTCACCGAGGCGACCTTCCGCGCCGCCCTGCCCGAGATGGCCCGCGATTTCGCGCCGATGAGCGACATGCGCGCCTCCGCCGATTACCGGATGGAGACCGCGCAGGCGATGGCGCTGCGCTATCTGCGCGCGGCCTCGGGCGAGGCGGTTTCGGTGCTGGAGGTCGCGCCATGACCCTCTCGCAGCCCCACGAGTCCGCCGCGCTCCATGTCACCGGCCGGGCGCGTTATGTCGATGACATCCCGGTGCCCGAGGGCACCTTGCACCTCGCCTTCGGCCTCTCGAGCGAGGCCTCGGCGGCGATCACGGCGATGGATCTCGACGCGGTGCGCGCCGCGCCCGGGGTCGTCGCGGTACTGACCGCGGCCGATCTGCCCTTTGCCAATGATGCCTCGCCCGCGCCCACGCCGGAGCCGGTTCTGGCGGAGGGCGAGGTCCATTATATCGGCCAGCCGATCTTTCTCGTCGTCGCGACCTCGCATCGCGCGGCGCGGGTGGCGGCGCGGGCCGGGCGCATCAGCTATGCGCCGCGAACGCCGATTTTGACGCTCGATCAAGCCCTTGCGGCCAAAAGCCATTTCGAGGGCGGGCCGGTCACCTGGGCGCGGGGCGATGCCGCGGCGGCTCTCGCGGGCGCGGCCCATCTCGCCGAGGGCGTGATCGAGATCGGCGGGCAGGAGCATTTCTACCTCGAGGGTCAGGCCGCGCTCGCGCTGCCCGGCGATGAGGGGATGGTCATCCATTGCTCCTCGCAGCACCCGACCGAGGTGCAGCACAAGGTCGCCGAGGCGCTCGGGCTGCACATGCATGACGTGCGCGTCGAGATGCGGCGGATGGGCGGCGGTTTCGGCGGCAAGGAGAGCCAGGGCAACCCGCTCGCCATCGCCTGCGCGGTCGCCGCGCGCGCCACCGGCCGGCCCTGCAAGATGCGCTACGACCGCGATGACGACATGATCATCACCGGCAAGCGCCATGATTTCCGCATCCACTACCGGATCGGCGCCGATGCCGAGGGCCGGATCCTCGGCGCCGAGTTCGTGCAGCTCGCGCGCTGCGGCTGGTCGCCCGATCTCAGCCTGCCGGTCTGCGACCGCGCGATGCTGCATGCCGATAACGCCTATTTCATCCCCGCGCTGCGGGTCGAGAGCCACCGGCTGCGCACCAACACGCAATCGAACACCGCCTATCGCGGCTTTGGCGGGCCGCAGGGGATCCTGGGCATCGAGCGCGCGGTCGAGCATCTGGCGCAGGTGATGGGGCTCGAGCCGCTCGAGCTCAGGCGGCGCAATTTCTACGCCCCGGCCGCCACCAAGGCCGCTCAGACCACCCATTACGGTCAGGAGGTGGAGGACAGCATCCTTCATGAGCTCGTGGCCGAGCTGGAGAAAACCAGCAATTACGCCGCGCGCAAGGCCGAGATTGCCGCGTGGAATAGCACAAATCGAACCTTGAAGCGCGGCATCGCGCTTGCGCCGGTGAAATTCGGGATCTCCTTCACGCTCACCCATCTCAATCAGGCCGGCGCCCTGGTGCATCTCTATTCCGACGGCTCGGTGGTGCTCAACCACGGCGGCACCGAGATGGGTCAGGGCCTGCATCAGAAATGCCGCCAGGTCGCGGCGCGGGTGCTCGGCGTCGCGACCGATGTGGTGCGGATCACCGCGACCGATACCTCGAAAGTGCCCAATACCTCGGCGACGGCGGCCTCTTCGGGGACCGATCTGAACGGCATGGCGGTGCAGGCGGCGGCCGAAACCCTGCGCGCGCGGCTCGCGGCGTTTCACGCCGCGCAGGCCGGTTGCGCCCCCGAGGAGGTGGTTTTCGCCGGCGGCATGGTGCGCGCGAACGGCCACGAGACGCCCTTCGCCGAGCTCGCCAAGGCGGCCTACATGGCGCGGATCAGCCTCTCGGCGACCGGCTTTTACGCCACGCCGAAGATCACCTGGGACCGGCTGCGCGGCCAGGGCCGGCCGTTTTTCTACTTCGCCTATGGCGCGGCGGTGAGCGAGGTGGTGATCGACACGCTGACCGGCGAGAACCGGATCCTGCGCACCGATATCTTGCATGACGCGGGCGCCTCGCTGAACCCCGCGCTCGATATCGGCCAGGTCGAGGGCGGTTTCGTGCAGGGCGCGGGCTGGCTGACCACGGAGGAGCTCGTCTGGGACGCGAAGGGGATGCTGAAGACCCACGCGCCCTCGACCTACAAGATCCCGGCCTGCTCGGACCGCCCGCGGGTGTTCAACGTGGCGCTCTGGCAGGCGCCGAACCGCGAGGAGACGGTGTTTCGCTCGAAAGCGGTGGGCGAGCCGCCGTTCATGCACGGGATCTCGGTCTTTCATGCGCTCAGCGCCGCCTGCGCGGCCTGCGGGCCGGGCTGGCCCGATCTGCGCGCGCCGGCCACGCCCGAGGCGGTTCTGGCGGCGGTGAAACGCGCGCGGGGGGGGCCATGAGTCTCGATCGCGAGGCGCTCGGCCGGGCGGCGGCGCGCGGGCCTTTCCTGCGGGTTCTGGTGGCCGAAACACAGGGCTCGACGCCGCGCGAGGCGGGGGCGGCGATGCTGGTCGGCGCCGATTGGGCTGAGGGCACGATCGGCGGCGGGGCGCTCGAATTCGAGGCGATGGCGCGGGCGCGCGAGATCCTGGCGCGCGGCGGGCCGGGCCGGCTCGAGCGGATCGCGCTCGGGCCTGCGCGGGGGCAATGTTGCGGCGGCGCGGTCACGCTCGCCTATGAGGCGCTCGCGGCCGAGACCGTGGCGGGCTTGGCGCCGGGGATCTGGGCGCGGCCGGTTGCGGGCGCGAGCGCGGGGGAGATGCCGCTCGGCGTGCGCAGGGCTCTGGCGCGGGTGCGCGACCGGGGCGAGGCGCCGGCGCTGCTGATCGAGGGCTGGCTTCTCGAGGCGGTCGCGGCGCCGGCGCGCGCACTCTGGATCTGGGGGGCGGGCCATGTCGGGCGGGCGCTCGTGTCGGTGCTCGCGCCGCTGCCGGGGCTCGCGATCTCCTGGGCCGACAGCGGCGCCGAGCGTTTCCCCGAAACGATCCCTGCCGGCGTCACGCCACTGATCGCCGCCAACCCGGCCGATCTCGTCCCCCTCGCCCCGCGCGCGGCCGATCATCTCGTGCTGACCTACAGCCACGCGCTCGATCTCGAGCTCTGCCACCGGCTGCTCGGCCATGGCTTCGGCTCGCTCGGGCTGATCGGCTCGGCCACCAAATGGGCGCGGTTTCGCGCGCGCCTCGCCGGGCTCGGCCATGACAGCGCCCAAATTTCGCGCATTGCCTGTCCGATAGGCGATCCGACCTTGGGGAAACACCCTCAGGCCATTGCGGTTGGCGTCGCCTCCGCGCTAATCAGGGGCATGAGCGCCGGGGCACGGCCCCGCCAGAAGAAGGACCGCGCCGGGTGATGGGGGACAAACTTCTCGAAATCGTGGGCCTGACCAAGGCCTATCCCGGGGTCGTGGCCAATGATGGCGTGGGATTCGCGGTCGCGCCGGGCGAGGTTCATGCGCTTTTGGGCGAGAATGGCGCGGGCAAATCGACGCTCGTGAAGATGATCTACGGGCTGGTGAAGCCCGATGCCGGCGAGATGCGGCTCGCGGGCGCGCCCTATACGCCGGCCGAGCCGCGCGCGGCGCGGGCTTCGGGCGTGGCGATGGTGTTCCAGCATTTCTCGCTTTTCGAGGCGCTCAATGTCGCCGAGAATGTCGCGCTCGGCATGGAAAACCCGCCGCCGATGCGCCAGCTTGCCGCGCGGATCCGCGAGATTTCAACGGCTTACGGCCTGCCGCTCGACCCGGCGCGCACGGTGGGCGACCTCTCCGCGGGCGAGCGGCAGCGCGTCGAGATCATCCGCTGTCTGTTGCAGGACCCCAAGCTCCTGATCATGGATGAGCCGACCTCGGTGCTCACGCCGCAGGAGGTCGAGATCCTGTTTCGCACGCTGCGCAAGCTCTCGGCCGAGGGCACGGCGATCCTCTATATCTCGCACAAGCTCGAGGAGATCCGCTCGCTATGCGATGCGGCGACGGTGCTGCGGGGGGGCAAGGTGGTGGGCACCTGCACGCCGCGCGAGAAAACCGCGCGCGAATTGGCCGAGATGATGGTGGGGGGCGAATTTGCCACGACCGAGCGCGCGGTGCGCCCGCTCGGGCCGGTGATCCTCGAGGTGCGGGCGCTCGATCTCGCGCCGATGTCGCAATTCGGGCCCGCGCTCAAACAGGTGTCGCTGGCGCTGCGCTCGGGCGAGATTTTGGGCATCGGCGGGGTTGCGGGCAACGGCCAGGAGGAGTTGCTTGCGACGCTTTCGGGCGAGCGGGTCTCGGCGCCGGGCACGGTGTTTTTGCATGGCCAGGATGTCTCCGCGCTCGGGCCCAATGACCGGCGGCGGCTGGGGTTGCAGGGCGCGCCCGAGGAGCGGCTGGGCCACGCCGCGGTGCCCGCGATGAGCCTGACGGAAAACGCGCTTTTGACCGGCACGGTGCGCCGCCCGCTGACCCACAAGGGCCTGCTCGACATGAAGGCCGCGCGGCTCTTCGCCGAGGAGGTGATCCGCGAGTTCGACGTGCGCACCCCGGGCCCGCAGGTCGCGGCGCGGGCGCTTTCGGGCGGCAATTTGCAGAAATTCGTGATCGGCCGCGAGGTATTGCAATTCCCCGAGGTGCTGATCGTCAACCAGCCGACTTGGGGGGTCGATGCGGCGGCGGCGGCGGCGATCCGGCAGGCTTTGCTGGCGCTGGCGGCCAAGGGCGCGGCGGTGATCGTGATCAGCCAGGATCTCGACGAGGTGATGGAGATCGCGGACCGGTTCTGCGCGCTCAACGAGGGGCGGCTGAGCGCGCCCCGCCCGACCGAGGGGCTGACGATCGACGAGATCGGGCTGATGCTCGGCGGGGTGCATGGGATGGAGGCCGCGCAATGATCGCGCTGATCAAACGGCCGACGCCGTCGAAATTCTGGGCCTGGACGACGCCTGTGGTGGCGGTGCTGGCGACGATGGTGGCGGGGGGGCTTCTGTTCGCCGCGCTCGGCAAGGACCCGTTCGAGGCGATCCGGATGATCTTCTGGGACCCGCTCTTCGGGCCGAATGCGGGCTATTTCCGCAGCCAGTTGCTGGTCAAGGCGGGGCCGTTGATCCTGATCGCCTCGGGGCTCGCGGTGGGCTTCAAGGCCGGGATCTGGAACATCGGCGCCGAGGGGCAATATATCATCGGCGCGATCTGTGGCGCGGCGGTGGCGCTGGCGGCCTTTCCGGCCGAGAGCGGCTGGATCTTTCCAGGGATGGTGGTGGCAGGCGCGCTCGGCGGGCTCCTTTGGGGGCTGATCCCGGCGGTTTTGAAGGTCGTTTTCGGCACCTCCGAGATCCTCGTCTCGCTGATGCTCGTCTATGTCGCGCAGAACCTGCTGGCCTATGTCGCCTTCGGGCCGCTGAAAAACCCCGAGGGCTATGGCTTTCCGGGCTCGCGCAACCTTCAGCAATACCCCTCCGCCTTCAACCCCGAGCTGATCGCGGGCACCGGCGCGCATTGGGGGGTGTTTGCGGCGCTGGCGGCGGTGATCGGGGCCTATGTGCTCATGCATCGCCATATCGCGGGGTTCCGCATCCGGGTCGCGGGCGAGGCGCCGCGGGCGGCGCGGTTTGCGGGCGTGGTGCCGGCGCGGCTCGTGATGCTGTGCCTCGGGCTTTCGGGGGCGCTCGCGGGGCTTGCGGGGCTCTTCGAGGTCGCCGGGCCCTCGGGGCAGATCACCGACAGTTTCAACGTCGGCTACGGCTTTGCCGCGATCATCGTGGCCTTCCTCGGGCGGCTCCATCCGATCGGGATCGGGCTCGCGGGGCTTTTGATGGCGCTGACCTATATCGGCGGCGACATGGCGCAGCTCATGCTCGGCCTGCCCTCGGCGGCGATCCAGGTGTTTCAGGGGATGCTGCTGTTTTTCCTCTTGGGGTTCGACCTGCTCACGAATTACCGTATCCGCATCGGGAGGGCCCGCGCATGATGGTCGGCGGCATCGATATCGTCACGCTGGGCGCCACGCTGATGGTCGCCTCGACGCCGGTTCTGCTGGCGGCGACGGGGGAACTGGTGGCCGAGAAGGCGGGCGTGTTGAACCTCGGGGTCGAGGGGATGATGATCATGGGCGCGATGGGCGGCTTTGCGGCCGCGGTCACCACCGGCTCGCCGGTGGCGGGCTTTGTCGCGGGGGCGCTCGCGGGCGCGGCGCTTGCGCTCCTCTTTGGCGTGCTCACCCAGGTGTTTCTCTCCAACCAGACCGCGACGGGGCTTGCGCTCACGCTGTTCGGGCTCGGGCTCTCGGCGCTCTTTGGCAAGGGGTATGAGGGCGTGCGCCCGCCGCCGACCGGCAAGGTGCCCTTCGGCCCGCTCGCCGATCTGCCGGTCGTCGGGCCGATCCTCTTCGGCCATGACTGGGTGGTTTATCTCTCGCTCGGGTTGGTCGCGGCGGTCTGGGGGTTCTTGAAATATTCCCGCCTCGGGCTCGTGCTGCGGGCGGTGGGCGAGAACGCGGGCGCGGCCCATGCGCTCGGCTACCGGGTCGTCGGCGTGCGGATCGCCGCGCTCGTCTTCGGCGGGGCGCTGGCGGGCTTGGGCGGCGCCTATCTGAGCCTCGTGCGGGTGCCGCAATGGACCGAGGGGATGACCGCGGGCGCGGGCTGGATTGCGCTCGCGATCGTGGTCTTTGCCTCGTGGCGGGCCGAGCGGGTGCTGATCGGCGCCTATCTCTTCGGCGGCATCACCGCGCTGCAACTGCAACTCCAGGCGGCGGGCTATGCGATCCCGGTGCATTTCCTGTCGATGGCGCCCTATGTCATCACCATCATCGCGCTTGTCATCCTGTCCGTTCTTCACCGCCGAGGCGCCCAGGCCGCGCCTGCCGATCTCGGCCGGTCGTTCCATGCCGCGCGCTGAGCGGCGGCACTCATCTCGGGCCCGCGCGGCCCATAACCAACGGGGAGTTCCCATGAACCGCAGATCCTTCCTCACCACCACCGCCGCGACCGCCGTTCTCGCGGCCTCGGGCCTGCCGGCTTTCGCCGCCGACCCGCTCAAGATCGGCTTCATCTATGTCGGCCCGGTGGGCGACATGGGCTGGTCCTACCAGCACGATCAGGGCCGTCAGGCGATCGAGAAGGAATATGGCGACAAGGTGCAGGTCACCTTCATGGAATCGGTCGCCGAGGGCCCGGACGCCGAGCGCGCCCTGACCCAGCTCGCGCTGGCCGGCAACAAGCTGATCTTCGCGACCTCGTTTGGCTACATGGATTCGGTGATGAACGTCGCCGCCAAGTTCCCGGATGTGAAATTCGAGCATGCCACCGGCTACAAGAGCGCCGAGAACGTCGCCACCTATGACGCGCGTTTCTATGAAGGCCGCGCCATTCAGGGCACGATCGCGGGCCGCATGACCAAGACCAACAAGATCGGCTATATCGGCTCGTTCCCGATCCCCGAGGTCATCCAGGGCATCAACGCCGCCTATATCCACGCCAAGAAGGTCAACCCCGATGTCGAGATGAAGGTGGTCTGGGCCTATACCTGGTTCGACCCGGCGAAAGAGGCCGATGCCGCCGCCGCGCTGATCTCGGAGGGCTGCGATTTCGTGCTGCAGCACACCGACTCGACCGCGCCGCAGGCCAAGGCGCAGGAAGCGGGCAACGTCTACACCTTCGGTCAGGCCTCGGACATGTCGGCCTTCGCGCCCAAACCGCGCGTCGGCTCGACGATCGACAACTGGGCGCCCTATTACATCGAACGCGTCGGCGCCGCGCTCGATGGCAGCTGGAAGACGCAAGCGACCTGGGGCGGCATCGGCACCGGCATGGTCGGCATCGGCGAGATCACCTCGGAAGTGCCCGAAGAGGTCAAGGCCGAGGCGATGGCGCTCAAGGACAAGATCGGCGCGGGCGAGTATCACCCCTTCACCGGCCCGCTCAACAAGCAAGACGGCTCGGCCTGGCTTGCCGCGGGCGAGACCCCGGAGGATGGCGTGCTGGCGGGGATGAATTTCTTCGTCGAAGGGATCTCGGCCGAACTGCCGAAGTAATCGCGCAGCCTGCGGGCGGCGGAAGGCGGGCCCTCGGGCCCGCCTTTTTGGTTCGGCGGAAGCGCGCCGAGGCCCGCCCCCTCGCCGGGATGTGAGGAACCGCCCGCGCCCGGGCGCGTTACTCTCCCGATGTGCGGCACCGCGCCGCCAAGAGGGAGACCCCGATGAAACGCTTCAAGACCACCACCGCGCTCGTGGCGGGCCTTGCCACCCTGGCGCCGAGCTTTGCCCCCGCCCAGGGGCTGGCCACGGCCGCCTGCATCACCCAGAAAACCGCCGCGGGCGCGAGCCCCGAGGAGGCACGCGCCGCCTGCATGGGGGGCGGCGGGGCGGGCGGCGGGGCGGCCGAGACGGGCCGCGCCAAGGCCCCCGCGGCGTCCGAAGCCGCGCCTGCCCCCGAAGCCGCGCCCGAGGCGCAGCCCGAGAGCCCCGCGCGGAAGGTGAAAGAGCCGAAACCCGCGAAGACCGCCCCGGAAGCGGCCCCCACCCTCGCCCCCGAGGCCGCCCCCGCAGCCGGGGCTGAGCCCACGGTGGAGAGCGCCCCGGCCCCCGAGGCCGCGCCCGCGCAGGCGCCCGCCGCCGAGGAGCCCAAGCCCAAGAAGAAACCGAAGGCCGAGCCTGCCGCCGAGCCGGTGACCGCCGCGCCGACCGCGCCCGAGGCGCCGGCCGCGACCGCCGAACCCGCCCCCGAGGCAGCCCCCGCCCCGCAGACCGATGTCGAGGCGCTGCGCGCCCGTCTGGGCGGCGGCGAGGCGGCCCCCGCCCCGACCCGCAGCCCCGCTGAGGCCGAGAGCGTCCAGCAGCTCGAGACCGCGATCGAGGCCGCGGGCGCGGCCGAGACCGGCGCACCGGTGGCCAATGCCGCGCTCGAGGCCGGCACCGAGGCGGGCGCCGAGGCCCCCGCCGGCGCCACCGTCACCGAGGAGGTGATCACCGAGGAGACCGCGCGCAGCTCGGGCGAGGATTTCGGCTCGACGATCGCCACCACCGCGGCGCCCGCCGTCCCCGCGCCCCAACCCACCGCCAAGACCAAGGACAAGGGCCTCTCCGATGTCGAGAAGCTCGCGATCCTCGGGCTCGGCGCGCTCGCGGTCGGCACGCTTTTGACCAACGGCAGCGAGGTCGCGGCGAATTCGGGCGACCGGATCGTGGTGCAAAACCCCGACGGCACCTATCAGGTGATCAAGGACGACAATGCGCTCCTGCGTCAGCCGGGCTCGACGATGAGCACGCAGACCTTCCCCGATGGCTCGAGCCGCACGGTCTCGACCAAGGCCGATGGCACGCAGATCATCACCGTCTATGACGCCCAGCGCCGGATCGTGCAGCGCACGCGCATCGACCCGGACGGGCGGCGTTATGTCCTGATCGACGATGCGCAAGGCGCGGCGCCCGTGCAGGTCTCGACGCTGCCGCGCGCGAGCCTTGTCGCAGAGAGCACCGATGCCGAGGCGCTGGCGGCGGCGCTGGCGCGCGAGAGCGGCGCGGATCGGCGCTTCACGCTGGCGCAGGTGCGCCAGATCGCCCAGGTGCGCGCGCTCGCGCCGGCGGTGGCGGTGGAGAATGTGACCTTCGCCACCGGCTCCGCGGCGATCGCGCCCGAACAGGCGCGCCGCCTCGCCGCCCTTGGCGACACGATCCGCGCCGAGATCGCCCGCAACCCGCGCGAGATCTTCCTGATCGAGGGCCATACCGATGCGGTGGGCGATGCCGCCTACAACCTCGCGCTCTCGGACCGGCGGGCGGAATCGCTCGCGCTCGCGCTGAGCGAATATTTCGCGGTGCCGGCGGAGAACCTCGTCGTGCAGGGCTATGGCGAGCAGTTCCTCAAGGTCGACACCCAGGGCGCCTCGGAGGCCAACCGCCGGGTGAGCGTGCGCCGGATCACCGATCTGCTGCAGACGGCCTCGGCGCAGTAATCGCCCCCTCCCCGCTCTCGAAAGGCGCCCCCCCGGGGCGCCTTTTTGCGTTGGGCGCTTTTTTATTCGCTCTCACGGGAAATGACCTGAATCATTGTGCTTGACACAAGGCGCCTTCATATTCAGCTATGCGAATGAATACTGTCTGGTATGCAGACGTATACGAGACCGGAGGCGACCCACAATCGGGGCGACAGGGAGAGGGAGAGAGGAATGGCACATATCGTGGTGATCGGCGCGGGCCTTGGCGGCGCCATCATGGCTTACGAGCTGCGGGATTCGGTCCGCAAGGAAGACAAGATCACCGTCATCACCAAGGATCCGAAGTATCACTTCGTGCCGTCGAACCCCTGGGTCGCCGTCGGCTGGCGGGACCGGGAGGATATCACCGTCGACCTCGCGCCGACGATGAAGAAGAAGGGGATCGAGTTCATCCCGGTCGCGGCCGAGAAGCTCTACCCGGAGGAAAACCGCGTCCAGCTCGTCGATGGCCAGTCGATCAGCTATGATTATGCGGTGATCGCGACCGGCCCCGAGCTCGCCTTCGACGAGATCGAGGGCTTTGGCCCGGAGGGCTATACCCAGTCGATCTGCCACGTCGATCACGCCGAACATGCGCGCGATGTGTTCGAGAAATTCTGCAAGAACCCCGGCCCGATCATCATCGGCGCGGTGCAGGGCGCGAGCTGCTACGGCCCGGCCTATGAATTCACCTTCATCCTCGACACCGCGCTGCGCCGGCTCAAGATCCGCGATCAGGTGCCTATGACCTTCGTGACCTCGGAGCCCTATGTGGGCCATCTCGGGCTCGACGGGGTGGGCGACACCAAGGGCTTGCTCGAATCGAACATGCGCAACCGGCATATCAAGTTCATGACCTCCTGCCGGGTGAAGAAGGTCGAGGACGGCAAGATGGTCGTCGAGGAGATCGCCGAGGATGGCTCGGTGAAGGCCGAGAAGGAGCTGCCCTTCGGCTATGCGATGATGCTGCCGGCGTTCCGCGGCATTCCGGCGGTGTCGGGGATCGAGGGGCTGTCGAACCCGCGCGGCTTCACCATCGTCGACAAATATCAGCGCAACCCGAAGTATCAAAACATCTTCGCGGTCGGGGTCTGTGTCGCGATCCCGCCGATGGCGCCGACGCCGGTGCCCTGTGGCGTGCCCAAGACCGGCTTCATGATCGAGAGCATGGTGACCGCGACCGCCCATAACATCGGCAACCTCGTGCGCGGCGGCCAGCCCGACGAGGTCGGCACCTGGAACGCGGTCTGTCTGGCCGATTTCGGCGATCAGGGCATCGCGTTCGTCGCCCAGCCGCAGATCCCGCCGCGCAATGTCAACTGGTCGGCGCAGGGCAAATGGGTGCATTGGGCCAAGGAGGGGTTCGAGCGCTACTTCATGCACAAGCTGCGCAAGGGCACCTCGGAGACCTTCTACGAGCGGATCGCGATGAAAGCGCTCGGCATCGACAAGCTGAAGGCCACGAAAAAGGGCTGATCCCCGGGAGAGGAGGCGCGCGGGCCACGCGCGCTTGCGGGGACAGGTCCGCTGCGGCGGGCCGGGGCGGGCGCAAGCCCGCCTTTCCTTTTGGTGCCCGCCCGCCGGCCCCCAAAGGGAAAGGGCGGCCCCCCGGACCGCCCCCGGCGCCCCCTCAGGCCGCGCCCCCTCGCCCGATCCCCCCTCAGAGATCGTGCCAGAGCCCGAGCGCCCCGAGCCGGGGCGATTTCTTGTTGGAATGGCGGTCCATCCGCATCAGCACATCGCGCAGCACCGCCACCCCCTCGGCCAGATGCGGGCCCTTGTTGAGCATCACGCATTCCGCCCGCTGGCTCATCGCGGCATCGGTCATCTCGGCGCGGCTCGCCTGCCCCTCCTTGACCAGCCCCTCGAGCACCTGCGTCGCCCAGACCACCGGCACCTCGGCCGCCTCGCAGAGCCACAAGATCTCCTCCTGGATCTCGGTGAGCCGCTCGAAGCCGATCTCGACGGCGAGATCGCCGCGCGCGATCATCACGCCGACCGGCATCCGCCCGCCCGCCTCGACGATCAGCCCCGGCAGGTTGCGCAGGCCGAGCGGCGTCTCGATCTTGAGCATCAGCGCGGGCCAGTCCTGCGGCGGCCGGCCCGGCATCCGCTCCTCGATCGCGGCGAAGAGCGCGCGCAGATCAGCGCCGCTCTGCACGAAGCTGAAGCCGATGATATCGGCATGGCGCAGCGCGAAATCGAGCGCGCCGAGGTCGTCCTCGGTCAGCGCGGGCACCCGCAGATCGACGCCGGGCAGGTTCACGCCCTTCTCGGGGCGGATCCGCGCGCCCTTGCCGGGCGTCGAGGTCACCTCGCAGCTCACCCGCCCCGGCACGACCTCGGTCACGCGCGCGCGCAGCTTGCCGTCGTTGATCCAGACCGCCGCCCCCTCGGCCATCGCCGCCATCAGCGCCGGGTGGCTCAGCGTCGCCTGCACCCGGTCGTGCTTGCGCGCCTTCTTGCGGCCCGGCGCGAGCGTCTCGACGAAATCGAAGCTCTCGCCGACCTGCAGGCGCACATCCGCGCCATGCGCCGCCTCGATGCGCAGCTTCGGGCCCGCCAGATCGACCTGCACCGGCACCCGCCGGCCGAGCTCGGCGCCGATCCGGCGCGCATGCCCGATCATCGCGGCCCAGGCCTCGGGGCCGTCATGGGCGGAGTTGATGCGGAGACAATCGGCCCCCGCGGCGAGCAGCGCGCCGATCAACTCGGGCCCCTCGGCCGCGTCGGAGGGCAGCGTCACCATGACGCGGGTCGCCGGCGCGCCGCGGCGCGCGCCGAAGAGATGATCGCGCCGCGCCGCAAGCCGCGCGGGCCCGGCGGCGAAGATCTCGACGGGCGGATATTCCGCCGCGCCCTCGCCCCCGATCAGCGCGAGCGAGGCCAGAACCGCATCGACCGAGGCGCGCACATGGCTTTCCGCGCGGCCCAGCGAGCTCAACCCCAGCGAGGCCAAGGGCGCCTGAAACGGCACCAGATCGCCCCGCCGCAGCGCCAGATAATCGGCCAGATTGCGCGCCGAGGCCATGAACTCGGGCCGCAGGATCAGCGCATCCCAATGTTCGAGCGTCTCGCCCGCGCGCCGCGCCATATCGCCCCGCAACACCTCGAGCGCCCGATACAGCCCCCGCGCCTGCGCCCGCCGCTCGCGGGCCTCCACCTCGGCCAGACTCATTCGCTCCTCCCTGCGCGCAACCCATGCGCGACCGCTACGCGGCCCATGCAACATAAACGTGACGCGCCCGTGACAGCGAGGTTACGTTCCGTCGCACCCCGCCCGCCGCGCCCTCTTGCATGCGCGCCCCCCTTGCGTTAGCTGGGGCAGGATTTTGGCCGGCTTGGCCGGCGCTTCAGGGGGGGTATGATGCCGCTTCTCGTCATGAAATTCGGCGGCACTTCGGTTGCCGATCTCGACCGCATCAAGAACGCGGCCGAGAAGGTCAAACGCGAGGTTGAACGGGGCTATGACGTGATCGTCATCGTCTCGGCCATGTCGGGCAAGACCAATGAGCTCGTCGGCTGGGTCGAACAGACCTCGCCGCTCTATGACGCGCGCGAATATGACGCGGTCGTGGCCTCGGGCGAGAATGTCACCGCCGGGCTGATGGCGCTGCGCCTGCAGGAGATGGATGTCCCCGCGCGCAGCTGGCAGGGCTGGCAAGTGCCGATCAACACCACCTCGGCGCATAGCTCGGCGCGGTTCGTCTCGATCCCGCGCACCAATATCGACGCGAAATTCGCCGAAGGGATGAAGGTCGCGGTGGTTGCGGGCTTCCAGGGACTCTCGGCCGAGGGCCGGATCACCACGCTCGGCCGCGGCGGCTCGGACACGACCGCGGTGGCCTTCGCCGCCGCCTTCGGCGCGGAGCGCTGCGACATCTACACCGATGTGGACGGCGTCTACACCACCGACCCGCGGATCTCGTCGAAAGCGCGCAAGCTCGACAAGATCGCGTTTGAGGAAATGCTCGAACTCGCCTCGCTCGGCGCGAAAGTGCTGCAAACCCGCTCGGTCGAGCTGGCGATGCGTTACAATGTGCGCCTGCGGGTGCTGTCGTCCTTCGAGGACACCGACGAAAATTCTGGCACGCTTGTGTGCGGGGAGGAAGAAATCATGGAATCGAAAGTCGTCTCGGGCGTCGCCTATTCGCGCGATGAAGCCAAGATCACCCTCTTCACCATCGAAGACCGCCCCGGCGTCGCGCAGGCGATCTTCGGGCCGCTCTCGGATGCGGGCGTGAATGTCGACATGATCGTGCAGAACATCTCCGAGAAGGATTATGACGACAGCCACCCGGGCGCCGTCACCGACATGACCTTCTCCTGCCCGATCAACCAGGTCGCCCGCGCCAAGAAGGCGCTCGAGGAGGCCAAGGCCGCCGGGCTGATCAAATATGACGAGCTGATCATCGACACCGAGGTCGCCAAGGTCTCGGTCGTGGGGATCGGCATGCGCAGCCATGCCGGTGTCGCAGCGACCATGTTCAAGGCGCTCGCGGCCGAAAACGTCAATATCAAGGTCATCTCGACGTCGGAGATCAAGATTTCGGTGCTGATCGACCGGAAATATATGGAACTGGCCGTGCAGGCCCTCCATGATGCCTTTGAGCTGGAAAAATCGGCCTGATCCTGTCAGGCCCAGAGGGAGCGAGGCTGGGCAAGCGCGATGGGACTCCGCCGTGACAGCGACAGCCGCAGCCTGCTGCGGCGTCTGCGCGATACTCTGGCCACCCCGGGCGGTGGCCAGGATCGGCTCGACAAGATCACCCATCTGATCGCGGATTCGATGGGCACCCAGGTGTGCTCGATCTATCTGTTCCGCGACCGCGAGACGCTCGAACTTTGCGCCACCGAGGGGCTCAACCCCGAATCGGTCCACCAGACGCGGATGCGGCTCGGTGAGGGCCTCGTCGGGCGCGTGGCGCGGGCGGGCGCGCCGGTCAACACCGGCAACGCCCCCGCCGAGCCCGGCTTCCGCTACATGCCCGAGACCGGCGAAGAGATCTATTCGAGCTTCCTCGGCGTGCCGATTCAACGGGTTGGCGAGAAGCTCGGCGTGCTCGTCGTGCAGTCGCGCGAGGCGCGCGAATTCTCCGACGACGAGGTCTACGGGCTCGAGGTCGTTGCGATGGTGCTCGCCGAGATGACCGAACTGGGCGCCTTCACCGGCGAGGGCAACGGCATCGGCGCGACGCATCGCTTCCCGGTCCTGTTCCGCGGCGCGACCGGCCAGGAGGGCGCGGCGGAGGGGCATGTCTGGCTCCATGAGCCGCGGGTGGTGGTGACCAACCCGGTCGGCGACGACCCGGAGACCGAGACGCGGCGCCTCGAGGAGGCGGTGGTGCAGCTGCAGGCGCAGATCGACGAGATGCTCGAGACCGCCGCGACCGCCGACAAGGAACAGCGCCAGGTTCTCGAGACCTACAAGATGTTCGCCCATTCGCGCGGCTGGCTGCGGCGGATGCAGGAAGATATCGGGCTCGGGCTCTCGGCCGAGGCCGCGGTCGAGAAGGAGCAATCCACCGCCCGCGCGCGGCTCGAGCAATCGCCCGACCCTTACCTGCGCGAGCGGCTCAACGACCTCGACGACCTGTCGAACCGGCTGTTGCGGCTCCTGACCGGCCAGGGCAAGGATACCGGCGCCGAGCTGCCGCCCGACCCGGTGCTGGTGGCGCGCAATATCGGCCCGGCGGAGCTTCTGGAATATGGCCGCGCGCTCAAGGGCGTGGTGCTCGAGGAAGGCTCGGTGGGCAGCCATGCCGCGATCGTGGCGCGCGCGCTGTCGATCCCGCTGGTGATCCATGCGAGCCGGATCACCGCCGAGGCGCTCAACGGCGATCCGATCCTCGTCGACGGCGATCAGGGGATCGTGCACCTGCGCCCCGAGGATACCGTGGCCGCGGCCTTCCGCGACAAGATCGCGATGCAGGCCGAGGCGCAAAAGCGCTACGCCGATCTGCGCGAGCTGCCGGCCGAGGACCGCTCGGGGCGGGTGATCCGGCTGATGATGAACGCCGGGCTGATGGCCGATCTACCCTCGCTCACCGGGTCGGGCGCCGATGGCGTGGGCCTCTTCCGCACCGAGCTGCAATTCCTGATCCGCTCGCGGGTGCCGCGCCGGGCCGAGCTCGCCGCGCTTTACAAACGCGTCATGGATGCGGCGGGCGAAAAGCGCGTGCAGTTCCGCACCCTCGACATCGGCTCGGACAAGGTCCTGCCCTATATGAAGCCGCAAGACGAGCCGAACCCGGCGATGGGCTGGCGCGCGATCCGGGTCGGGCTCGACAAGCCGGGCGTGCTTCGGATGCAACTCCAGGCGCTGGTGCGCGCCGCCGAGGGCCGGCCGCTCTCGGTGATGTTCCCGTTCATCGCGACGCCGGAGGAGTTCTACACCGCCCGCGAGAGCCTCTTGCACGAGGTCGAGCGCGAGGCGAGCATGGGCCGCCCGGTGCCTGCGGATCTCAAGATCGGCGCGATGCTCGAGACCCCCTCGCTCGCCTTCGCGCCCGACAGTTTCTTCGAGACCTGCGATTTCATCTCGATCGGCGGCAATGACCTCAAGCAGTTCTTCTTCGCGGCCGACCGCGAGAATGAGCGCGTGCGGCGCCGCTATGACACGCTCGACACCTCGTTTTTGACCTTCATCGAGAAGATCGTGGCGCGCTGTGCGGCGCATGACACGCAGCTGAGCTTTTGCGGCGAGGATGCCGGGCGGCCGGTCGAGGCGCTGACCTTCGCGGCGCTCGGGCTCAAGACGCTGAGCATGCGCCCGGCCTCGATCGGGCCGGTCAAGCATCTGATCCGGCGGGCAAATCTCGCGGAACTGCGGGAGGTGATCCTGGCGGAGCGATCGGCTGGGGCGCAAAGCGTGCGGCCAGCGGTGATGCATTATCTCGCGGGCCTCTGAACCCGCCGCCCGCCCGGCCCAAGCGTCGGATTCGCGTATTTGTGCCAAGAAGAAGCGACAGGGGTTTCTTCTTGGTAAAAATACGCAAGCAACCGTGCCGCGGGCGCCGCGCCGGGCAGGGGCTCAGCCGAGCCGGGCGACGAGTTCCTCGCGCAGCATCCCCTCATCGAGGGCGCGATCGCGCGCGAGCGCCTTCAGCCCGAAATGGACATGGGCGATTTCCTGATAATAGCTGGTGAAGGCGTAGTTCACCGCCGCCCCCGCCACCGCGCCGAGGATCGGGGCCGCTTGCGCTGCGAGTTTCTGGCCGAGCACCGCGGCGAACCGTGGCGCGACCTTGGAGATCAGCCCGTGCAGCGCCGGCCCGGTCAGCGTCACCCGCGCCGAGAGGAAGCCCAGATCGGTGCCGTCATCGCGGCTCAGCGGCCCCGCCGAGGCGAAGACGCGCAGACATTCGAGCCGGATCTCGTCGCTTGCCGGGTCGAAGCCATGCTCGGCGGCGATGCCCTGGATCGCGCGCAGGAGCATCGTGACGGTGAAGGGCAGCTCGGCCAGCGCACCAGGCAGGCCGCCGACGCCCCCCGCCACGCCCATCGCAACGGTCAGCGTGCGGTTCACCCAATCGGGGCGGTCGGCGACCGCGCCGCGCGAGCGATGCGCTGCGTCGAAGGCAAGTTCGAGCGCGCGCGCCGTGGCGCCTTCGAGCCCGTCGCGCACCGGCCCGGGCAGTTTCGCGACCAGCCCCTCGGCCGAGCCGCCGACCAGCGCGATCACCTGCATGCCCACGCCCCCCGCCGCACGGTGGCGCCGCGCGAGCGCGTCGATCTCCGAGAGGGCGAGCGGGTCTTTCAGCGGCGGCAGGATCTCGGGGGTCATCGGTGTCTCCGGGTTACCCGCCCCATATGGGGTCAGGGAACGGCTTTTTCCACAGGGCCGCGCACGCCCTCCCAGGCGCCCGGTTGCAGCTCGAGCGCGAGCACCCGGTCGGGGTTGGTGGGCGGCGGCATGATCACGCCCTCGATCTTGGTGAAGCCAAAGCGGCGGTAATAGGGCTCGTCGCCGACGAGCAGCACCCGCTCCCAGCCGAGCTTGCGCGCCTCGCTCAGGCTTTCATGCATCAAGATCCCGCCGAGGCCCTCGCCCTGCCGCGTCGGGTGCACCGCGACGGGCCCGAGCAGTAGCACCCGCCGCCCGCCGACCTTCACCGGCCAGTAGCGGATCACCGCCGCCAGCACCCCATCTTCGCGCAGCGTCAGGCACAGCGGATGGACCTTCTCCACCCCGTCGCGCAGCCGGTAGGAGGAGAGCGCCGTGCGCCCGGGCGCGAAGCAAAGGTCGTAAAGCGCCTCCACCTCCCACCAATCGGCCTCGGTCTCTTCCTCGAGCTGATACACGCGCGCGCCTTTCCGAATCTCTCTTCAAACGCGCCTAACACGCGATAATGTCAGGTTCAAATCAAAGGAATGACCGATGTTCTATCGTCCGGCCGAGGGCCATGGCCTGCCCCATAACCCGTTCAACGCGATCGTCGCGCCGCGGCCGATCGCCTGGGTCGGCACGCGCGGCGCGCAGGGCGACAACCTCGCGCCCTATTCGTTTTTCAACGCCGTCGCCTATACCCCGCCGCAGGTGATCTTCGCCTCGACCTCGGCCAAACCCGACCGCGCCGGCACCAAGGATTCGGTCGCGCAGATCCGCGAAAGCGGGGTGTTTTCGATCTCGCTGGTGCCGCTTGCGATGATCGGGGCGATGAACGCGACGAGCGCGCCGCTCGCGGCGGGGGAGGATGAATTCGCCGCCGCCGGGGTCGCGAAGGCCGCCTGCGAGACGATCGATTGCCCTCGCGTGGCGGAGAGCTACGCGAGCCTCGAGTGCCGGCTCGTGCAGATCACGCCGCTTCTGGGGGAGGCGAATTTTCTCGTCCATGGCGAGGTGACGGGAGTGCATATCCGCCCCGATTGCCTGACTGAGGGGCGTTTTGCGCCGCCCGAACGGCTGGCGCGGCTGGGGTATCGCGATTATGGCGCGCTCACCGATCTCTTCGAGCTCGAGCGCCCGCCCGGCGGCTGAGCCCCCTTTCCTCCCCCGCCCCGCGGGCCTAAGCTCGGCCCCGCAACAGCGGTGGAGCGCACAGATGGACCGGATGATCGGGGTGATTGGCGGCTCGGGGATCTATGAGATCGCGGGGCTTTCGGAGGCGAGCTGGCAGCGGCTCGAGACACCCTTCGGCGCGCCTTCGGATGAGATCCTGACGGGCTTTCTCGACGGGATCCGCATGGCCTTCCTGCCCCGCCACGGCCGCGGCCATGTCCATACCCCGACAACCGTGCCCTACCGCGCCAATATCGCCGCGATGAAGATGATCGGGGTGACCGATCTGGTCGCGGTCTCGGCGGTGGGCTCGCTCAGGGAGGCCTATGCGCCGGGCGATTTTGTCGTTGTCGATCAATACATTGACCGCACCTTCGCGCGGGAGAAGACGTTCTTTGGCGAGGGGATGGTGGGCCATGTGCCCTTCGCCCACCCGACCTGCGCGCGCCTCT
Source organism: Rhodobacter xanthinilyticus (assembly GCF_001856665.1). Lineage (NCBI taxonomy): Bacteria > Pseudomonadati > Pseudomonadota > Alphaproteobacteria > Rhodobacterales > Rhodobacter > Rhodobacter xanthinilyticus. Next base: position 879,387 of record NZ_CP017781.1, on the reverse strand, counting down.
CCGAGGTCTGCACGGCGGCGGGGCGGGGGCTGGGGCTCACGCTGCACACGGGCGGCACCTATGTCGCGATGGAGGGGCCGCAGTTCTCGACGCTGGCCGAGAGCCGGCTTTACCGGAGCTGGGGGGCGGATGTGATCGGCATGACCGGCATGCCCGAGGCCAAGCTCGCCCGCGAGGCGGAGCTTTGCTATGCCTGCGTCGCGATGGTCACCGATTATGATTGCTGGCACCCCGATCATGACGCGGTTGACGTCGCGCAAGTCGTTGCCACGGCGATGAAAAATGCCGACAAGGCGCGGGCTTTGGTGGCGGCTCTGCCGGGGCTCTTGCAAGACGGGGCGGCGCCCTGCCCCTGCGGCTGTTCGCGCGCGCTCGATGGCGCGATCATGACCGCGCCGGGCAAGCGCTCGGCCGAGATGGCCGCCCGCCTCGCCCCCATCATGGCCCGCGTTCTAAAAGGCTAAGCCCATGAAAACCGTAAAAGATTACATCCGCACCATTGCCGATTTCCCGCATGAGGGGATCTTGTTTCGCGATGTGACCACGCTCTTTGCCGACCCGCGCGGCTTCCGCATGGCGGTCGATCAGATGCTGCACCCCTGGGCGGGGGCGCAGATCGACAAGATCGTCGGCCTCGAGGCGCGCGGCTTCATCCTCGGCGGCGCGATCGCGCATCAGCTCTCGAAGGGCTTCGTGCCGATCCGCAAGAAGGGCAAGCTGCCGGGGCAGACGATCAGCCAGGCCTACAAGCTCGAATATGGCGAGGCGATCATGGAGATGCATGAGGATGCGATCCAGCCGGGCGAGAAGGTGTTGATCGTCGATGATCTGCTGGCCACCGGGGGCACCTGCGGCGCGGGGATCAAGCTGATCGAGCGGCTGGGCGGCGAGATCGTCGGCTGCTCCTTCATCGTCGACCTGCCCGAGCTTGGCGGGCGCAAGTTGCTGGCGGAGATGGGCGTGCCGGTCTCGGTCCTGTGCGAATTCGAGGGGCTTTGAGACAATTCCGCGCAATTGGTTAGCGGCGGTAACCTGATCTTAACCCGACTCAGCGCATACCGGGCGGGCAAGATGGTTCGGCTGCTTGCAAACACGTGAACCAGATGCAAGGCGCCTCGCCCCGTCCCGGGCGGGGCGCCTTCCCATTCAGCCCCGCAAGACCGCGCCCGGGTTCAGAATCCCCCGCGGGTCCAGCGCGGCTTTCACCGCGCGCATCATGCTCAGCTTGGCCGGGTCCGCGTAGCGCTCCAGATCGCCGGTCTTGAGCCGCCCGATGCCATGCTCGGCCGAGACCGAGCCGTTGAAGCCCCCCACCACGAGATCATGCACCGCGCGCTTCACCGCCTCGCGCCGGTCGTCATACTCCGCGCGCGCCCGCCCCGGCGCGGGGAAGACGTTGTAATGCAGATTGCCGTCGCCGACATGGCCGAAACAGTTGATCCGAAAATCCCCCATCTCGCGCAGCATCTCGGTCGCCTCGGCTACAAATTGCGGGATATCGGCGACCGGCACCGAGATATCGTGGCTCGAGATCGCGCCGATCCGCCGGTTGGCGACCGGCAGGCTCTCGCGCAGCGCCCAGATCTGCGCCGCCTGCGCCCCCGATTGCGCGACCACCGCGTCGCTCACAAGCTCCCCCGCCGCCGCGAACAGATCGGCAAAAGCGGCCTCGACCGCCATCCCCGCAGGCAGGCCGAGCTCGATCAGCACCATCCAGTCGGGGTCCACGGCGAAGGGGAAATGCACCTCCGGCCCAACCTCGCGCAAGAACCCGAGCCCCTGCCGCGCGATCAACTCGAAGGCCGAGACGCAGCCCGCGAACCGCTCCTGCGCGAGGCCAAGGAGCGCCACCGCCGCCGCCGGGCTCGGCACCGCAAAAACCGCCACCCCCTCGACCGCGGGCGGCTCGAAAAGCCGCAACGCGGCCGCGGTGATCACGCCCAGCGTCCCCTCCGCCCCGATCAAAAGGTCGCGCAGATCATAGCCGGTGTTGTCCTTCCTGAGCCGCGTCAGCCCGTTCCAGACCGTGCCATCGGCCAGCACCGCCTCCACCCCCAGACACAGCGCGCGCGCATTGCCATAGCGCAGCACATGCACGCCCCCCGCATTCGTCGCCAGACAGCCGCCGATCTGCGCCGTGCCCTGGCTCGCGAGCGTCAGCGGAAACCGCCGCCCGACCGCGGCCGCATGGTCCTGCACCGCCTGCAAGCTCGCCCCCGCCCCGATCACCAGGCTCTGCGCATCAATCGCGCGCAGCCCCGCCATCCGCTCGAGGCTCAGGATCACCGGCGCCGGCCCCTCGGGCGCGATCTGCCCGCTGACGAGCCCGGTGCCGCCGCCATAGGGCACCACCCCCACCCCCGCCCCGTGACAGGCGCGCAACAGCCCCGCCACCTGCGCCGTCTCGGAGGGCTTCGCCAAGACCCCGCCCTGGCCGAAAAACCGCCCCCGCGGCTCCTCGAGATAGCGCGCCTCGACCGGCCCGAGCCAGAGCCCCGGCACCGCCGCCGCGAGCTCCGCCCCAAACTCCGCATCCGCCGCTCTCAGCATCCCGCTCTCCTTCAACGATGTCCAAATATCCCGGGGGAGGCGCAGCCGGGGGCGGAGCCCCTAACCCGCATCGGTCCGGCCGCGCCGGTCGGCCCGCAGATTGGAATAGAGCACATGATTGCGCCACCGCCCGTTGATCTGCAAATAGGCCTGCGCCACGCCCTCGTATTTGAAGCCGGATTTCTCCAAAACCCCACGCGAGGCGGCGTTTTCGGGCAGGCAGGCGGCCTCCAGCCGGCTCAGATCGAGCGCGCCGAACGCATGGGTCACCACCGCGCCGATCGCCTCGCGCATGAACCCCTGGCGGGCGTAACGCGCGCCGATCCAATAGCCCAGCGTGCCGGCCTGCGCCGGGCCGCGGCGGATCGAATCGAGCGTGATCGCGCCGATCACCCGCCCCTCGGCCTTCGAGATCAGAAACAGCGGCAGCGCCGTGCCCGCGGCCTCGGCGCGCGCGGCCCAATAGACGCGGTTGGTGAAGGCCTTGCGGCTGAGATGATCCGCCGACCAGGCGGGCTCCCAGGGCACCAGAAAGGCGCGGCTTTCGTCGCGCAGCACCGCCCAATCGCGGTAATCGGCGTGCTGCGGCAGCCGCAGCACCATCCGCGCGGTCTCGAGCTGCGGCTTGCGGCGCCGCCCGAGCATCAGGCCGCGAGCCTCGCGCGCAACGCCTCGAGCTCGGGCGCGGCCCCGACCGGCCCGTAAAGCGCGAGCGCCGTCTTCGCGCCCCCCGCCAGCCGCCCGGCATAATCGCGCACCGCCTCGCGGGTCACCGCATCGATGCGCGCCGACACTTCCTCGAGCCCCGGCACCCGGCCATAGATCGCAAGGTTGCGCGCCATCCGCTCGGCGCGGCTCGAGGCGCCCTCGAGCCCCATCAGCATCCCCGCCTTCATCTGCGCGCGCGCCCGCGCGACCTCGGCCTCGCTCATGTCATCGGCGGCGCGTTTGAGCTCGTCGATGGTCAGCCCCGCGAGCGCGGCGATCTCATCCTCGGAGGTGCCGGCATAGACCGTGACCATGCCGGTATCCTCATAGGCGCCGGCCTGCGCGAAGATCGTGTAGCACAGCCCCCGCTCCTCGCGGATCTTCTGGAACAGCCGCGAGGACATGCCGCCGCCCATCGCGGTCGCATAGACCTGCGCGGTATAGAGATCGGCGTCGCCATAGGCCGGCCCTTCGAGCGCGAGCGCAAAATGCGCCTGTTCGAGATCCTTGATCTCGCGCCGCTCCGAGCCCGACCAGAGCGCGCCCTCCTGCCCCGGCTGGATCACCGCCGAGAGCCCGCCGAAGATCGCCTCGGCCTGGCGCACGATCGTGTCGTGATCGACCGCGCCGGCCGCGGCGAGGATCATCTGGCCCGGCCCGTAATGCTCGCCCACGAAGCGCGACAGATCCTCGCGCCCGAACCTCGCGACCTTTTCCGAGGGGCCGAGGATCGTCCGCCCCATCGGCTGATCGGGATAGGCGGCCTCTTGCAGCCAGTCGAAGATGATGTCGTCGGGCGTGTCGAGCGCCTGGCCGATCTCTTGCAAGATCACGCCGCGTTCGACCTCGATCTCGCGCTGATCGAAGACCGGGTTGAGCACGATATCGGAGATCACATCGAGCGCGAGCGGCACATCGGCGCCCAGAACCCGCGCGTAATAGGCGGTCATCTCGCGCGAGGTATAGGCGTTGATATAGCCGCCGACATCCTCGATCGCCTCGGCGATCTGCAGCGCGCTGCGGGTCTTGGTGCCCTTGAAGGCCATATGTTCGAGGAAATGCGCGATGCCGTTTTGCTCGGGGCGCTCATTGCGCCCGCCGGCCATCACCCAGACCCCGATGGTGGCCGAGGCAAGCCCCGGCATGTTTTCGGTAATGATCCGCAGCCCGTTCGAGAGCGTCGTGATTTCAATCACTTGCGGCGCCTTTCCTGAATCAGCGCTTCGAGAGCGGCAAGGTCGTTGGGCACCCGCGTCACGCGTTCGGGGCGCTCGAAAAGGTCGGCCATCCGCGGCGGCAGGCCGGGGCGCAGCCCGGTCGCGGCCTCGACCGCATCGGGGAATTTCGCCGGATGCGCGGTGGCGAGCGTGATCATCGGCACCGGCGGCGCCGCATGGGCCGCGCCCACCCGCACGCCCACCGCCGAATGGGGGCACAAAAGCTCGCCCGAGCGGGCAAGCTCATCCGTGATGGTGGCCGAGGTCTCCTCCTCCGAAACGCGGCCCGAGGCATAGGTCTCGCGCAGGGCCTCCAGCGCGCCCTGGCTGACCGCGAAGCCGCCCTTGGTCTTGAGCTCGTCCATGAGCTGCGCGACCGCCGCCCCGTCGCGGCCATAGGCCCAAAACAGCGCGCGCTCGAAATTCGAGGAGATCTGGATATCCATCGAGGGCGAGATCGAGGGTTTCACCCCGTCCATCTCATAGCGCCCCGTGGTCAGGCAGCGGTGCAAGATGTCGTTCTGGTTGGTCGCGATCACCAGCCGCTCGATCGGCAGGCCCATTTCGCGCGCGATGAAGCCCGCGAAGATATCGCCGAAATTGCCGGTGGGCACGGTGAAGCTGACCTTGCGATGGGGCGCGCCGAGCGCCACCGCGGCGGTGAAATAATAGACCACCTGCGCCAGCACCCGCGCCCAGTTGATCGAATTGACCCCGGCGAGGCCCACGTCATCGCGGAACTCGAAGTGGTTGAACATGTCCTTCAGGCGGTTCTGGCAATCGTCGAAGGTGCCGTCGAGGGCGAGCGCATGGACGTTCGCCTCGGCGGGCGTGGTCATCTGGCGGCGCTGCACCTCGCTCACGCGGCCATGCGGGAACAGGATGAAGACATCGACGTTCTCGAGCCCGCGGAAGGCCTCGATCGCGGCCGAGCCGGTATCGCCCGAGGTCGCGCCGACGATGGTGATCCGCCGCCCCTCGCGCGCCAGCGCGATCTGGAAGAGCTGGCCGATGATCTGCATCGCGAAATCCTTGAACGCGAGCGTCGGGCCGTGGAAGAGCTCGAGGAGGAAGTGCCCCGCGTCGAGCTCGACGAGGGGGGCGCGGGCGATATGGCCAAAGCCCTCATAGGCGCGCGCGATGGCGCCGCGCAGCTCGGTCTCGGTGAAGCTTTCCGCCACAAAAGGCGCCATCACCCGATAGGCGACCTCTTCATAGCTCAGCCCCGCGAGGCCCGCGATCTCGTCCACGGTGAGGGTCGGCACGGTCTGGGGCACATAGAGCCCGCCATCACGGGCGAGGCCCGTCAGCATCGCCTCGGCGAAGGTCAGCTCGGGGGCCTGGCCCCGGGTCGAGATATAGCGCATCGGTCATCCTCGGAACTTTTGCCCCCCTCTACGCCATCGCCCGGGCGCTGTCACCCCACCGCGGGGGGCCGCGCGCGCGAAAAGCCGTGCTTTCCTTCGCCACCGGGCGCGTTATGTTCTGCGCCAAGCCACAGGAAAGGAACCGCCATGTCCGAAGACCGTTTCGCCCCCTTCGAGACCCAGATCGACGAGCAAGCCGCGCTCGCCACGTTGCGCGCGGCGACGGCGGGGGCGGAGGATGGCGAGCTCTTCCTCGAGCGGCGCCGCTCGGAGGCGCTGGTCTTCGATGACGGGCGGGTGAAGACGGCGTCTTACGACGCGGCGGAGGGCTTTGGCCTGCGCGCGGTGAAGGGCGAGGTCGCGGGCTATGCCCATTCGACCGAGATCTCGGAAAGCGCGCTCAAACGCGCGGCGGAGACCGCGCGGCTTGCGGTGGGCGATGGCGGCGGGGTGATGGCGCCGCCCCCGCCCGGCACCAACCGCCATCTCTATACCGACGCCGATCCGATGACCGACGCGCCCTTCGCGGCCAAGATCGACATCCTGCGCGAGATCGACGCCTTCGCGCGCGGCCTCGACAAGCGCGTGGTGCAGGTCGCGGCCTCGATGGCGGCGAGCCTGCAGGAGGTGTTCATCCTGCGCCCCGAGGGCGGGCTTGTCAGCGATATCCGCCCGATGGCGCGGCTCAACATCTCGGTCATCGTCGAGGAAAACGGCCGGCGCGAAAGCGGCAGCCATGGCGGCGGCGGGCGGTTCGGGCTCGCGGGGCTGATCGAGCCCGCCCATTGGCAGCCCGTCGCGCGCGAGGCGCTGCGCATCGCGCTCGTCAATCTCGTGGCCGAGCCCTGCCCCGCGGGGCAGTTCGATGTGGTGCTCGGGCCGGGCTGGCCGGGCGTGCTCCTCCATGAGGCGGTGGGCCACGGGCTCGAGGGCGATTTCAACCGCAAGAAAACCTCCGCCTTCGCCGGGCTGATGGGGCAACAGGTCGCCGCGAAGGGCGTCACCGTGCTCGATGACGGCACGATCCCCGACCGGCGCGGCTCGATCACCATCGACGACGAGGGCACACCCTCGGGGCGCAATGTGCTGATCGAGGACGGGGTGCTGGTGGGCTACATGCAAGACCGCCAGAACGCCCGGCTGATGGGCGTGGCGCCCACCGGCAACGGTCGGCGCGAGAGCTACGCCCATGCGCCGATGCCGCGGATGACCAACACCTACATGCTGGGCGGCGAGACCGACCCGAAGGCGATCCTCGCCGATCTCGCCGACGGGATCTATGCGGTGGGCTTTGGCGGCGGCCAGGTCGATATCACCAACGGCAAGTTCGTCTTCAACTGCACCGAGGCCTATCGGGTGAAGAACGGCCTCGTCGGCGCGCCGGTGAAGGGCGCCACGCTGATCGGCGACGGGCCGACCGCGATGCGCCAGATCCGCGCGATCGGCAATGACATGGCGCTCGACCCGGGCGTGGGCAATTGCGGCAAGGCGGGGCAATGGGTGCCGGTGGGGGTCGGCCAGCCGACGCTTCTGATCGGCGGGCTGACGGTCGGCGGCGCCGCCGCCTGAGCCCGTTTCAACGATGTCAAAATATCCCGGGGAGGCCGAGGCACAGCCTCGGCCGGGGCGGAGCCCCCGCGCCCGCGGAAAGACCTGCGCTTTTTCATCGAATTTCTCGAAAATTTTTGGAAATAGCCCACGAATCTCGGATTCGGTAACCACTTATTAACGTTAAGGGTGCAAAACAAAGGGGCGATTGAGGCGGAGGACTGGATGAAAACGCGTTTGTTTTCTTACCCCACCCCCTTCACCCCACCCACCACGGAAGAAGATGAACTCTCCGTCCTCCGCCTCTTTCGCTCCCGACGCGTCGGGCCCACCACCTTCCACAAATTGATCGCGGACCATGGCACGCCCGAGGCGGCGCTCGCCGCGCTGCCCGCGCTCGCCGCGGCGTCAGGCGCGCGCGATTACGCGCCCTGCCCCGAGGGCGTCGCGCGGGCCGAGCTCGCCGCAGGCCGCCGCGCCGGGGCGCGGCTGATCACCTGCCTCGACCCCGATTACCCCGCCGAGCTCGCCGATCTGGCCGATGCGCCGCCGGTGCTCTGGGCGCTCGGCCAGCGCGCGCTGCTCGCCCGCCCCCGCCTCGCCATCGTCGGCACCCGCAACGCCTCCTCGCTCGGGCTGCGCATGACCCGCAGCCTCGCCGCCGAGCTCGGCGCGCTCGGCTTTGTCATCGTCTCGGGCCTCGCCCGCGGCATCGACGCCGAGGCCCATCGCGCGGCCCTCGCCACCGGCACGATCGGCGTGCAGGCGGGCGGGATCGATGTCGTTTACCCGGCCGAAAACGCCGATCTGCACGCCGCGATGGCCGAGCGCGGGCTGCGGCTCTCCGAACTCCCCCCCGGCTTCGAGCCGCGCGCGCCGCATTTCCCGCAGCGCAATCGGATCATCGCGGGCCTCTCGCGCGCCACGATCGTGATCGAGGCCGCGCCGCGCTCGGGCAGCTTGCAGACCGCGCGGCTCGCCGCCGAACAGGGGCGCGAGGTGATGGCGGTGCCGGGTCACCCGCTCGACCCGCGCGCGAGCGGCTGCAACATGCTCCTGCGCGACGGTGCGACGCTCGTGCGCGGCGCGGAAGATGTCTGCGAGGCGCTGGGGATCGACTGGGCCCCGGCGCCTGCGGCCGCGCCCGCCCCCCCTGCCGAGCGCCCCGCCCCCGCCGCGCCGCCGCCGGGCACGAGCCTGCGCACCCTGATCCTCGCCGCCCTCGGCCCGAGCCCCACCCCCGAGGACGCGCTGATCCGCGCGCTGGCCGCGCCCACCGACCGCTTTCTCGCCGAAATCACCGCGCTCGAACTCGAGGGCCAGGTCCAGCGCCACCCCGGCGGCCAGCTCAGCCGCGTTTTCTGAGCCCGCGAGAGCGTCATTGACATTCCCCCCGCAAGGCCCACATCTTCCGCCCCCAAACAGAGCACCCGTGTATTGAAGAGGGCATGATGGCCGTCGTTGTCGTTGAATCTCCGGCTAAGGCCAAGACAATCAACAAATATCTTGGTTCCGATTACACGGTTCTGGCCTCGTTCGGGCATGTGCGCGACCTGCCGCCCAAGGATGGTTCGGTCGACCCCGAGCAGGATTTCGCGATGAAATGGGAGATCGCGAGCGATTCGAAGAAACACATCAAGGCGATTACCGATGCGCTGGCCGATGACGATGAGTTGATCCTCGCCACCGACCCTGATCGCGAGGGGGAGGCGATTTCGTGGCACCTCGAGCAGGCGCTCGAGAAGAAATTGAAGGGCAAGAAGGTCAGCCGCGTGACCTTCAACGCGATCACCAAATCGGCGATCACCGAGGCGATGAAACACCCGCGCAAGGTCGACGGCCCGCTCGTCGAGGCTTATCTCGCGCGCCGCGCGCTCGATTATCTGGTGGGGTTCAACCTCTCGCCGGTGCTCTGGCGCAAGCTGCCGGGGGCGAAATCGGCGGGGCGGGTGCAATCGGTCTGCCTGCGGCTGATCGTCGAGCGCGAGATGGAGATCGAGGCCTTCAGGGCGCGCGAATACTGGACGGTGACGGCCGAGCTCACCACGCCCCGCGGCCAGGTCTTCACCGCGCGGCTGACGGTTCTGGGCGGCAAGAAGCTCGACAAGTTCGACCTCGCGACCGCGACCGACGCCGAGCTCGCGGTGCAGGCGGTCTCCTCGCGCGCGCTCACCGTGAAATCGGTCGAGGCGAAACCCGCCACCCGCAACCCCTACCCGCCGTTCATGACCTCGACCCTGCAACAGGAGGCGAGCCGCAAGTTCGGCATGGGCGCCAAGGCCTGCATGTCGGCCGCGCAACGGCTCTACGAGGCGGGCTACATCACCTATATGCGGACCGACGGCATCGACATGGCGCCCGAGGCGGTGATGGCCGCGCGCGACGCGATCAAGGCGCGGTTCGGCGCGAATTACGTCCCCGCCTCGCCGCGGATGTACAAGAACAAGGCCAAGAACGCGCAGGAAGCGCACGAATGTATCCGCCCGACCGACATGAATCTCGGGCCGGAGAAGCTCAAGCTCGCCGATGATCAATGGAAGCTCTATGATCTGATCTGGAAGCGCACGATCGCGAGCCAGATGGCGGCGGCGGTGATGGAGCGCACGACGGTCGATGTGGGCTCCGCCGATGGGGAGGTCGAGCTGCGCGCGACCGGCCAGGTGGTCACTTTCGACGGCTTCCTCAAGGTCTATGATCAGGGCCGCGACGACGACGAGGGCGAGGACGGCGCGCGCCTGCCGCAGATCATGCAGGGCGAGGCGGCCGACAAACGCGCCATCACCCCCGAGCAGCATTTCACCCAGCCGCCGCCGCGCTACACCGAGGCGACGCTCGTCAAGCGCATGGAAGAGCTCGGCATCGGGCGCCCCTCGACCTATGCCTCGATCGTCACCACGATCCAGGACCGCGGCTATGTCCGCAAGGACAAGAACCGGCTGATCCCCGAGGATACCGGGCGGCTCGTCACCGCCTTCCTGAGCAATTATTTCCGCCGCTATGTGGAATATGATTTCACCGCCGATCTCGAGGATCAGCTCGATGACATCTCGGCGGGCGACCGCGATTACAAGGAAGTTCTCGCCCGGTTCTGGCGCGATTTCTCCGCAGCGCTCGGCGAGACCGCCGATCTGCGCATCGGCGAAGTCCTTGACAAGATTGATGAAGTTCTCTCGCCCCATCTCTACCCCGCGCGCCCCGATGGCGCGGACCCGCGCGAATGCCCGGTCTGCCACGCCGGCCGGCTGCATCTGAAGACCGCGCGCTCGGGCGGGGCCTTCATCGGCTGCGGCAACTACCCCGAATGCCGCTACACCCGCCCGCTCTCGGCGCCCGGCGATGACGAGACCGCCGCGCTCGACGGCAAGGTGCTCGGCCATGACGAGGGCCAGGCGATCACGCTGCGCATCGGCCGCTTCGGCCCCTATGTGCAAAAGGGCGAGCCCACCGAGGCGGTGCCGAAACCGCCGCGCTCGAGCCTGCCGAAGGGCTGGGCGCCGGAGTCGATCGACCTTGAGCGCGCGCTGCAACTCCTGAGCCTGCCGCGCCAGATCGGCCCCCACCCCGAGGATGGCGAACCCGTCGAGACCAACCTCGGCCGCTTCGGCCCCTATGTGAAATGGGGCAAGACCTATGCCAACCTCCCCGATGCCGAGGAGGTCTTCACCATCGGCATGAACCGCGCAGTGGAGCTTCTGGCGCTCAAACTCGCCCGCGGGCCCGGGCGCGGGGCGGCCACGCAACCGCTCAAGGAGCTCGGCGAGCACCCCGAGGGCGGCGCGGTGCAGGTGATGCCCGGCCGCTACGGGCCCTATGTCAAATGGGGCAAGGTGAATGCGACGCTGCCGAAGGACCTCGCCCCCGAGGAGGTGACGCTCGAAGCCGCGCTGCCGCTTCTCGAGGCCAAGGCCACCAAGGGCGGCAAGAAGAAAGCCGCGCCGAAGAAGGCCGCCGCCAAGCCCGCTGCCGAGAAGACGGCCGCGAAGAAACCGGCGGCGAAAAAGGCACCGGCCAAGAAGCCGGCCGCGAAGAAAGCCCCCGCCAAGAAGGCCGCCCCCGACGCCGAGGGCTGAGCCCTTCAACGATGCGCAAATATCCCCCGCGGAGCGTCCGCCCTCTCCCGGCGCGCCGCCCGCGGGGGCTTTGCGCTGCGCTGCCGCGCGGGCGCGATTGACAGCCCGCCCCCCCTTCGTCACAAATTCCCCGACGGAAACGGGAGGACTCTATGAAGAAGGTTTACGGTTCGGCGAAGGAGGCCCTCGACGGGCTCTTGTTCGACGGCATGTTCATCGCCGCGGGGGGCTTTGGGCTGTGCGGCATCCCCGAGCTGCTGATCGACGCGCTCGTTGAAAACGGGGTGAAGGATCTCACCATCGCCTCGAACAACTGCGGCGTCGACGGGTTCGGCCTCGGCAAGCTGCTCGACACGCGCCAGATCAAGAAGATGATCTCGTCCTATGTCGGCGAGAACGCGGAATTCATGCGCCAGTATCTCTCGGGCGAGCTCGAGCTCGAGTTCAACCCGCAAGGCACCTTGGCCGAGCGGATGCGCGCCGGCGGCGCCGGGATCCCGGGTTTCTACACCAAGACCGGCGTCGGCACCGTTGTCGCCGAGGGCAAGGAGCTCAAGGAGTTCGACGGCGAGACCTATGTGCTCGAGCGCGGCATCGTCGCCGATGTCTCGATCGTGAAGGCCTGGAAGGCCGATGAAAGCGGCAATGCGATCTTCCGCAAGACCGCGCGCAACTTCAACCCGCCGGCCGCGATGTGCGGCAAGGTCTGCGTGATGGAGGTCGAGGAGATCGTGCCCACCGGCTCGCTCGACCCCGATCTGATCCACCTGCCGGGGATCTATGTGCATCGCCTGATTCAGGGCACCCACGAAAAACGCATCGAACAGCGCACCGTGCGCAAGCGGGAGGCAGTGTGATGGCCGAATTCATCAAGGGCTGGGACCGCAACCAGATGGCCGCGCGCGCCGCGCAAGAGCTGCGCGACGGCACCTATGTGAACCTCGGGATCGGGATCCCGACTCTGGTGCCGAATTTCATCCCCGAGGGTGTGAACGTCACGCTGCAATCGGAAAACGGCATGCTCGGCATGGGCCCCTTCCCCTTTGAGGGCGAGGAAGACCCCGATCTGATCAATGCCGGCAAGCAGACGATCACCGAGCTGCCGCAGACCGCCTATTTCGACAGCGCGACCTCGTTTGGCATGATCCGCGGCGGCAAGATCGCGATGGCGATCCTCGGCGCAATGGAGGTCTCCGAGAAGGGGGATCTGGCGAACTGGATGATCCCGGGCAAGCTCGTCAAGGGCATGGGCGGCGCGATGGATCTCGTCGCGGGCGTCAAGCGCGTGGTGGTGGTGATGGATCACACCAACAAGCATGGCGAGTCGAAGGTGCTCAAGGACTGCACGCTGCCGCTGACCGGCAAGGGCGTCGTCGACCGGATCATCACCAATCTCGGCGTGCTCGATGTGACCCACAAGGGGCTGCATATCGTCGAGCTGGCCGAGGGCGTCACCGAGGCGCAGCTGCGCGCGGCGACCGAGGCGACGATCGTCGACTGAGCGGAGTGACGCGGATTGATGGGGGGCCCTGCCGGCGCGGCGGGGCCTCTTTTTTGGCTGTTGCTTGCGTATTTTTGCCAAGAAGAAACGGCAAGCTGGCGCCGGGCGGGGCCCGCGCGCGAGAATTGTTCACGAATTTTCAACAGCTCCATATTCCTGCCCGATTCTGTCGCTATGAGAGGGCCAATGATGAGCCTGACCTCCGATAAACCGGCGCCCCGGCGCGCCGCGTCCCGCCGCTGGCGGGATCGTCTGCTTCTGGCGGCGCTGCTCGTGCTGGTGGGGGCGGGGCTCGCGGGGCTGGCGGGCGCGACCGGCTGGGCGGAGAGCTGGGCGCAGATACGCGGGCTCTCGAATGCGCAGGTGGCGGGGCTTTTGGGCCTCTCGGCGCTCAATTATCTGCTGCGCGCGGGGCGGTGGCATCTTCTGGCGCGCCGGCTCGGGGTTCCGGTCGGGCCGGGGCAGAGCCTGCGCCATTATCTCGGAGGGTTTGCGATGTCGGTGACGCCGGGGCGGGTGGGCGAATTCGTGCGGATGCGCTGGATCGCGCGGGAGACGGGCTGGGCGGCCGAGCGCGCGGCGCCGCTCGCGCTGATGGACCGGGCCGGCGATCTCGCGGCGATGGCGGGGCTGATGGGGCTTTCGGTGGCGCTGGCCGCCGGGGGGGTGCGCGGGGCGGTGCCGGTGGCGGCCCTTGGCTTTGCGCTTGCGGTGATGGCGACGCGGCCGCGGCTTCTGGCGGGGGCGATCACGCTTGCGCATCGGGCTTTGGGGCGGGCGCCGCGGCTCTTTGCGCGCGCGCGGGGGGCGGCGCGTTTGCTCACGCGGTTCTCGCATGGTCCGACGCTCACGGTTGCGCTTTTGCTCGGGCTCGCGGGCTGGTTCGCCGAGGGCGTGGCCTTTCATCTTCTCCTCGGCTGGATGGGCGCCGAGATCCCGCTGTGGCGGGCGGTCGCGATCTTTCTCTTCGCGACGCTCGCGGGCGGGCTGACCGGCGCGCCGGGCGGCCTTGGCGGGGCCGAGGCGGCGATGGTGGCGCTCCTCTCGCTCGAGGGGGTGGGCTTGGAGATTTCGGTGCCGGCGACGGCGGTGATCCGGCTCACGACGCTCTGGTTCGCGATCGCGATCGGGCTCGTGGCCTTTCCGCTGGCCGAGCGCGCGGCCGGGAAAGCACAGGTGAGCCGATGAAATGGGTTGCACGAGATTATGCCGGTTGGGGCCGCGCCTTGCGCGCGCGCGGCGAGGTCGCCCGCCCCGAGACCCGCGCCGAGATCCTGGCCGAGGGCCCCGCCCCCGCTTTCGGGATGCGCCGGTCTTATGGCGATGCGGCGCTCAATTCCGGCGGGCGCGCGCTCGACATGAGCCGCCTCGACGCTTTCCTCGAGTTTGACGCGGAGACCGGCGTGCTCCATGTCGAGGCCGGCGCCCGGATCGGCGAGATCGCCGCCGCCTTCGCGCCCCGCGGCTGGATGCCCGCCGTGATGCCGGGCACGGGCTTTGCCACGGTGGGCGGCTGTATCGGCCAGGATATCCACGGCAAGAACCACCATCACGCGGGCACGTTCTGCGCCCATCTGACGGAAATCACGCTCCTGCAGGCGGGCGGGGTCGTCACCGCGACCCCGGGCACGGCGCTCTTCCGCGCCACCGCCGGCGGGCTCGGCCAGACCGGCACGATCCTCTCGGCCCGGCTGCGGCTGAAGCCCTGCGCGGGCGATGTGATGATCGTGACCGAGCGGCGCGCGCCCGATTGGGCGAGCCATCTCGCGATGCTCGACGCCTCGCAGGCGAGCTACACGGTGGGCTGGATCGACGCGACCGCGACGGGCGCGGCGCTCGGGCGCGGGATCGTCGAGGAGGGCGAGAACGGCCGGGGGCTGGCGCGCGGCGGCACCGGGCGGCTGACCGTGCCGCTCGAGGCGCCGCAGTTTGCGCTCGCCAAACCCGTCGTGCGCGCCTTCAACGAGGCCTATTTCCGGCGCGTGCCGGCGCGCGGGCGCACGGTGGTGCGGCCGATGGAGGTGTTCTTCTTCCCGCTCGACAAGATCCTCGACTGGAACCGCCTCTACGGCCGGCGCGGCTTTCATCAGTTCCAATGCGTCGTGCCCCTGGGCGCCGCGGGCGCGCTCAAGGGCATGCTCGAGGAGATCGCGGGCGCGGGGCTCGCCTCGCCGCTGGCGGTGCTCAAACGCATGGGGCCGGGGCGCGCGGGCTATCTGAGCTTCCCGATGGAGGGCTATACGCTGGCCATCGATTTCCCCAACCGCGATGCCGCGCGCGCGCTGATCAAGCGGCTCGAGGCACGCACCGCCGAGGCCGGCGGGCGGCTTTATTTCGCCAAGGACAGCCTCGCCGAGGGCGCGCAGATCCGCGCCATGTATCCCGAACTCGCCGATTGGCAGGCGGAGGTGGCGCGTGCCGACCCCGAGGGCCGCCTCACCACCGATCTCGTCCGTCGACTTCATCTGAGGACCGCATGATGACCCCTACCTGGATCGTTCTGGGCGCCGGCTCCGGCATGGCGCGCCCGCTTCTGCGCCGCTTCGCCGCGCAAGGCGCGCAGCTCTACCTGCTTGGCCGCCGGCCCGAGGCGCTGGAAGACATTGCCGAGGATTGCCGGCTGCGCGGGGCGCGCGCGGTCACCTGCCTTGCCTTCGATGCGCGCGAGACGGCGCCCTATGCGGCGCTTGTCGAGCGGCTCGCAGCCGAGGAGGGCGAGCTCAACGCGATCTCCTTCACCGGCTCGATGCCCGAACAGGCCGCAATCGACGCCGACCCCGATCTCATCGCCGGGGTGATCGCCGACAATTTCACCGGCCCGGCGATCTTCCTGCAACGCCTCGTGCCGGTGCTCGAGGCGCGCGGGCGCGGCACGGTGGTGGCAATCTCCTCGGTCGCGGGCGATCGCGGGCGGCTCGGAAATTATGTCTACGGCGCCGCCAAATCCGCGTTCTCGACCTGGGCCTCGGGGCTGCGCAACCGCGCGGCGCGCAAGGGCGTGCATGTGATGACAGTGAAGCCCGGCCCGGTCGACACGCCGATGACCTATGGGATGAAGCTGCCGTTCATGACCTCGCCCGAGGCGGTGGCGCAGGCGATCGAGACCGGCATCGCGCGGCGGCGCAACGTGATCTATGTCGCGCCGATCTGGCGGGTGATCATGACGGTGATCGCCCATATCCCCGAGGCGGTGTTCAAGAAGATGTCCTTCTGACTTCTTCTTGGCTCAAATACGCCCTTGCGCCGCCGGCCAAGGGCGGAATTTTGCGTATTTGGGCCAAGAAGAAACCAAGCGCCTCAGCCCCCGAACCACTGCGCCCAGAGCCCCGCCGCCCAGAACATCAGGCTCAGCGTCAGCATCGCGATGCCGAGGCCGAATTTGTCGCGCAGGGCGAAGACGATCGGGTCGTAATCCTGTTTGCCGAACCAGCCGAGCGCGACCATCCGCGCCAGCCACCAGCCCATCGGCACCATCGCCACCCAAAGCAGCCAGGTATCGGGGTAGAGCGCGCGGGCCTGCGGCGAGACCGAGTAGAGAAAGAAGATCACCAGCGCGCCGGTGACGCCGATCCCGGCGACGTTCAGCAGATCGCCGCGATCGGTGCGCCCGTAGCCGCGCCCGGGCAGGGGCGCGTCATCGGTGGCCAGCGTGAGCTCGGTCAGGCGTTTGACGCAGCCCAGCGCGATGAACACCGGGAAGATGAAGATCAGCATGTAGATCGAGACATCGACCTGCCCCGCCGCCGCGCCCGCCACCACGCGGATCGTATAGAGCGTGGCCAGCATCGCGATATCGACCCAGCGCATCCGCTTGAGTTTGAGCGAATAGGCGAGCGAGAGCCCCATATAGAGCGCCACGATCGCGAGGAAGCCGCCGTTGAGCGCCCCCGCGAGCCCGAGCGCAAGCGCCATCAGCCCCGCGCAGGCGATCATCCCCACCTTGATCGGCACCGCGCCCGAGGCGAAGGGGCGGCGGTTTTTCGTCGGGTGGAGCCGGTCGGCCTCGAGGTCGAGCAGATCGTTGACGATATAGATCGCGGAGGCCGCGGCCGAGAAGGCCACGATGCCGAGCAAGATCGGCACCAGCGTCGCCATGTCGAAGCGATGCGCCGCGATCAACGGCAAGAGCAGCAGCACGTTCTTGACCCATTGGTGCGGCCGCATCGCCTTGAGCAGCGCCGCCGGGCGCCAGCCGCCGGGGAGCTGTTGCACCGAGCGCCCGCGCGCGGGCAGCGCGCGCGCCGCCGGCACCTCGCCGACCACGAGGACGTTTTGCGCAACCTCCCAGACCGGCATGTCGGTGGCCTCGTTGCCCGCGTAATCGAACCCCTCGACGCCGAAGGCCTCGCAAAGCGCCTCGGCCTTGCGCGCGCCCTTGAGGTTCGTCACCCCATCCGAGGCGAAGACCCGCGCCGAGAGGCCGTAGGTCTCGGCGAGCGCCTGCACCTGACGGCGATCGGAGGCCGAGGCGAGGATCACCTCGCGCCCCTCCCCCGCCGAGGCGAGCGCAAGCTCGACCACCGCCGGGTTGACCGGCATCAGATCGAGCCGCATCGCGACCAGCCCCGCGAGCTCGGCCTTGAGCCGCGCCGGATCGCGCACAAACCGCAGCGCCCGCAGCGTGCCCAGCGGATCGCGCCCGAGCCCCGCCCAGAACGCCTCGAAGAGAAGATCCGTCTTCAGGAACGTCCCGTCGACGTCCAGCACCAGCGGCTTCGGATCGGACATGCTTACCCTTTCACGGCGAAAACGCAGCCGTCACTCACCAATTCGGGCGGCGACAGGCAGAGCCCGCGCGCCACCTGCCAGGCGGCCAGCACCTTGGGCACATAATCGCGCGTCTCGGCATAGGGCGGCACGCCGCCGTTGTTCTTCACCGCATTCTCGCCCGCGTTATAGGCGGCGATCACCATCAGCGGATCGTTGTCAAATTCTTTCATCAGCCAGTTGAGATAGGCCACGCCGCCCTTGATGTTCTGGGCCGGGTCGAGGCTGTCGCCGACGCGGAAGCGATCGGCCGTGGCGGGGATCAGCTGCATCAGCCCGACCGCCCCCGAGCGCGAGACCGCATCATGGCGCCCGCCCGATTCGGTCGAGATCACCGCGAGCACGAGCGCGGGCGAGACCTGCGTGCCGATCGTGGCGGAGAGGATCGCGCGACCATGGGCCTCGGCGATCTGTTGCAGATGCGCAAGGCGCGGCGCGCGCACGCTTTGCCCCGCGGGGCCGGTGCTGAGCGCCTCGATCGCCTTCGAGAACCGCCCCGAGCGGTCGCCGAGCGCGGGCGAGACCTGATCCCAATACCAGGCATAGGAGGCGGCCGCGGGGTTGGCGGTGCGCCCGCCGCCGGTCGCGGCGCCGATCGTCGCGGCGCCGGGGCCGACGGTCTCGGGGGTCAGCGGCGCAAAGGGGCGCGCGGCGGCCACCTCGAGCGCGCGGCGCTGCTCTTCGGGGTCGATCTGGATATTGATGAATCGCGTCGTGCCCGCTTTCGGCGGCAAGACGCGCTTGGCTTGATAATGATGGACCGTCGGAGAGGTGGTCTCCGCCGTCGAGGGCGCAGCCAAAACGGCTGCGCAGATCGCCAATGTCGCTGCCCGTATCTTGCGCATCTGCGCTTCCTGCTCTGCCCGGGGTTTTCCCCTTTTGGCGCAGTATCCCGGAATCAGCGGGAAAAATCCAGCAAAAGCCGGGAATCGGGGAACGATTCGCCCTCGGCGGGCCAGCGTGGAGGCCCGGAAAGCGAAGAGTCTGCACGGATCGTTAAAATTAATTATCTTTTACTTCAAATGGTTAGGTTAAATTTCCGAAGAAGATTAACACTTCCCAAAAACACCAAACCCTCGCCCCAATCCCGCCACGATCCGGGGGCCATATATACCCATACCGCGAGACAACGGACCAAGTTCAGAGGTGGTTCAGGGTAGCGCGGAGAAACCCAACCCAAGGAGAGACACCATGAAATTCTTCAAAATCACCCGCAAGTTCCACAACGAAGAAGACGGCGCTGTGACCGTTGACTGGGTCGTGCTGACCGCCGCCGTTGTGGGCATGGGTGCGATCGCTCTGACCGCGATCAAGACGCAAACCTCGGCCCTCTCGGGCAAGGTCGCTTCCTACATGTCGACCATCGAGATCAAGACCCAATAATCGGGTCGCTCAGGACTTGCACAGGGTTCTCCTGTGGGGGCCGCTCCGAAAGGGGCGGCCTTTCCCGTTTCCGGGCCCGGTTGTTGGCCCGGCTCCGGCGCCCCGCACCGCCTTGCGCCCAGCGCGCGTGAGCCTTGCGAATACCGAATACCGACCATCTATGCGCCCTAATTTCGCCGCGAACAGGGGCTAAACATGGCTTGAATACGGGGGAATTGTCATTAATGGGCAGGAGCGCAGTTTGAAAAGGCTTCGTATCATTGAGAAAATCACGCGCCGGATGCGCTCGGAAGACGGTGCGGTCACCGTCGACTGGGTGGTTCTCACGGCGGCGATCGTCGGCGTGGGCATGGCTTTCGGCTCGATGATCAGCGACCAGGCGATCGGGGTCGGCGACAAGGTCGCCAATCACATCTCGACCATCGAGGTCGTCACGGAGTAAGGAGGACCCGGCCCGCAGGGTCGGATCTGCCAGCCCGGCCCGTTTGGGACATGATCGGGCGTTTGTGAAAGGACGTGGGAATGCGGCTGATTGTCGTTTTGGTTCTTGCCCTGGGCATCGGGCTCGCGGGCCTCGCTGTCTACATGGCGCAAGGGCAGATCGCCCAGTTCCAGCACGAACGCGACATGCTGCTCGCCGCCCAGGCCAATGCGCCGCAGCTGGCGAGCATGGTCGTGGCGAAGAAGAAGCTCGAATACGGCCAGCGCTTCACGCAGGCCGATCTCGAGGTCATCCAGGTGCAGGCCGACAAGCGCCCCGAGGGGGCCTTCACGCGCGTCTCGGCGGCGCAGGGCACCCCGGAGGCGCAACACGCCGCCTTCCTCGAGGGCGAGACGCGGCCGCGCGCGGCGCTGCGCTCGATCGAGATCAATGAGCCGGTTCTGGCCTCGAAGGTCACCGAGCCGGGCGTCGATGCCGGGATCATGGCCAATCTGGCGCCCAACATGCGCGCCTTCACGATCCAGGTCGATGTCGCCTCGGGCGTGTCGGGCTTCTTGCGGCCGGGCAACATGGTCGATGTCTACTGGTCCGGCGCGATCGACAACACCCCGGTCACCAAGCTGATCCAGCCCAACCTGCGGCTGATCGCGATCGACCAGAGCGCGGACGCCGACCGCTCCGAGGAGACCAAGATCGCCCGCACGGTGACCGCCGAGGTCACCCCCGAGCAGGTCGCGGCCCTCACCCTCGCGCAATCGACCGGGCGGCTGACGCTCTCGCTCGTGGGCATGCAAGACACCACCCAGGTCGGCGCGATCGAGATCAACCGCGACAGCCTGCTCGGCATTCAGGCCGCCGAAGTGGTCAAGACCGAGGCGCCCAAGGTCTGCACGATCAAGACCCGCAAGGGCGGCGAGCTCGTCGAGACCGAGATCCCCTGCGCGCAGTGAGCCCTGAGCGGCGCCCGCCCCCGGCCGGCGCCGTTTCCTCAACTTCGGCTCCCAAGCGGTTGATTCTTGCAAAAATTTCTCTTTTCCGCCAAAGTGGTTGGCAATCAGGTATAAGTTCCCCCCAACGGACGGAAGATCCGGGGTGAGGCGCGTGATCAAAGAGGCAGGATCACAATGAAAATAAAGGCTTTCTTGCGAGCGCTGCTGCTCGGCGTCGCGTTGGGGACGATGAGCTTCGCGCCGGTTTCGGCCGAGACGCTGCGGGTGATGGCCGGCTCCTCCTCGAGCCCGCTCAACGTGCCGATGAACCGCGCGGTGGTGGTCGAAAGCGATCAGCCCTTTGCCGAACTCTCGATCGCGAACCCCGGCATCGCCGATATCACCACCCTCTCCGATCGCACGATCTACGTTCTGGGCAAGCTGCCCGGCCGCACGACGATGACCATCCTCGGCGCCGACGGCAAGCTGATCTCCAACGTCGAGGTGCAGGTCACCCCCGACATCGCCGAGTTCAAGGAACGCCTCAAACAGATCCTGCCCGGCGAGACGATCGAGGTGCGCACCGCCAATGACGGGATCGTGCTCTCGGGCACCGTGTCCTCGACCGCGAAACTCGACCGCGCGCTCGATCTGGCCAAACGCTATGCCGGCGACCGGGTCTCGAACCTGATGACGGTGGGCGGCACCCAGCAGGTCATGCTCAAGGTCCGCTTCGCCGAGATGCAGCGCTCGGTCTCGAAGAACCTGTCCTCCTCGCTCGGCGTGCGCGGCACGGTGGGCGGCGGCTCGGCGCAGACCGGCGTCGTCTCGGGCACCGGCAATTTCACCGGCGCCGGCGCGATCGACAACGCCTTCGATGGCGGCACGATGCCGATCAAAGCCTCCTCGGCCGGCGCGCTCGGGCTCGGCTTTACCGCGGGCAATCTCGAATTCGCGGTGCTGCTCGAGGCGCTCGAGGCGAAAGGCATGGTCCGCACGCTGGCCGAGCCGAACCTGACCGCGCTGTCCGGCCAGCAGGCGAAATTCCTCGCCGGCGGCGAATATCCGATCCCGGTGGTCGATAACGACTCCGTCTCGATCCAGTACAAACCCTTCGGCGTCGAGATGGCCTTCGTGCCGCGCGTCGTCGACGGCGATCTGATCAACCTCGAGATCTCGGCCGCCGTTTCGGCGATCGACACCACGGTGACGATGTCCTCGGGCGGCTTCTCGGTCAACGCGTTCAAGCGCCGCGAGACCTCGACCACGGTCGAGATGCGCGACGGCGAGAGCTTCGCGATCGCGGGGCTGTTGCAGGACGATTTCAACGATCTCAACAGCCAGATCCCGTGGCTTGGCGATGTGCCGGTGCTCGGCGCGCTGTTCCGCTCGGCCGAATATGAGCGCAAGCAATCCGAACTCGTGATCATCGTCACGCCGCATCTCGTCACGCCGACGCGGGGCGAGGCGCTGGCGCTGCCGACCGACCGGGTCCGCCCGCCGACCGAATCCGAGCTCTTCCTCTTTGGCAAGACCGCCGGCAGCAAGGCGCCCACCGGCGCGGCGGCCGAAGTGGCCAAGCAGGATTTCTCGGGCTCCTACGGCTATGTGATGGAGTGAGCGCGATGGCCAAGATGCGGTATGCGGTGCTTCTGACCACGGCGCTCGCGCTCGGCGCCTGCGCCAATGGCGGGCGGCAATTCGTCAGCGAGGCGGGCGCGGAGTTCGACACCGCGGGCTTTGGCAACGCGACGATGAACAACACGCTGGTGATGAGCGGCCAGCGCGATTTCGCGATCTCGCTGACCCGGAAATTCGCGGGCGATGTGCAGAACACGGTGAATTTCGCCTTCAACTCCGCGGTTCTCGACGGCCCCTCACAGGCGGTCTTGCGCCGTCAGGCGGACTGGATCCGCCAGTTCCCCGAAGTGCGTTTCCGCGTCTATGGCCACACCGATCTCGTCGGCTCGAACGCCTATAACAAGGCGCTCGGCCTGAAACGCGCCCAAGCGGTCGTGGCCTATCTCTCGAGCCAGGGGATCTCGCGCAGCCGTCTCGAGGCGGTTGTTTCCTTCGGCGAAACGCAGCCGCTGGTCTATACCGAGGCCCCGAACGAGAAGAACCGCCGCACCGTGACCGAGGTTTCGGGCCTGGTCAAACGCGGCCCGGCGCCGCTCAACGGCAAATATGCCGAGCTGATCTTCCGCGATTACGTGCAAAGCGCCGCGCCGGTGGCGCAGGTCGCGGCGCCGCAAATGGGCGGGGCTCCGGCGGGCGGCTGAGACGTTTCACATCCTCACCCCAATTGAGGGCGGGCTTTGGGAACAAAGCCCGCCCTTCGCTTTGATCGTCTCGCATTACCCCACAATTGGACCAGAGCGGCCCCAATCTCGCCAAGATTACCCGCGACTTTGGAGACAGTCAGAGAAGGCACGGCCGTGAGTCGTGCCCGGACCTGAGGCGCGACCCGACAGAAGTCGGTCAGGGCGCCCGGGCCGAGCAACAAAGGACGTGAGGCTATGAGTGCAGCAGTTAGTCTTTCCCCCGATCCCGCGCCGATTCTGGCGTGCACGGTCTCGCGCGACGTCTCGAATTTCGACCTCCTGATCGAGGATATGGAGAGCGAACTCGGCGAAAGCTGGGGCGATCTGAGCTTCGAGGATGCGGCGGTCTTTCTGACGCAGCCCGACGCGCAAAACCTTGAATTCATTGCGATTGCCATTGATGGCGAGGATGAGGGCGACATCAACCGGATCGCGGCGATCATCACCGGCGCGAAGGAGCGCGGGGTGCGCGTGATCTTGATCGCCGAGGAGGTCAGCCCGATCGCGCTGCACCAGCTGCTGCGGCTCGGCGCGGATGATTTCGTGCCCTATCCGCTGCCCGAAGGCGCGCTGCATGAAGCGATCGAGCGCCTCGGCCAAGGCGATGCGCCGCAGCTCCCGCCCCATGCCGAATCGCCCACCTTCAAGGTCAGCGGCGGGCGCGATGGCGCGGTCTTGGCGGTCCATGGGCTCGCCGGCGGCGTCGGCGCCACCACCTTCGCGGTCAACCTCGCCTGGGAGCTCGCGAGCGCCGGCGAGGGCAACAAGAAGGCCGCCTCCCCGCCGCCGCGGGTCTGCCTGCTCGATTTCGATTTCCAATATGGCTCGGCCTCGACCTATCTCGACCTGCCCCGCCGCGAGGTGGTCTTCGAGATGCTGACCGACACCGCGCATATGGATGCCGAGAGCTTCCAGGCCGCGCTTGTGACCTTCAACGACCGGCTCCACGTTCTGACCGCGCCGGCCGACATGCTGCCGCTCGACATTGTTTCGGGCGAGGATATCGAGCGCATCCTGGCGATGGCGCGGGCGCATTACGATTTTGTCGTGATCGACATGCCCACGACGGTGGTGAGCTGGACCGAGACCGTGCTGCATCAGGCGCATGTCTATTTCGGGCTGATCGAGCTCGACATGCGCTCGGCGCAAAACGCGCTGCGGATGATCCGGGCGCTCAAGGCCGAGGGGCTGCCGCTCGAGAAGATGCGCTATGTGCTCAACCGGGCGCCGAAATTTACCGATCTGACCGGCAAGAGCCGGATCAAGCGGCTGGCAGAAAGCCTTGATATCTCGATCGAATTGCAGCTCTCGGACGGCGGGCGCCCGGTCACGCAGGCCAATGACCATGGCCTGCCGCTCGCGGTGACCACGCCGAAACTGCCGCTGCGCAAGGAAATCCAGAAGCTCGCCCTGTCGCTGGCCGAGCTCGCCCAGAGCGCGGAAGCCGCGCAGGGGTAATTCAGCTTTCGGAGTTCGCCATGTTCTCGCGCTACAAAAAGACTGCTCCGGCCCCGAAGATCACCCCCGTTCAGGGGGCGACCCCGGCGCCGGCCGCGCCGCACCCTGCGCCCGCGGCCGCGCAGCCCACCGTCGCGCGCCGCGTGGCGCCGCCGCCGGCCACGGCCGCGCAGGCGGTGAGCTCTGACAAGGAGAAAAAGCGCAAGGAACGTCTGGGCGAGCTCAAGGTCGAGCTGCACAAGCGCCTGCTCGAAGATCTCAACCTCGCCGCGCTCGAACATGCCGCCGAGGCCGATCTGAAAGCCGAGATCGCCGCGATTTCCGCCGAGGCGATGAACGAGATGTCGGTCGCGCTCAACGCCACCGAACGCGCGCAGATCAACCAGGAGCTTTACGACGAGGTGATGGGCCTTGGCCCGCTCGAGCCGCTGCTCAAGGACGAGACGATCTCGGATATCCTCGTCAACGGGCCCCAGCAGATCTTCGTCGAACGCTCCGGCAAGCTGCAACTCTCGGATGTGACCTTCAAGGACGAGAAACACCTGCAGCGGATCATCGACAAGATCGTGTCGGCCGTGGGCCGGCGCGTCGATGAAAGCAACCCCTATGTCGACGCCCGTCTGGCGGATGGCTCGCGTTTCAACGCGATGGTGCCGCCGGTCGCGGTCGATGGTTCGCTCGTCTCGATCCGGAAATTCAAGAAGGACAAGCTCGGGATCGACGATCTCGTGCGCTTTGGCGCCTTCACCGAGGAAATGGCGGCCTACCTTCAGGCCGCCGTCTCGACCCGGCTCAATGTGATCGTCTCGGGCGGCACGGGCTCGGGCAAGACCACCACGCTGAACGCGCTCTCCTCCTTCATCGACAATTCCGAGCGGATCCTGACGATCGAAGACACCGCCGAACTTCAGCTCCAGCAGATCCACGTCGGCCGGATGGAAAGCCGCCCGCCCAACGTCGAGGGCAAGGGCGCGGTCACCCAGCGCGACTGTTTGCGCAACGCGCTGCGGATGCGCCCCGACCGGATCATCGTCGGCGAAACCCGCGGCGAGGAAGTCATCGACATGTTGCAGGCGATGAACACCGGCCACGACGGCTCGATGACCACGATCCACGCGAACTCCGCGCGCGACGGGGTCTCGCGTCTGGAGAACATGATCGCGATGTCGGGGATCGAGATGCCGATCAAGGCGGTGCGCTCGCAGATCGCCAGCGCGGTCAACCTGATCGTGCAGGCCTCGCGTCTGCAAGACGGCTCGCGGCGGATGACCTCGATCACCGAGATCACCGGCATGGAAGGCGAGGTGATCTCGATGCAGGAGATCTTCAAATACGAACGTCTCGGGCTCGCCCCCGATGGCAAGATCATCGGCCGCTTCACCGCGACCGGCGTGCGCTCGCATTTCTCCGACCGCTTCCGGCAGTGGGGCTATGACCTGCCCGCGTCGATCTACGAACCCGTTCAGGACTGAGGCCCGCCATGATTTCCGCAACCCCCGTCATCTACGGCCTGATCTTCGTCGCGGTGCTTTTGCTCGTCGAGGGGATCTATCTGCTGGTCTTCGGCAAGTCGATTTCGCTCAACAACCGGGTGAACCGGCGCCTCGAGATGCTCGAGAAGGGCACGCGGCGCGAAGAGGTGCTCGAACAGCTCCGCAAGGAAGCGACCCAGCACCTCAAGGTGCGCTCGGTGCCGCTCTATTCGATCCTCGCCAGCAAGGCGCAAAAGGCCAATATCGCGTTCTCGCCGCTCGCGCTCGTCGCGGTGATGGCGCTTTTGTGCTTCGTGGCCTTCCTCGGGCTGACGGTGGCCACGCAGGCGGCGCTCGCGATGCGGGTGATCCTCGCCACCGCGATGGGGGTCGGCGCGGTCTATTTCTGGGTCTCCTCGAAGGCCGCCAAACGCACCAAGATGGCCGAGGAGCAGCTCTCCGACGCGGTCGAGCTGATGGTGCGCAGCCTGCGGGTGGGGCACCCGTTCAGCTCGGCGATTCAGGCCGTGGCGAAGGAGATCCCCGATCCGCTCGGCACCGAATTCGGCATCATCGCCGATGAGGCGGCCTATGGGCGCAACGTGGCCGATGCGCTGCGCGAGATGGCCGAGCGGATGGACATGCAGGATTTGCGCTTCCTCGCCGTCGCGGTCTCGATCCAGCAACAATCGGGCGGCAACCTCGCCGAGGTGCTCGAGGGGCTCTCGAAGGTGATCCGCTCGCGGTTCCGGCTGATGCGGCGGGTGAAGGCGATCACCGCCGAGCCGAAATGGTCGGGGATGTTCCTGTCGGGCTTCCCGCTCGCGATCCTGGTGATCATTCAGGTCGCCGCGCCGAACTATTACGACAACGTCAAGGACACGCCCGCCTTCGTCCCTGCCGCGCTGATCGTCTTCGCGCTTTTGGGGGTGAACATGATGTTCATGAAGATCATGACCACGATCAAGGTCTGAGGTGCCGCCATGGATTTCTCCGCTCTCTCGCAACTGCTGACCGACAGGCTCGGGCCGATGGGGCCGATGCTGGCGCTGGTCGGGGTCGCGGCGCTCCTGATCCTCGCGGTGCTGCCGGTGCTGCTGAAAAAGCGCGACGACCCGTTCGCGAAGCTGCAGGCGCAGACCCGCGCCGCCGCGCGCGGGCCGGGCGGCGAGGGCGGCGCGAAAAAGCCCAAGGAGCAGCGGCTGCGCTATGATTCGGGCTCGGACAAGCTCGACAAATTCGCAGGTTTCCTCGAGCCGAAGACCCAGGAGGAGATGTCGGAGTCGAAGAAATGGCTCCAGCGCGCGGGCTATCGCGGCAAGAACGCGGTGCGCACCTTCCATGCGGTGCAAGTGATCCTCGGGCTCGGCCTGATGGCGGCGGGCGCGCTTTATGTGCTGATCTACAACGCCACCAACGAAGTGCCCTATGCGGGCAATATCGCCATCGCGATCGTGCTGATGCCGGGGGTGTTGGGCTATTACGCGCCCAAACGCTGGGTCGACAAACGGATCGCGGCGCGCACCGCCGAGATCCAGAACGGCTTTCCCGATGCGCTCGACATGCTGCTTGTCTGCGTCGAGGCGGGGCAATCGCTCGATCAGGGGATCATCCGCGTGGCCAAGGAGCTCGCCAGCTCCTACCCGGCGATGTCGGAGGAATTCGAGATGGTCGCCCATGAGATCAAGGCCGGCAAGGACAAGCCCTCGGTGCTGCGCGCCTTTGGCGAGCGCACCGGCGTGCCCGATGTGCAGAGCTTCGTGACGGTGATGATCCAGAGCCAGCAATTCGGCACCTCGATCGCCGAGGCGCTGCGCCTTTACGCGGCCGACATGCGCGACAAGCGCGTGATGCGCGCCGAGGAGGCGGCCAACAAGATCCCCACCAAGATGACGCTCGGCACGATGATGTTCACGGTGCCGCCGCTCCTGATCATCCTTGTCGGCCCCTCGGTCCATGATATGATCGAGAACTTCAAGAACATGAATCCCTGACGGGAGCCGATGCGCCCTGCCCTTTCGATCCTGCCGCCGGCCCTGCGGGCCGTGCTCGCCCTCGGCCTCGTGCTGGGGGCTTCGGCTTGCCTGCAAAGCCCGCTCAAGGGCGACCCGGCGAGCCCCTATGCGCCGGGGGCGGCGCGCGGCGAGGGGGTGGACGGGCTGATCGTCGGGCACCGGCTGATGGCGGCGGGGGAATATGAGCTCGCGCTTAAGGCCTATTACCGGGCGGCGGCGGAACATGGCACCTCGGTCGATGTGCTCTCCGCGATCGGCTCGGCCGATCTCAAGCTCGGCCGGCTCGGCCAGGCCGAACAGATCCTGCGCCGCGCGGTCGAGACCGACGAGACCTTCGTGCCGGCCTGGAACAACCTCGGCGTCGTGTTGATGGAGCGCGGCAAGGCCGCCGAGGCCGCGCGGGTGTTCCAGACCGCCTATGCGCTTGATAGTGGCGAATCGGACGCGATCCGGCAAAACCTGCGCCTTGCGCTCGCAAAAATGGAAAAACCGGATTATGCTCCGCCCGAGGACAAGAGTTTCTCGCTGGTCCGGCGGGGGGTGGGCGAATACCTCCTGCTGACCAAGCAATGAGGCACGAGCAAAAGGACGCAAAATGCGCCACCCTGTCATTCTCGCCGCCCTTTGCGGGGCGATGGCCCTGTCGGGCTGCATGGGCCGCGACGACGCCGAGGTGAGCCGCGCGCTCAAGAGCGTCAACGCGATCGACGAAAGCAACCTCTCCGATATCATGCTGACGGTCGGCGACCCGCGCGAGGCGGTGGCCTATTTCCAGCGCTCCTCAGCCGAGAACCCCGACCGGATCGACCTCAAGCGGGGCCTGGCGAAATCGCTGGTGCGGGCGAACCGCCCGGCCGAGGCGGTGACCGCCTGGTCGGAGGTGATCAAGATGCCGGGCACCAATTACGACGACAATGTCGCGCTCGCCGAGGCGCAGATCCGCGCCAATGAATGGCCCGCGGCCGAGGCCACGCTGAACACGATCCCGCCGACCCATGAGACCTTCGAGCGCTACAAGCTCGAGGCGATGGTGGCGGATTCGAAGAAGGACTGGAAGAAGGCCGACAGTTTCTACGAGACCGCCGCCGGGCTGACCACGCGGCCGAGCGGGGTGTTCAACAACTGGGGCTACTCAAAACTGACGCGGGGCGATGCCAAGGGCGCCGAGAAGCTCTTTGCTCAGGCGCTGACCTATGATCCGGGCTCGTTCACGACCAAGAACAACCTCGTTCTGGCCCGCGCGGCGCAGCGCAAATACGATCTGCCGGTCGTCGACATGACCCAGACCGAGCGCGCGCAGCTGCTTTACACGGCGGCGCTCTCGGCGATCAAACAGGGCGATGTGACGATCGGCAAGGGCCTGTTGCAGGACGCGATCGACACCCATCCGCAGTATTTCGAGGAGGCCGCGCGCGCGCTCGCGGCGCTCGACGCCAAGCCGCAGAAAAAGGCCTGAGCGATGCTGGGCCTCTCCGGTCAGACCGCCTCGCTCATCTTTCTGGTGCTGATCACGCCGATCTGCCTGTGGGTGGTGTTCACCGATCTGAAATACATGAAGATCCGCAACACGGCGGTGCTCGCGATGCTGGCGGTTTTCGCGGTGGGGGGGCTTTTCTTGATGCCCTTCGAGCTCTGGGCCTGGCGGTGGGTGAATTTCGCGGTGGTGCTGGGGGTCGGGTTCGTGCTCAACCTGATCGCGCATTTCGGCGCGGGGGATGCGAAATTCGCCGCCGCCGCCGCGCCTTTGGTGGCGGTCGAGCCGGATCATTTGCGGCTCGTGATGCTGCTTCTGTGCGCCTTTCTGCTCGCGGCTTTCACCGCGCACCGGCTGTTGCGCAAGATCCCCGCGGTGCGCGCGATGGCGCCCGATTGGGTGAGCTGGCAGCGCGCCGATTTCCCGATGGGGCTCGCGCTCGTCGGCACGATCTGGACCTATCTGGCGGTGCTGGCGGGGCTCATCTGACCCCCGCCGTTATCGCACCGGGCGCAGGAGCACCCAGCTCGCGCCGCGGGCCTCTTCCTCGAGCCGCCATCCCGCCTGCGCCACCGCCTCGAGCGCGGCGGCGCGCGCCGCGGCGCTGAGCGGGCAGAGCGGCACGAGCACATGCTCGGCCCCCGCAAGGCCCGGCGTGCCGCCGTAATACCAGGGCGTGCCCCCGGCAAGCGGCGGGAAATCCCCGTAAAGCCAGAGCGAGGAGAAGAGATCCGCAACGAAGATCTGTGCCCCGCCAAAGCCCGCCGCGCCGAGATCCTTCGCCCAAGTGTCAAAGACCGCGCCATAGCCCTGCCCGACCTCGCAGTCAGGCAGCGCCGCGCCGTTGAGCTCGGCCACCGCCTCGGTTTCCTGCGCCTCGGGGCGGATGTCTTGCGCCTTGAGAAGCGCGGCATAGGCGGCATAGGGCTGGCCGGGGCCGTCCGCCGGCCGGATCTCGGTCACATGATAGGCGCGCGCGCCCGAGACGAGCAGATCGGCATCCGCGGCGCGCTTGCCGATCATCGGCACGAGGCGGTCGGTCGGCGTGTTGAAATGGCGCAGCGGGCTCCAGAACAGGTTGATCGCCGAGGGCGCGCCGGCGGTCGCAAGCACCAGCGCCACCGCGCCGAGCCCCGCCGCGAGCGGCCAGCCCTCCGGGCTGCGCGCGCCCGGATCGGGGCGCAGCGTGATCGCGAAAGCGGCGAGCAGGATCAGCCATTGCGGGTCATTGCCCCAGTTCTGATAGGTGATATAGGCGAGCCCCGGCAGCGCAACGAGAAGCGCAAGCCCCTCGGTCTTGAACCCCGACTGACGCCAGTAGATCACCAGCGCGAGCGCGCCGAGCGAGCCCAGAAGATAGGGCGGCGCGGTGATGATCTCGGCATAATCGGCGCCGGGCGCGCCCCGGATCGTCGAGCGCGAGACCGCGAGCAGGTCGTGGACATAGGCCAGCCAATAGTCAAAGCCGAAGCCCGCCGTCATCGCCGCCGCGACCAAAAGCCCCGCGCCCAGCGCCAGCCCCAGCCGCGCCCAATCGCGCCGCAGCGCGAGCGCAAGGAAGATCGCGGGCGCGAGCGCCACGAAATAGGTCACCTTGGTGAGCGCAAGCCCCGCCAGCGCAAGCCCGATCACCGCCCCCTCGAGCGCGGGCCGCCCCCCCACCCCCGGCAGGGGCCGCAAGATCGCCAGCGGCAGCGCGAGATAGGCCAGCGCCCAGGCCCAGCGGTTGTAATGCATCGAGGGCGAGATCACCGCATTGGCCTCGCCATGGACGAGCGCGAGGCAGAGCCCCATCACATAGGCGCCAAAGGCGAGCCCGACCCAGCCCGGAAACCGGCTCCGCGCGACGAGGAGCGTGGGCAGCAAGAGCCCCAGCGCCACCGCGATCTGCGCGGCGAAGAAGGCGTGGCCGACGCCAAAGCCCGCCGCGACGAAAGCCGCGATCGGCCAGGTCGCGCCGATGCCGATCGGCGTCATGAAATCGAGATGCGGCACCTGCCCCGCGAGGCCCATCCGCAGCACCATATCGACAAGGTGCAGCGTATCGCCCTCATGCTTGCCGACCAGGAACGCGCCCTTGGCGAGCGCGAGCCCGCCGAGCACCGCCACCACGAGCCCCAGCACCGCCGCCAGCCGCCCCATGCCCACCGGCTCCATTCTGCTCATCCGTCCCAGCCTCTCCGCCGTTTTTCCCATTTTTGGCCACAATAGCCGCGCATCTTCGGCCTGTGAATTCAGTTAGGGGACAATTGCGCCGATGCTGCGGCGCCCCCGCGACAAAGTCACGACCGCCGCCAAAGGCCAAGAGCAGACAGGATCGAGCATGAACGAAATGGCCGCGAATGTGATGGCCCCGCCGCCGCCGAAGACCCTCGCGGAGGTCGGGATCAACATGGTGATGATGCGCGATCTGCTGCTCAAGACCATGTTCCGCACCAATGTCGATACCGTGACCGCGATCGGCAAGCTGATCGCGCTGCCGGTGACGCTCACGCAGGAGCTGATCGACCTCGCCCGCGGCCAGCGGCTGATCGAGGCGACCGGCACGCTGCATGCCAATTCCGGCGGCGAAATGGGCTTCCAGCTCACCGATGGCGGCAAGGCGCGCGCGCTCGATGCGCTCTCGCAATCGGAATATTACGGCGCCATGCCGGTGCCGCTCGAGATCTACCGCGAGCAGGTCAAACGCCAGTCGATCCGCAATATCCAGCTCACCCGCGGCCAGCTCACCTCGGCGATGGGCCATCTGATCTTGCCGCCCGATCTGATCAACCAGCTCGGGCCGGCGGTCTCCTCGGGGCGCTCGATCCTGATGTATGGCCCGCCCGGCAACGGCAAGAGCTCGATCTCGAACGGTATCCGCGACGCGCTCGGCGACAAGATCTATGTGCCGCGCGCGATCGAATATGCGGGCCAGGTTATCACCGTCTATGACCCGATCGTGCACTCCGCCGCGGAGGAATTCGAGGAAGACCGCGCCTCGCTGCGCCGCTCGGGCAACCGCTTCGACAGCCGCTATGTGCTCTGCGAGCGGCCGACGGTCATCACCGGGGGCGAGCTTTCGCTCGACATGCTCGATCTGACCTACAACCCCACCGCGCGCACCTATACCGCCCCCTTGCAGCTGAAAAGCTCCGGCGGCGTCTTCATCGTCGACGACCTTGGCCGCCAGGCCGAACCGCCGCAAAAGCTCGTCAACCGCTGGATCGTGCCGCTCGAGGAGAGCCGCGATATTCTCGCGCTGCAATCGGGCGAGAAATTCGAGGTGCCCTTCGACACGCTGGTGATCTTCTCGACCAACTTCCACCCCAACGAGATCTTCGACAAGGCGGCGCTGCGGCGGATCTTCTTCAAGATCAAGATCGACGGCCCGAACCAGGCCGATTTTCTCAAGATCTTCTCGCTGGTCGCGAAAAAGCGGAAGATGCCGCTCGATGAAAAGGCGCTGATCCACCTTTTGAAGGTGAAATACCCCACGATCAACAACGTCTATGCGAACTACCAGCCGATCTTCCTGATCGACCAGATGATCGCGATCTGTGAATTCGAGGGGATCCCCTATCAGATGACGCCCGAGCTGATCGACCGGGCCTGGTCGAACATGTTCGTACGCGACGAGGCGATCGAGCACTGAGGCCGCTCAGGCCTGATCGCCCTCGATCAGCCCGCGCGCGATCACCTGCGGCAGATAGGTCTTGGAGACCGGGATCTCGGCGCCGTCGCGCGTCTCGAGGATATGTTTGCCGCGCTCGCGCCGCACCCGCGCGACGGCGGCGTCGGCAACCCAATGCGAGCGGTGCACCTGCAGCCCCGGCACACCGTCGAGCTCGGCCATCGCATCGGCAAAGCGCATCAGCAGGCTCGCCTGACCGCGCTCGGTCACCACATCGACGTAATGATCGCGCACCTGCAGCCGCAGGAGCGGCGCCTGCACCCCGGGCTCAAGCCGCGCGAAGAGCCGCGGCCCGGGCGCACGCGCCGCGGGCGGCAGCAGGCGCGCCGGAACCAGCAGCCCGCCGGGCCGCAGAGAATGCCGCAACGCAGAAACCGACACCGAGACGAGGAACACATAGAGCGCCACCGTCCACAGGCTCGCGAGCCGCGCATCGGGGGGATCGATCAGCCGGTCGAGAAGCCAGATCGCGGGCGCCGAGAGGATCGCCGAGGCGAGAACCGCGATCAGCGCGATCTCGAGAAATATGTTGGTCACGCACAGGATCTGTTGCACGAGGACCCGCAAAGCGGCGCCGACGAGCACCCCCGCGCCGATCATCAGCGGCCAGAAAATCGCGCGCGCCCCGAGGGTTAGCCCGTCGGCCGTGCCAAAAGGCGCCGCCACGATGCTGAACACCGACATCACCGCCCAGATGATCGGCACAAACGGAACGAAGAGCGCCCGCTTGTGGGCTTCCCACAAAAAGGTCATCACAGCGACCCCCATTACCACTTACGGGGATGTGCTACAAAATCCGCACAAGGCACGCAATGCCGTGGCGTCAGGGAATGGCGTGACCTTGCGGCAGCCGCAGCATTTTCATGCCGCGGCGCAGCACAGGCTCAGGCGGTGAGGCCCTGCGGCTCGGGCAGGCCGTTGGCGCGGCAGAAGGCGGTGAGCGTATTGGCCAGAAGGCAGGCGATGGTCATCGGCCCGACGCCGCCCGGCACCGGCGTGATCGCGCCGGCGACCTCGACGGCGGAGGCGAAATCGACATCGCCCACCAGCTTCGTCTTGCCGTCGCGCTCGATGCGGTTGATGCCGACATCGATCACCGTCGCGCCCGGCTTGACCCAATCGCCCGGGATCATCTCGGGCCGGCCCACCGCCGCCACCAGAATATCCGCACCGCGGCACACCGAGGCGAGGTCCTTGGTGCGCGAATGCGCAATCGTCACCGTGCAGCTCTCGCCCAGCAAAAGCTGCGCCATCGGCTTGCCGACGATGTTCGAGCGCCCCACCACGACCGCGTTGAGCCCCGAGAGCGAGCCCAGATGGTCGCGCAGCATCATCAGGCAGCCCAGCGGCGTGCAGGGCACCATCGCCTTCTGCCCGGTGCCGAGCAGCCCGACGTTCGAGATATGAAACCCGTCGACATCCTTGGCCGGATCGATCGCATTGATCACCAGATCGGCGTCGAGATGGCCGGGCAGCGGCAGCTGCACCAGGATCCCGTGCACCGCCGGATCGGCGTTGAGTTTGCCAATCAGATCAAGGAGTTCCGCCTCCGAGGTGGTGGCGTCGAGCTTGTGCTCGAAGCTCGCCATCCCGGCCTCGCGGGTCTGGATGCCCTTGTTGCGGACGTAAACTTCCGAGGCCGGGTCCTCGCCCACCAGAACCACCGCAAGCCCCGGCGTCAGCCCCTGTTCCTCCTTCAGCCGCGTCACATGGCCCGCCACCTGCGCGCGCACATTGGCCGCAAAAGCCTTCCCGTCGATGATCGTTGCGGTCATTCCGCCTCTCCCTTGCCCAAAACCTTCTCCTCGCGCGCGATCGACCATTCGATCAGCCCGCGCCAGATCCCTTCCACCAGCGCCGGGTCGAGCCCGCGCGCCTGAGCCTCGGCCCGCACATTGTCGAGCACGGCATTCACGCGTGCGGTGATCCGCGCGGGCATTCCCTCGGCGGGCTTGAGCTCGGCGGCACGGTCGATCAGGCGCGCCCGGTCGGCGAGCATGGCGACGATCTTGGCATCATGCGCGTCGATTTCGGCGCGCAATTCGGCCATGGAGGCGATCTCACGGGGGTCTTTCATGGGCATCTCCTTCTCCCCCGCTCCTATCGCAGCCGCGCCCTCAGAACAAGCCGGCGATCCGCCCCTCCGCATCGAGCCCGATCGCCTTTGCCGCCGGATGGCGCGGCAGGCCGGGCATGGTCATGATCTCGCCGCAGATCGCGACGACAAACCCCGCGCCGGCCGAGAGCCGCACCTCGCGGATCGGCAGGGTATGGCCCTGCGGCGCGCCGGCGAGCCCCGGGTCGGAGCTGAAGGAATAGGGCGTTTTCGCCATGCAGACGGGCAGATCGCGATAGCCCGCCGCCTCCCAGGCGTGGAGCTGGGCGCGCACCGATTTGTCGGCCATCACCTCGCCCGCGTGGTAGATCCGCCGCGCGATCGTGTCGATCTTCTCGAAAAGCCCGAGATCGGCGGGGTAGAGCGGCGCGAAGGCCGCGCCCGCCTCGGCCAGCGCCACCACCTTGCGCGCCAGATCCTCGGCGCCTGCGCCGCCCTCGGCCCAGTGGCGCGCGACGATCGCCTCGACGCCCTGCTCGGCGGCAAAGGCCTGAATTTGCGCGATTTCTTCGGGCCGGTCGGCGCTGAAGGCGTTGATCGCCACCACCACCGGCACGCCAAAGCCCTTGGTATTGGCGATATGGCGGCCGAGATTGGCGCAGCCGCGGCGCAGCGCCTCGGGCGCCGGGGCGGAGAGCTCGGCCTTCGCCACCCCGCCCGCCGATTTCAGCGCCCGGATCGTCGCCACGATCACCGCCGCGGCCGGTTTCAGCCCGCCGATCCGGCATTTGATATCGAAGAATTTCTCCGCCCCGAGATCGGCGCCAAAGCCCGCCTCGGTGACCACATAATCGGCCAGCCCCAGCGCCGTGCGCGTCGCGATCAGCGTGTTGCAGCCATGCGCGATATTGGCAAAGGGCCCGCCATGGACGAAGGCGGGCGTGCCCTCGAGCGTCTGCACGAGATTGGGCAGGAGCGCGTCCTTCAGGAGCACCGTCATCGCCCCCGCCGCGCCCACCTCGGCGCAGGTCACCGGCGCGCGGTCGGGGCCATAGCCCACCACGATCCGCCCGAGCCGCGCCTCGAGATCTGCCAGATCGGTCGCGAGACAGAGGCAGGCCATCACCTCCGAAGCCGCGGTGATATCGAACCCCGCCTCATGGGCATAGCCGTTCGCCACGCCCCCAAGCCCCACGACAATCTCGCGCAGCGCCCGGTCGTTGACATCGAGCACGCGCCGCCACGTCACCCGGCGCGGGTCGATCGCGGGGGTGTTGCCCCAATAGATATGGTTGTCGACCATCGCCGCGAGCAGGTTATGCGCCGCCGTCACGGCATGAAAATCGCCGGTGAAATGCAGGTTCATCGCCTCCATCGGCACCACCTGCGCGCGCCCGCCGCCCGCCGCGCCGCCCTTCATGCCGAAATTCGGGCCAAGGCTCGCCTCGCGGATGCAGATCGCCGTGCGTTTGCCGATCCGCGCGAGCCCGTCGCCGAGGCCGACGGTGGTCGTGGTCTTGCCCTCGCCCGCGGCGGTGGGCGTGATCGCGGTGACGAGGATGAGCCGCCCCTCGCGCCCGCGCGGGGCGAGCGCGCCCGGGTCGACCTTGGCCTTGTCGCGCCCGAAGGGGATCAGCGCGGCCTCCGGGATGCCGAGTTTCGCCGCGATCTCGGGCATCGGCGCGAGGCGGGCGGCGCGGGCGATCTCGAGATCGCTTTGCGGGGCTTGAGGCGTGGCGGTCATGGGCTCCTCCTTGCGCAAGAGCCTAATCCATTCGCAAGCTGCTCAAAAAGCGGGAAACGACCGGCGCGCGCGCATTTCCGGCGCGCAGGCACCGGGCTCAGGCGTCGCGCAGGAATTCCCAGGCGCGCTGATCGGGGATGTGCAACGTCAGGCTCTGGCCGAGCTCGAGCACGCCCGGGCGCTCGACCCAGGCCACGACCCCGCGCCGGCCCGTCGCCGCGGGTTTGTAGCGCGCGCCGGTGCCGGGGTGATGATGCTCGATCACCTTGCCGGGCAGGACGCAGGCGCGGTTCTCCATATCGACGACGAGGGTCGCGCCATCGGGACCCTGCAGGCGCGAGGAGGGCGGCAGGTGGCTCAGATCGGGCAGCCCGCGCAGCACGATCGAAGCGCCGACCCATTCCGGCGCGACGCGGGGGATATGCAGCGCGAAGGCGGTTTCGGCGAGCTCTTCCTCGGAGAGGATCGAGATCTGGCGGGTGTTGGCGATCTCGGTGCCGAGCGGGTGTTGCGAGGTCACGCGCGAGCAGCTCGCCCGGGTGCGCCCGGCATGGCTCTCGCCCGCGGCGCCCTCGAAGCCGAGCTCCATCCGCTCGATCGGTTGCGAGGCGAGCCCCTGCCCCGCCGGCACGATGCCGAGGAACACGATCTCGCCGGAAAAGCGGGTGGCTTTGAGCGCCGGCATCAGGATACCTTCAACGTGAAGAACACCCGTCGGAACGGGAACAGGACCGAGCCGTCGGGCTCGGCGGGGTAAGCGGCGCCGAGCGCCTCGTCATAGCGGGCGAGAAGCCGCGCAAGCTCGGCCGGGTCGAGCTTTTCGGCAAAGGGGCGCAGCGTGGTCGATTCGGTGAAGCGGCGCACCGGGTGCCCGCCCTCCGCGGGGGCGAGGCGCTGGAGGTAATCGGTCTGCCAGACCTCGGCCGCGCCGAGCGGGGCGAGCAGGCGCGCGTAATCGGCAGGTTCGGCCACCGGGGGCGCCCAGGCCGCGAGATCGAAGCGGTCGGAGAACATCTCGGCGGCGAATTCGCGCAAGAACCGGTGCGAGGGGGCGAAATCCTGCCGCGGCATCTGCACCGCGAGCGTGCCGCCGGGCGCCAGACACCCCGCGAGGCGCGCGATCAGCCCGGCGTGATCGGGCAGCCAATGCAGCACGGCATTCGAGAAGATCAGCGCGGCGGGTTTGCGCGGCGCCCAAGTGGCGATATCGGCAAGGTCGCAGCGCCGATAGGCCCCGCAGGCCGCCGCCTCGACGAGCATCGCGGGCGAGGCATCGACGCCGAGGAGCTTGCGCGCAGGCCAGCGCGCCTTGAGCGCGGGCGCCACCGCCCCGGCCCCGCAGCCCAGATCGACCACCGCCCCCTTCTCGGGGAGCGCGCCAACCCGGGCCAGAAGATCGAGCGCCGGCCGGAGCCGGAGCCCGCCAAAGCGCGCATAAGCGGCCGGGTTCCAATCCCCATCTGCCTTGGCCTTGCCCATGCGCCCCCCTGCGTGACGGCCCGAAGCTGCGCCTCAGGCCCGTTCCCCGGATCAGACCGCCGGGCCGGCCTCATCCTGGGTCGATTTCGGCTTCGAGGAAACCGAGGGCAGGCTCACCGCGCTCACATCCTCGCCGCCATGGATCGGCTCGCCCGCCATCACCTTGCGGATCTCCTCGCCGGTCAGCGTCTCATATTCCAAGAGGCCCTGCGCCAGCCGCTCCCATTCCTCGCGGTTCTCCTCGAGGATCCGGCGTGCCTCGAGATAGCCGGTCTCGATCAGCCCGCGCACCTCGTCCTCGATCAGCTCCTTGGTCTTGGTCGAGACCGAGAACCCGCCGGTATTGCCCTGATAGCCCTCATGCGCCTCGGAGTAATCGATATTGCCGACCTTGTCCGACATCCCCCAGCGCATCACCATCGCCCGCGCAATCGCGCTGGCTTGCATGATATCGCCCGCCGGGCCGTTCGAGACATGCTCCTCGCCCCATTTCAGGATCTCGGCCGCCTTGCCCGCCATGGTCATGGCGATCTTCTGCTTGGCCTCGTCCTTGTGGTAGTTGAGCTTGTCCATCTCGGGCAGCGAGACCACCATGCCGAGCGCCTGCCCGCGCGGGATGATCGTCGCCTTGTAGACCGGGTCGCATTTCGGGAGTTTCAGCCCGACGAGCGCGTGGCCGGCCTCGTGATAGGCGGTCATTTCCTTCTGCTCGGGGGTCAGCACCATCGAGCGGCGCTCGACGCCGAGCATCACCTTGTCCTTGGCGTTCTCGAAATCTTCCATCGTCACGAACCGCCGCCCGACGCGCGCCGCCATCAGGGCGGCCTCGTTGACGAGGTTGGCGAGATCGGCGCCCGAGAAGCCCGGCGTGCCGCGCGCGATCACGCGCAGATCGACATCGGGCCCGGTCGGCACCTTGCGGGCGTGCACCGAGAGGATCTTCTCGCGGCCCTTGATATCGGGGTTGGGCACATGGATCTGGCGGTCGAAGCGGCCCGGGCGCAGCAGCGCGGGGTCGAGCACGTCGCGGCGGTTGGTCGCGGCGACGATGATGATGCCTTCATTCGCCTCGAAGCCGTCCATCTCGACGAGGAGTTGGTTGAGCGTCTGTTCGCGCTCGTCATTGCCGCCGCCGATGCCGACGCCGCGGGCGCGGCCCACCGCGTCGATCTCGTCGATGAAGACGATGCAAGGCGCGTTTTTCTTCGCCTGTTCGAACATGTCGCGCACGCGGCTCGCGCCGACGCCGACGAACATCTCGACGAAATCCGAGCCCGAGATGGTGAAGAACGGCACCCCCGCCTCGCCCGCGATGGCGCGCGCGAGCAGCGTCTTGCCGGTGCCGGGCGGGCCGACGAGCAGCGCGCCTTTCGGGATCTTGCCGCCGAGGCGCGAGAATTTCTGCGGGTTGCGCAGGAATTCGACGATTTCCTCGAGCTCCTCCTTGGCCTCGTCGATACCGGCCACATCGTCAAAGGTCACGCGGCCCTGCTTTTCGGTCAGCAGCTTGGCCTTCGATTTGCCAAAGCCCATCGCGCCGCCTTTGCCGCCGCCCTGCATGCGGTTCATGAAGAACACCCAGACGCCGATCAGCACGATGAACGGCACCCACATGCCCAGCAGCGACATGAAGCCCGACTGCGCCTGTTTCGTGACCCGCACCTGAATGCCCTTGTCGATCAAGGTCTTGGCGATCTCGTCGGCCTCGGGTTTCACGGTCGAGAAGGTCGAGCCATCGGCAACCTGATAGCGCACGTCCTCTCCATCGAGCTGCACCGACTTGACCTCGCCCTTGTCGACCTGCGCGATGAAATCCGAATAGGCCACCTGTTTCGAGTTCATCGACGTCTGGCCGTCGCCGAACAGGTTGAACAACGCCAGGATCAGCACGAAAAGCACGATCCAGAAGGCGAAATTGCGAGCATTGCCCAAGGGGGACCTCCAAAATTACGCTGGCCGCAGGCGGGGCTTGCAGCCGTTTTGTAGAAAATAGGGATTACGCGCGCAGGTTCAACGTCTGATTAGCGTTGCGTGAAAAGAGCCGCAGGCGGGCGTGGCGCGCCAGTCGCCCTCGGGGCGGGCGAGCGGCGCCGCGATGAGCGTCTCGCCGGCCCAGATCGCGGGGCTCGCGAGCAGGCTCGGGCGGGGCAGCGGGCCCGCGCGCCAGTCAGTGATCCGCGCAAGCCCCGCGGCGCCGAGCGGCCCGATCTCGAGCCCCGGCGCGGCCGGTCCGGCAAGGCGCCAGCGGTCCCAAAGCCCGGCCGCGGCGGGGGCGCGCGGCGCGCTGGCCGCGGCCTCGCGGGTGATCCGCAAGAGCCCGCGCGCGGCGGTGATCCGGCAGCCATGGAGCGTGGCGGGCCCGGGCGCCGCGACGATCCGCGCCAGCGCCGCGGCGCGCGGGCCATACGCCGCCCCCGCCACCCAGCGCAGCGCCGCGTTCAGAAGCCGACGCCGCCGCTCGGGCGCAAGCGCGGCAAGCGCAGCGCCGGCCACGACCAGATCGCCCGCCTCCTCGCGCAGGTTTTGCGCCGCCCAGCGGTAGAGATCCTCGGCAATCAGCGCCTCGGCGGCGGCCAGATGGGCGGTGACCTCGGCCAGCCCCTCGGCGGTGATCCCCACCGCCCCGAGCCCCGCCAGCGCCGCGCGCGCCCGCACCCGCGCAAACCGCGGGTCGCTGTTCGAGGGGTCTTCGACCCATGCGATGCCCTCGGCGGTCAGATGGGCGCGCAGCGCAGCGCGAGGGGCAGTCAGAAACGGCCGGTGCCAGAGCACCCCCTCCGCCACGAAGCGCCTGCGCATCCCCGCGAGCCCTTCGAGCCCCGCCCGACGGCCCAGCCGCATCAGAAAGGTCTCGGCCTGATCATCGGCGGTATGGCCGAGCGCGACATCGGTAATCCCCCGCCCGCGCGCCCAGCCGCCGATCAGCGACAGCCGCGCGCGCCTCGCCTGATCCATCAGATTGCCGGCCGGCGCGGGCCCCTCCCATCGCAAGATCTCGTGGGGGATACCGCGCGCCCCACAATAGGCGGCGACACCCGCGGCCTCTTGCGCGGCCTCGGGGCGCAGCCCGTGATCGACCGTCACCGCCGCCACGCGGTAATGGCGGGCGAGAAGCGACAGCGTCGCGAGCGAATCCGAGCCCCCCGAAACGGCAACCCCGACGCAGGCAGGCGCCGCGTCGGGGTCAAAGGCCGCACGGGCCAGAGCGTCGAGATCGGGCCCGCTCACGGGCAGCCGAGGCCCTGCATCGCGGTTTGCGCCTGCGTGGCGGCGGGCGCCGCGGGGAAGCGCACCGGCACCTGGCCGAGCGTGGCGCAGGCCTCGCTCTTCTGGCCAAGCGCGCCGAGCGACTGGCCAAGGCCGAGCAGGTTGTCGGGCGCGCGCGTGCCGGTCGGATCGGCCGAGAACGCATCGAGCCAGGCGCGCGCGGCGCCCGCGGTATCGCCTGCCTGACGCAGCGCATCGCCGCGCAGATACATCGCCTCGCCCGTCAGGGGGCCACCCGGATAGGTTTCGGCAAAGGTCGCAAACTGGTCAGCGGCGCCGCGAAAGTCACCCTGACCGAGCACCCCCTTGGCCCGGTCGAAATCGCTTTGCTCATTCATCGCGAGGGAGGAGGTGGCGGGCGCAGGCGCGGGCGTCGCGCCGGCCGC
Source organism: Rhodobacter xanthinilyticus (assembly GCF_001856665.1). NCBI lineage: Bacteria > Pseudomonadati > Pseudomonadota > Alphaproteobacteria > Rhodobacterales > Rhodobacter > Rhodobacter xanthinilyticus. The sequence goes on along the minus strand of NZ_CP017781.1, from coordinate 837,557 downwards.
AGGCGCGGTCACCGGCGCCGAGGCCGGCGCGCCGCCGAGCGGCGTCTGGCCGATCGTCGAGACATCGCAGCCCTCTTCGAGCTCGCAGAGCCGGAACTCGAGATCGCCCAGCCGGTTCGAGCCATCCGAGACCACCCGGTCGATGCGGTTGCCGAGCTCTTCGGTGCGCGAGGTGAGCTGCGACAGCTCCGCCTCCATCGCATCCATCCGCTGCAGCGCCGAGGCGCCGCCGGCGGCCTGCATCCCCTGCGCGCCGGAGGCGACAAGCTCCTGACGCAGACCCTGGATCTCCCCCGCGAGGCTTTGCAGCTCCGCGCGGATATCGGCCAGCGTCTGCGCATCCGCCGCCATCGCCGGCGCGACCGGCGCGGCCAGCGCCAGCGCCAGCGCGCCCAGCTTCAGACCACGCCGCATCGGATCAGCTCCCCGCGCCGAGCGAGATCACGGTGACCGCGCGCCGGTTCTTGTAGTAGCATTCCTCGGTCGAGCAGACCGCGAGCGGGCGCTCCTTGCCATAGGAGACGGTGCGCAGACGGTTCGGCGCAACCCCTTGCGAGATCAGGAATTCCTGCGCGGCATTGGCGCGGCGCGCACCGAGCGCGAGGTTGTATTCGCGCGTGCCCTGTTCGTCGGCATGGCCTTCGATGATCGCGTTGTAATTGGTGTGGCCGTTGAGCCATTGCGCCTGCTGGGTCAGCGTCGCGCGCGCCTCGTCGGAGAGCGTCGACTGGTCGACCATGAAGTTCACCATATCGCCGATCTTCTGGTTGAAATAGGCCGGCGAGTTCGGGTCATTGATCGAACCCTGCGACACGCCGCCGTCGCCATAGGCGCCGCCCGGGTCCACAACGCCATTGCCGGCGCCGTATTTGTCGGGGTTGTTACAGGCCGCGAGGCCCAGCACGGTCAGCAGGAGCAGTGCTTTCGGAGCAAACGTCATTTCATTACCGCCTTTGTCTTGCCCATTTCGGGCATCGTATCAGGTTCAGACTGGATTGGGAATCAGGGCAGAAGCGGCGACCAGGCCGGGTCCGAGGCCCCGCCGATGCCATCGACCTTCTTGAGGTTGCGCCCCGAGATATCGACCGTATAGAGCCCCGCGCCGCCGCCCGCACCGGGGCTTTCGCGGGTGAACATGATCACCCGGCCGTTGGGCGACCAGGTCGGGCCCTCGTCGAGGAAGGAGGCGGTCAGGAGCCGCTCCTCCGAGCCATCGGTGCGCATCACGCCGATATGGAAGCGCCCGCCGGCCTGTTTGGTGAAGGCGATCAGATCGCCGCGCGGCGACCAGACCGGCGTGCCGTAGCGGCCGTCGCCAAACGAGATCCGGGTCGGCTCGCCGCCCGACGCGCTCATGATGTAGAGCTGCTGGGTGCCCGAGCGGTCGCTCTCGAAGACGATCCGCGACCCGTCGGGGCTATAGGAGGGCGCGGTTTCGATCGCGGGGGAATTCGTCAGCCGCACCGGCGCGCCGCCCGAGACCGACATCTTGTAAAGGTCGGTATTGCCGCCCTGCTCCATCGAATAGACGATCGAGGCGCCATCGGGCGAGAAGCGCGGCGCGAAGGTCATCGTGCCGGGCACTTCGGGCAGAAGCGTGCCCGCGACATTGCCGACATTGAGCAGCTTGATCCGCGGGAAGCCGGTCTCGAAAGTCGTGTAGAGCACCTTGTCCCCCGCCGGCGAGAACCGCGGCGCGAGCACGATCGCGCTCGAATCGGTGAGGTAATTCAGGTTCGCGCCGTCATAATCGGCCAGAGCGAGGCGTTTCTGGCGTTTATCCTTCGGGCCGGTTTCCGAGACGAAAACCACGCGGCTGTCGAAATAGCCACCCTCGCCGGTGATCCGGCTGTAGATCACGTCGGCGACCTTGTGCGCGAGGCGCCGCCAGCTTGCCGGCGAGGCGGCGAGTTGCTGGCCATCGCCGAGCTGTTGGCCCGAGTAGATGTCGAAGAGGCGGAATTTCACCACCACCTTGCCACCCTGCATCGACACCCCGCCGACGATCAGCGCCTGGGCGTTGATCGCCTGCCAGTCGGGGTAGCTCACCGGCGTCTCGAAGGCCGAGAAGCGCTGGATATGGGCGCTCTCGGGGATCTCGCGGAAGAGGCCGGTGCCGCTCAGATCGGCCGCGATCACCCGGGTGATGTCGCTCGCCATCTGCCCCGCATCGCCGGTTTCGGCCACGAAAGTCGGCAGCGCATAGGGCATCGGCTCGATCACCCCGTCGGTGATCTCGATATGCAGCGGGCCCTGTTGCGCCGCCGCGAGCCCCGGGCCGATCATCAGAGCGGCCAGCGCCGCCAGTGCAATCCGCATCATTCTTTTCTGTCCTCGAACGGGCGTTTCGCCCTTCTTACCTGTTTTCTGCACTGCGGCGCATCACATCCGCCGGAGCGCCTGCACTTTTCCCGAAAACCGCGGCGCGCGGGTCACTTCATCCGCATCTTCTCGGGGTTGAACACGATCTCGATCTGCTGCCACTGGCCGTATTTCTCGGCCGGCAGCGGGAAGCCATCCGAGCCGCAGCGCACGATCGCGCGGCGCCCGGCCTCATAGGCCTGTTTCGCCGCGGCCTCGGAGCCGCCCTCGAAGCCCACCATCTTGATCGTCGAGATGATCGGCTTGCCGTCCTCGGTCATGTCGACGCGCACGGTGACCGAGGTCCGCAGCGCCTCGGAGCTCAGCGCGCCGACGTTCCAGCAGGCCTTCACATCGACGATCAGCGCCTCTTTCTCGCCCGAGGTGATCGGCGGGCCCATCGCGGCGCGCCCCACCCCCCCGGTGCCGGTGGCCTCGGGGGCCTCGGTGGCGAGCGCCTCGCTGAGCGCGTCGGAGACCGAATCCTTCGCGCCGGTCTTGCTCGCGGCGGCGGGCTTCGTGCTCGGCGTCGCTTTCGCCGGGCTGTCCTGCGCGCCCTCGGCGGCGGCGGTCTTGGTCGCGGGTTTTTCCGGCGCGGGCGCGGGTTTGGCGGGTTTGGTGCGCGGGCGCGGCGAGGCGGCGGGCGCCGAGGTCTGCGGTTTTTCCTCGGTCGGCGTCGCTTCGGTCACGATCTCGGTGGCGGCCTCGGGGGGCGCCTCTTCCTGCTTCGGCTCGGGCTTTTTCTCGACCGGCTGCGGGGTTTCCTCGGGGCGCTCGGCGGGTTTGGCGAGCTCGGAGACCTTGGTATCGGGCTCGGGCGCCTCGGCGGCCACCGGCGCCACGCGCGGCGCGGGTTTGGGGCGCGGACGCGGCGACATATCGGGCGAGAGCGTGTCTTGCGGCTCCTCGACCGGCGGCATCATCGTCGGCGGAATTTCGGTGACCTGGGTCGGCTCGGGCGGCGCCAGATCGGTCAGATCGGGCTGCGGCTCGGGCTCGGGCGCGGGCTCGGCGGGCGCTTCGGGGGCGGGTTTGGCCTCCGGCGGCGGGCTTTGCTCGGGCGCGGTCTCGGCGGGCGCTTCGGGTTGCGCCTCGGCGGGCGCCTCGGTGGCGGGCTGTGCGGGGGCCTGCGGCTCGGACGGCGTGTCGGCCGCTTTCGGCGCGGCCGCCATCATCGCCTGGAAATCGCTCTCCGACATGACCGAAACCTCGGTCATCTGCACCGGCTCATTGGGATGGGGCTTGAACCATTCACCGCCCAGGATCACCCAGGCGATCACCCCGATATGGAGCGCCGCCGAGATCCCGGTCCCGATCTTGTCTGCCCTGTCCATGCGCATCTCGCGCCCCTGACCTCAGTTCGCCGCCGGCGCAGCCCCGGCCGGCGCAGGCGCCTGACCGCTGCCGAGGCTCGGCCCGCCCGGATCGGTGACCAGAACGATATTGTTGAACCCGCCGGCATTGAGCGCGCCCATCACCTGCACCACGCGGGCATATTCGATCCCGCCATCGGCGCGCAGATAGACCTTGTCGCTCTCGCGCTGGCCCGCAACGGCGGCGAGCCGGGTGACGAGCTCTTCCTCGGGCACCGGCTCGTTCATCAGCGAGATCGAGCCATCGAGCTGCAACGAGATCGTCAGCGGCTCTTCCTGCTCCGTCGGCACCGCCTTGGCGGCGGTCTTCGGCAGCTCGAGCGGCACGCCCACCGTCATCATCGGCGCGGCGACCATGAAGATGATCAGCAAAACCAGCATCACGTCGACCATCGGCGTGACGTTGATCTCGCTCATCGCGCCCTGGCCCGCGCGACCGCGCCGGCCCCGCCGTCCGCCGCCGCCCGATTTTTTCATCACCCCCGCGCCCATGGCTCAGGCGTCCAGCTGGCGCGAGAGGATGGTGGCGAACTCATCGGCGAAGGCGTCATAGCCCGCGAGGATCTTGTCGGCGTCGGCCGAGAGCTTGTTGTAGAAGATCACCGCCGGGATCGCGGCGAGAAGGCCGATCGCGGTGGCGACGAGCGCCTCCGAGATGCCCGGCGCCACGACCGCGAGCGAGGTATTTTGCGAAATCGCGATTTCCTCGAAGGCGACCTTGATCCCCCAGACCGTGCCGAACAGACCGACGAAAGGCGCGGTCGAGCCGACGGTGGCGAGGAAGGAGAGCCCCGAGTTCAGCGTCTCGGTTTCCTTGGCGATGGCGACGTTCATCGAGCGGTCGATGCGCGCCTGGGCGCCGGCGATCAGCTCGCCGTCCTGACGGTGGCTGCGGCGCCATTCGAGCATGCCGGCGGCGAAGATGCGCTGGCTCGGGCCATCGGGGTTCGGGCCGATCTGGTCGAAGAGCTCATCAAGCGGCTCGCCCGACCAGAAGGCGCGGTCGAAGGCGTCGGCCTCATGGCGCGCGGCGCGGAAGGTGATGAACTTGCGCACGATGATCGACCACGACCAGAAACTGGCGAAAGTCAGGAGCATCATCACGATCTTCACCGTGAAAGAGGCACGCAGAAAAAGGGCCAGCAGAGAAAAATCCATCTGCGGCGCCATGGTGAGGGCTTCGGTTTCCATATTCACTGCTCGCGAGTTGCGGCCACGTTTTGAGCGGCTCTTAGCAGTGATTCTATCCGAGGTTCAGGGGGGAAGCCAACACAACCACGTTATTTTGATGTCGCAAAAGCGGCTTCAATGCACGGGCGGCGCAAACTTTCGGCGCACATCCGCCGGAAGCCGGGTCGGCGCGCCGGTTTCGCTCAGGCAAACGATGGTCACGGTGGCGGTGAAAAGCTTCTCGGCGCCGCGCCAGACCGATTGATCGAGCACCAGCCGCGCGCCGGTTTCGGCGACCAGATCGGTCTTCACGGTGAGCTCGTCGTCATATTTCGCCGGGCGCAGGTAATCGGCCTCGACGCGGCGCACCGCGAAGACGATGCCGTGACCGCGTTTGAGCGCGGCCTGATCGATGCCGAGCGCGCGGACATATTCCGAGCGGCCGCGCTCGATAAATTTCAGGTAATTGGCGTAATAGACGATGCCGGCGAGGTCGGTATCCTCGTAATAGACCCGGATCGCGAGCTCATGGGTCATTGCGCGTCCTCCACCGGCTTGAGCCGCGCGGCAAGGCGCAGCGCATGGCTCGGGTCGCGCGCCGAGGCCGGCAGGACCCCATCATAGCCCGCCGCGATCAGCGCCGCGATCTCGGGGCGCAGCACCGTCACGCCCCGCGCCGAGGCGAGCGGCGCATGCTCAAGAAACGCCCGGTCGGACCAGAGCAGGATCATCTGCACCGCCTGATTGAGCGCGATCGTCTCGGCGGGCACCTCGTCGAGCGCGCCATCCATGCGGATGAAGCTGAAACAGGCCCGAATCGCGCCCTCGGCATCGAAGCGGAACACGCGATACTGGTTCGCGCCCGCATCATCGAGCCGCGCGACGAGATCGGAGAGCCCGTCGATCAGCTGATCGAGGTTGGGCACCTCGAGAAGCTCCTGCCAGTCGCGGAAGAAGAAGATCATCAGGTTCGCGCCGAGTTCGGGGTCGGTCTCGGCCATCTTGTGGCCCGCGAGCGTCACCACCGCCTCGACCGCGCCCTTGACGGTGGCGAGCGTGGCCGCATCGACGCCAAACACCACCGGCACGATCGGCCGCCCCCAGCGCGCGAAGAGATACTCGCCCCCGCCGCGGGTGAAGAGCGCCGCCACGGCCTCGGCTGTCATCAATGCTGCCATGTCTGTCCTCCCGCGCTCAGGCGCCGACCGCCTTGCGCACCATATCCCAATAGATATCCTCGACGGCGGCGCGGCCAAGGCGCCCGCCCTCGCGGAACCATGTATTCACCCCGGTCAGCATCGCGATGATCGCCATCGTGGCGAGTTTGGTATCGGGCACGAGGATCATCCCCGCCGCCTGCCCCGCCTTCAGGATCGTCTCGAGCTCGGTCTCATAGGCGCGCCGCAGGGCCTCGATCGCGGCGAAATTCTCCGGCCCGAGGTTGCGCAGCTCCATGTAGCTCAGGAACACCACCTCCGGGCGCTCGCCGTTGTAGCGGATGTGAAAGCGCACGAAAGCCTCGAGCGCCTCGAGCGGGCCCTGGCCGCGCGGCTCGGCCTGCCAGGCGGCGAGCAGCTCCTTCATATGCGTCTCGAGAAGCTGGAAGAGCAGCGTCTCCTTGTCGGGGGTGTAGAGGTAGAGCGCGCCCGCCTGCACCCCCACCGCCGCCGCGATCTGGCGCATCGAGACCGCCGCGAAGCCGTGGCGCGCGAAGAGCCGTTGCGCCTCGGCGCGGACCCTCGGGCCGGTGATTTCGGAATGTGAGCCGGTTTTGCGTGCCATGATGCGACGCTAGCCCAAGCGCGCGCCGGGTTCAAACGCTTCCGCTGCGGCGCGGCAATCGGGCGGGGGCGGGCTTGGCTCTGGCGCATCGGCGCGCGCCGCCCTATCTTGGCGCAAACTCCGAGGTGCCCCATGACGATCCGCCCTGCCCTTCTTTGCGCCGCGCTGGCCTGCGCGTCTCTCGCGGGCTGTTCGGCGGGCGACCCGGCCGCCTTTCCCGCGCTGATGCCCACCGCGCAGATCGAGGCGGAGGCCGCGGCCGAGCTCACCCCCCATCCCGCGCCGGGGCTCGAGGCGCGCGCGGCCAGCCTGCGCACCCGCGCGGCCTGGCTGCGCACCCAGAACTGAGCCGCCCAACCTGTCGCGCCACCTGCCGCGTTGCACGCGCGCCGCTTTCCCGCTAACAGGGCCGAAAGCCCTTAAACCAGACGAGGTTTCCCATGTCCGCGCCCGCTCAAGCCACTCCGCTCCGTCTCGGGATCGCGGGCCTCGGCACTGTCGGTATCGGCGTGGTGAAGATCGTGCAGCGTCACGCCGATCTGCTCGCCGCGCGGTCCGGGCGGCCGGTGGTGATCACCGCCGTCTGCGCGCGCGACCGCACCAAGAACCGCGACGCCGATCTGTCGGGCTATGCCTGGGAAACGGATGCGGTGGCGCTGGCCGGCCGCGACGATGTCGATGTTTTCGTCGAGCTGATGGGCGGCCATGAGGGCGCGGCGCGCCACGCGACCGAGGCCGCGCTGCGGGCGGGCAAGAATGTCGTGACCGCGAACAAGGCGCTGCTCGCCCATCACGGGCAGGAGCTGGCCGAAATGGCCGAGGCCGCGGGTGCGGTGATCCGCTTCGAGGCGGCGGTCGCGGGCGGGATCCCGGTGATCAAGGCGCTGACCGAGGGCCTCGCGGGCAACCAGATCCGCCGGGTGATGGGCGTCATGAACGGCACCTGCAACTATATCCTGACGCGGATGGAAACCGCGGGCCTGCCCTATGACACGGTCTTCGAGGAGGCCCGCCAGCTGGGCTATCTCGAGGCCGATCCGAACCTCGACGTTGGGGGGATCGACGCGGGCCACAAACTCGCCATCCTCGCCGCGATCGCCTTCGGCACGCGGGTGAGCTTCGAGGCGGTGAAGCTCGAGGGCATCGGCCGGATCTCGATCGACGATATCCGCCGCGCGGGCGACATGGGCTACAAGATCAAGCTCCTTGGCGTGGCGCAGATGACCGGGCGCGGGCTCGAGCAGCGCATGACGCCCTGCCTCGTGCCGGCGAGCTCGCCGCTCGGCCAGCTCCACGGCGGCACAAACATGGTGGTGATCGAGGGCGATTCGGTCGGCCAGATCGTGCTGCGCGGCGCGGGCGCGGGCGAGGGCCCGACGGCCAGCGCGGTGATGGGCGATGTGATGGATCTCGCGCGCGGGCTGAAGCTGCCGACCTTCGGGATGCCGGCGGCGCAACTGGCCGCGCCGACGCCCGCGGTGACCTCGGCGCCCGCCTCCTATTACCTGCGCCTGCACCTGCTCGACAAACCCGGCGCGCTCGCCAAGGTCGCGACCGTGCTCGGCGAGGCCGGCGTCTCGATCAGCCGGATGCGCCAATACGGCCATGACGACAGCGCCGCGCCGGTGCTGATCGTCACCCACAAGACCACCCCCGAGGCGATTTCCCTCGCGATCGCGGGCTTCCCGGCGACCGGCGTGGTCGAGGGCGAGCCCGTCGCGCTGCGCATCGAAGAGCTCTGAGCCCGAGAGCCGCGGGCGGCGCCGATTCCCGCCGCCCGTTAGCGTTTTCAGGGTTGTCACCCTGGAGGCAACGGGCTTAGCTGTGGCCAACCTGCTTTTGGACACAGGACGCCAAGATGACCCCCCCCACCGATTTCAATGACCGTATGCTCTCGCTGGGCCTCGCCCGCGTCTCCGAGGCGGCCGCCCATGCCTCCGCCCGGCTGATCGGCCGCGGCGATGAGAAAGCCGCCGACCAGGCGGCCGTCAACGCCATGCGCGACCAGCTCAACCAGCTCGACATCAAGGGCGTCGTGGTGATCGGCGAGGGCGAACGCGACGAGGCGCCGATGCTCTATATCGGCGAGGAAGTCGGCACCGGCCAGGGCCCGGCGGTGGATATCGCGCTCGACCCGCTCGAAGGCACCACGCTGACGGCGAAAGACATGCCCAACGCGCTGACCGTCGTCGCCATGGCGCCGCGCGGCACGCTTCTGCACGCGCCCGATGTCTACATGGACAAGCTCGCGATCGGCCCGGGCTATGCGAAAGATATCGTCTCGCTCGAAATGACCCCGACCGAGCGCGTGCTCGCGCTGGCCAAGGCGCAGGGCGTGAAGCCCGAGGATATCACCTGCTGCATCCTCGAACGCCCGCGCCACGAGGACCTGATCCGCGAAGTGCGCGAAACCGGCGCCGCGATCCGGCTGATCACCGATGGCGACGTGGCCGGCGTGATCCACTGCGCCGAACCCGATTTCACCGGGATCGACATGTATATGGGCTCGGGCGGCGCGCCGGAGGGCGTGCTGGCGGCCTCGGCGCTCAAATGCATGGGCGGCCAGATGTGGGGACGGCTCCTGTTCCGCAACGACGACGAACGCGGCCGCGCCGCCAAGGCCGGGATCACCGATCTCGACAAGATTTACACCCGCGACGAGTTGGTGAAATCGGACGTGATCTTCGCCGCGACCGGCGTGACCAACGGCTCGATCGTGCGCGGCGTCAAGCGCGAGCCGACCTATATCGAGACCGAAACGATCCTGATGCGCTCGAAAACCGGCTCGGTGCGGCGCGTGCTCTATCGCAACCCGGTCAAGTAAGACCGCCGCCGGGGGCGTACGCCGCCCCCGGACCCCCTGCGGGATATTTGGACATCACTGAAGGGGCGGCTCCCTGTTTTCAATGATGCCGAAATATCCCGGGGGGCTGCCTGCAAGGCAGCGGGGGCAGCGCCCCCTCGCCGCCCATCGGCTCTTCCCCCTCCTCCAGATTTGGCGTATTCCAAGGGCATGACCGCATTCCTTGGTGTAGAGAGAAGCCTCACTGACCGGCATTGGGTCGGCCCTTCGGCCGAGGCCGATCGGCTGGCCGAAGCGATGGCGCGCGATACGCGCCTGCCGTTGCCGCTCGCGCGGATCCTGGTGGCGCGCGGGGTTGGCCCCGGCGAGGCGGCGGGGTTTCTCGAGCCGACGTTGCGCGAGCTCCTGCCCGATCCGCGTGCGCTCAAGGATATGGAGGCGGCGGCGGCGCGGTTTCTCGCGGCGGTGAAATCGCGCGAGAAGATCGCGGTCTTTGCCGATTACGATGTCGATGGCGGGTCATCGGCGGCGCTTTTGCTGAGCTGGCTGCGGGCGATGGGGCGCGAGGCGACGCTCTATATCCCCGACCGGATCGACGAGGGCTATGGGCCCAATGTCCCCGCGATGGCGGGGCTCGCGCGCGAGCATGGGCTGATCGTCTGTGTCGATTGCGGCACGCTCAGCCATGAGCCGGTGGCGGCGGCGAAGGGCGCGGATGTGGTGATCCTCGACCACCACCTCGGGGCCGAGACGCTGCCGCCCGCGCTCGCCTGTGTGAACCCGAACCGGCAGGATGAAAGCGGCGATCTTGGTCATCTCTGCGCGGCCTCGGTGGTTTTCCTGATGCTCGTCGAGGCGAACCGGCAGCTGCGCGCCGACGGGGTGCAAGGCCCTGATCTGATGGCGCTTCTCGATCTCGTGGCGCTGGCGACGGTGGCCGATGTGGCGCCCCTGATCGGGGTCAACCGGGCCTTGGTGCGGCAGGGGCTGAAGGTGATGGCGCGGCGCGAGCGGCCGGGGCTTGTCGCGCTCGCCGATGTGGCGCGGATGGACCGCGCGCCGAGCGCCTATCATCTGGGCTTCCTGCTCGGGCCGCGGGTGAATGCGGGCGGGCGGATCGGCGCGGCCGATCTTGGCGCGCGGCTTCTGGCCACCACCGACCCCGCCGAGGCCGAGGCGCTGGCCGCGCGGCTCGACGCGCTCAACACCGAGCGGCGCGAGATCGAGAATCGGGTGCGCGAGGCGGCTCTGGCGCAGGCCGAGGCGCGCGGGCTCGAGGGGCCGCTCGTCTGGGCGGCGGGCGAGGGCTGGCACCCGGGCGTGGTCGGCATCGTCGCGGCGCGGCTCAAGGAGGCCACGAACCGCCCCGCGGTGGTGATCGGGCTCGAGGGCGGCGTCGGCAAGGGCTCGGCGCGCTCGGTCGCGGGGGTGGATCTTGGCGCGGCGGTGCAGCGGGTGGCGGCCGAGGGGCTTTTGCTGAAGGGCGGCGGGCACAAGATGGCGGCGGGGCTCACCGTCGCCGAGGATCAGCTCGAGCCCGCGATGGCGCGGCTCGCGGAGCTTCTGGCGCGGCAGGGCGCGGGCGCGGGCGGGCCGCGCGATCTGCGGCTCGACGGGATGCTCCTGCCCGGGGCCGCGACGCCCGCGCTGATCGAGGATCTCGAGCGCGCCGGCCCCTTCGGCCAGGGCGCGCCGGCGCCGCGATTCGCCTTCCCCGCGATGGAGATCCGCGCCCCCCGCCCGATCGGCGAGAGCCACCTGCGCTTCACCTTTTCCGACGGCATGGGCGCGCGGATCGACGCGGTGGCCTTCGGCGCCTTCGACGGCCCGCTCGGGCCCGCGCTCGCGAGCCCCGGCGCGGGGCGGTTCCACCTCGCGGGGCGGCTCGAAATCAACACCTGGGGCGGGCGCGCCAAGGTCCAGCTGCGCCTCGAAGACGCCGCCCGCGCGATTTGAGCGCGGCCAAACCCCTTGCGCCACAGCGCTTTCCGGCGTGGCGCGGGCGGTTTGAAAAAATTACGAAAAAACCTCTTGCGCGGTCCGGGCGGCTGCCGTATGAACCGCCCCACGCTGCAAGGCTGGCCCGTTCGTCTATCGGTTAGGACACCAGGTTTTCAACCTGGGAAGAGGGGTTCGACTCCCCTACGGGCTGCCACCTTGCAACGCGGTCGAAGTGGCCCGTTCGTCTATCGGTTAGGACACCAGGTTTTCAACCTGGGAAGAGGGGTTCGACTCCCCTACGGGCTGCCACTTACCTTCCCCAAGATGTTGATCTGAAAAGCCTTCCGCCCGAACGGGCTGGGGCCATGTACGTTTTGGTGTACACCTGCACGGTCGACTGACCGTAATCGCGCTCCCTCCCATCCAACCGCCCATCCATGAACCGTTCTGTTGGTCACCTTGACATTTTCAGCCATATGGTGTAATTTTATGCTACAGTAAATCAGGGAAGACCATGACCCACGAACGCATGACCATTAGCCTCTACGACGTGGCATCTGCGCTGAACGTCAGCGAAGCTGCTGCGCGCGGCTGGTTGCTGCGCAGCGGTGCCATCCCCCACTTCGCGCGGAGCCGCTATCCGGCCCTCATGCGGCCCGATGAGATTATTGTGAGGCTCCGGGGCGCGCGTAAGCGCGGCTGCACCAGCAACGAAGCCTTCGCCATTCTCCAGATCGACGCCCAACGTCGTGATGCCGAGCCGGGCATTCCGTTTGGGGCCGACTGTGAACGCCGCGCAGCCGAGCTGCGGGCCTGCCTGACCGAGCTTGAGCTTTCCCGGTACCTCGCGGTGCGCGGTGCACTGCACGCGGGGCTGATCGGTGCGCTCTGGGCCGAAGCATTCAAAGCCGACGTTGGCGTGCTGCTCGACCTCGCTCTGATCCATCCGAGCGTCATGCTTTACGTCTTCGGCGGCGACCATTCCGAACTGCCGCAATCCGCCGACGCGTGGCGGCATTGGGGCCACGCCTTCGCCGTCCCCCAGCTCGCCACCCTCCGCCACCTCCAGAAAGAAGCAGCCTGAACAATGACCAGCCAGTCTATTCAAACCATTGTCGAAGTACTCGGGCCGTCCAGCGTGACCGCCCTCGTCGAGGCCACGAACAAGATCGCCGTCGTCGCGGCCCATGAGCTGGGGCTGAACGACCTCACGCCTGACGAAATTGTGCAGATCGAAAGCGTGAAGCTCCACGTGCTGGCAGATATGGATGTCGACCTTTCGAAGGCCGTGAACGAGCTGCGGGCGATCCCCTCGGTCGCCGCCCGCCTCAAGGCGAAGGAAGACGCTGCCCGCGTTGCGCGGGGGCACGAGGATGCAATCGCCAACTTGCGCCCGTCCGAACGCATGACCTACGCGCGGCAGCACGGCCTGACCGGCACGTCGCCCGAGAAGCTGGTGGCCTCCGACCATGTGAATGTCCTGTCCAAGCTCGAAGGCAAGGCAAAACTCGATTACGCGCGGAAGCACGGGCTGGCCTGACCATGCACGCTATCGACGCCCTTCGCCGTCTGGCTCTCAGCTCTCATCACGCCTGCCGGGTCCTCGCCCGCGAGAATGACGTCGCTGCCGCGTTGGGCGACGGTGACAAGCTCGTCCGTGCCCTGCGCGCCGCGCGCCTGACCAGCACCGAGGTGCGGGACCTGATCGCGCCTCTCACGACGCCGGATTGCAATCCCACGCCTGTCACCGAGAACGAGGTCCAGACGGTCCTCATGCGCGCGGAGTTTGGCTGAAATGGCTCCGCGTGGGATCGACGTAGACTCGTACCGGGGCGAGACGCCCCTGCCGAACGAAAAGCACGAGAAGTTCTGTCAGGCCATGGCGACCGGGGCCGTGACCCAGTCGCGGGCAATTCAGGCAGCCTTTGGCGCGCGAAAATCTGCCGCGCAGATGGGGAACAACCTCCTGCGCCAGCCGCACGTCAAGGCCCGGATCGACTACCTGAAACGGGAGCGGGCCAGTCGGTGGGATGATTTCGAAGACGATGTCTTCGACGGCTTCGAAGAGCTGCTCAACGGCGTTCTGGACAATGTGGCTGAGCTGGTTCGGGCCTGTGACGGAAATGGCCTCGCCCGCGAAGCTGCGCAGGCCCGCGATGTGCTCACGACGATCTCCAGCCGCGTGCTGGCCCAACTGCACTCCCTGCGGGCGGCGGACAAACAGCGGGCGGTCCGAACCGACAACCTGATCCAGACTCTTGAATCGTTCTCGGTGGTGAAACAATGACCGGTAAGACCGTCCTCCAAAGCCGCCCGGCGTTGAAGCACTTGATGTCGACCGTTGCGCAGTCGTCGCGCGCTCTCAAGCGGCTTATGGCAGAGGCAAGGGCATCCGGCGATCCGGCGTCGGTGCTGCGCACCGCCCTGTCGGAAGCCTCGGTGGTGTCAAAGTCTGCCGTGCGCCTCGCCATCGAGATCGGGCGGATCGCAGACGAGAGTCCCGCCGAACTGGCCCGTCGCGGCCCGCCTGCTCACGCCTCTGCCGACATCCTTCCCCGCATCGAGGCGATCCTCGAATACCCCGCGCGTGTCGTGAACGACGTGATCTGGAACGATCTAGTCAACATGTTCGACGAAGCCGCAGCCGATCTGGAAGACCCGCGTGAGGCCTTTGCCGCCGCCGACAGCGTCTATCTGCTGGGAGGTCGGCACCCCGTGACGCGGCTGGAGCGACTGGAGCTGCTCGCGCTCGCCACGCCCCTGACCACCGCCGAAGCCGCCGATCTCCGCAACCTCAAGAATTCCGCATGACTGTCGAAAAGCCCCCGACTCCCGCCCTGCTCGACACCCTCCTGAACGACCCGCGAGCTTGCACGATCTTTGCGCATCGCGCGCTGATCTCCGCGAAAAAAGGTGACCGACCTCCGATGGATGTGCTGCTCGGCTGGCTCCGCCGCGAGGTGAAGGTCAAGGAAGCGCTCAACGCTGCCGAAGGGCTGCGCATGCGCGAGGTCGCAGAACTGGTCGAGGATGAAGTCCGCTTGAACGAGCAGGCAGCGGCTCGGGGCGCGCGTGAGCGCGCTATGCGTGAAGAAGCCGCAGCAAAGCTGCTGGAGGCTGCAGGGGGCGTTCTGCCCGATCTGCGCGAACGCTTCGCCTGACGCCAGCACAAGAACACGAGGTGGGCGAAACGCCCCTTCGTTGGGCCGCACCCTTGTTGGGGTCTTCTGGGGGTGCGGCCCACCCCGACATCTCGCGCCCAGAGACCCACCAACCACATCCAGTAGTACCACCATGACCCGTATTGAAGCAGTCCGCCACCTCATCATCAAATACCCGCAGGCCAGCCACTGGATGGCAGTCCGTTTTCCCGAGGATCGCGTCCTCAAGGACCGCCTGAACTGCATGAACTCGATGTTCCGGGCGCTCGTCGAAGGGCCGAAGCTCCGCGCCAGCCAGATTGCCCGCGAAATCGACGCCCTCAAGACCCGCGCGGGCTTCAAATCCGCCACGGACGAGCACGTGAAACTCGTCCGGTTCGCCTGACACACCTTAAAGGAGAAATTCGCCATGAGCGGATACGTCTACGCCGGTCGCCCCAACGTGCGCGGCATGTTCAATCACCCCGAGATCGAGGCCAAGGCCGACAAGGCCAAGGCGCTGTTTGACGCCGGAATCCCGGTGGTCTCGACCAACGACGGATTGGACTTCTACGCGACGAAGTCCCGCCCGCGCCCTCCGGCAGAACCCGTCGACGATGCCCCGCCCGACGAACCCACCATCGCCTGACCTTCCACCTCCAACCCAACCAGAACAGAGCAGAACTATGACGCTTGACCCGCACATTGCCGCCACCATGACGGCGGTCACCGAACAGCAGATCATCAAGGAGCTGACCGCCCTCGTCGGTGACGCCCTCCGCGAAATTCAGAGTCCGACGCGCCGGATCACGGTCAACGTCGATCAGGCCGAGTTGATCGAACTCATCGGCGCGAAGTACGCCCACATCGTCGCCCGCGCGGTCGGGTTCCAGCTTCGCGGTGGCGTTTGGACCAAGACCGCGCCCTTCCCCGAGGCCGAAGAGGAACTCGATCTCGACCTTCTGGCGGGTGACTTCCGCTCCGCCTTCAAGGCCATCGACCCGCTTGGACTGCTGCATCCCTTCGTCGCAGGGCGCGTGGGGACGTACTGATGGCCCGCGCACTTCACCTGATCGAACTTAACAAGCGCACCAAGGAGGCCGCGCTCGCCAAGAAGGAGCGAGACATGGCTCGCCGCCGTGGGGCCGCGATCCGCGAACTGTACTGGTCGGACGAAGAGATCGCCGCCGAGAACGAACGCCTCCGCGCCGAGATCGACCAGTGGATCGCTGAGGGGCGCGTGACCGTCTGCCCGGCTTTTGGCTTGAAGGGCGACCGTGCCGATCTGAAATCCGCCGCCGATGTCGCTCACGTGATGAAGAACTGGGTGATCACGGACGAAACCGACGCGGCGGCGTAAGCCTTAAAGTCGGCTTGAAGCCGAAAAACTGTTGTTTTTCAATAGCTTCTGGACAGAACGCCTGACATCGGGTAGAAAAAAGAAACCCCGACCTGCTGATGGACAGGCCGGGGGTGCAACGCAGAAGGAGCTACCGCGTTTGCGGTCTTGACGCTTGCATAAGGTAACACATTCCACCACGAAGACGCAACCCTAAAGGAGCAAATGATGCCGGAAACCAACACCACCACCACCACCAATCAGGGCAACCGCGCTCGCCGTGAGCGCCGTGGGCCGCGCGCGCCGGTTGCCGCCCCCGATCCTGCTGATCGGCGCACTGGTATTGACGCGATTTGTGTCGCGAATGAAAAGTTTCGCGACTACGTGACGGCGCGCGGTGGCGAAAAACCGAAGTCCAGCCTTTTCGATAGCGGACGTCTGGGTGAGCCGTTCAACGACTTCGAGGAAGGCGAACTTATCCGCCTCACGGCGGAACTCCATCGCAGCGCGTTGATGACGGTGGAAGACCACGATGAAGAGATCGCCCGTCTCGTAGGTATGATCTCCATGGCCGAGGAAATCGACAAGATGGCCTGTCGCATCCTCGGGCGGAACATTCGTGCCGTGGAGGTCAAGCAGTGACCACCGCTTTCAACTTCACCGATGAAATCCTCGCCGCGCTGGAAGCGGTCGAAGACGTCGACGACGGCGTCGAGCCTTCGCGCGAGATCAGCAGGAAGGTCGTCCAGAAGCCGAAGATTCCTGAGGACCGGCTTCCCTTGCCGCCCGGTGTTGGCGCTTTCGGGCTGCCCCCCAAGGCGTCTCTGTATCACACTGAACGGGCCGAGAACGCGCGTCAGCGCGCTGCCGTAGAAGTGTCGGACCAGCTCGACTTTGCTCGGGAGACCCTGATCCGCGCCGGTCTCAAGCGTGTGCATGTGGATATTCCCGACGCAGCCGACCACAATGTCATGACGTTGGCCTATGCGCTTCGGTATGCCGAGTGCGACCTGCACGTCGCGGATGCGTATGCAATCCACCCGGTCACGGGTCGCGGTATGAGCATCGCTGGCGATGCCAAGTCCCCTCTTGGCGCTGGTTGGCAGTCGCGTGCCAGCTCGGACCCCGACCAGATCGTCGCGTTCTGGACTGGTAAGGGCCGCTATCCCCCGAGCAAGAATGCCGACAAGGGGCGGCTCTACAAGCACGTCAACTTTGTGCGCAACGTGTCCATCGTGCTCCCCGAGGGCTGCGGCCTGTTCGTCCTCGACCTCGACGGCGAGAGCGGCGCGGCGGCTCTGGCTGAGCTGGTTGCACGCCACGGCGAACTGCCCCCGACCCCGCACAGCATCAGCGGCTCCGGCGGCGCGCATTACATCTTCCGGTCTTCCCGGACGATCCGCAACACCGCGTCCAAGATCGCACCCGGCGTCGACATTCGCGGTGAAGGCGGGCAGATCATCGCCGCGCCCTCGATCCACCATACCGGCAATTTCTATCGTTGGGCGGCAGGCCGCGCTCCGTGGGAATGCGAAATCGCGGATGCCCCGGAATGGTTGGAAGACCTCGCCTACGCGGCAATGAAGGAGACGACGGCGCGCGTGAAGAAGGAGCGTCGGGCTGAACGTGTCGCGCTCGGCAACGGCACGGCAACCGGTTTCGGCTTCGAAGCGTGGTGCGAGTTGATCGGCGACGGCGATGGCAAGCGCGGGTTCGACGACACGATCAACCGTGCGGCTTGCTCGTGGTGGCGCGAGAACCCCGATGGCGACGAGACCGAACTGATCGAAACCCTGCGCGACGTCATCCTTGCCGCTCCCTGCAAGGACGACCGCGTGGAACGGCGGTATGCAACCGACGACTACCTGATCGACCGCGTGGTGCGGGCGCGCGAGTACATCGAGGATCGGCGCGCGGCGGAAGAGGAAGCCGCGCGCGAAGAAGAAGCGGCTATCGAAGCCGCGCGTGCTATTCTGCGACAGCATCTGGTGACCGCCGACGGGAAGACGACCATCGCCGCTGACGCGGCCCAGGTCGCAATTTCCAAGCTGGTCGACGATGGCATCGACGCCGAAGATGCCGAGGCCTTCGTTGCAGAGGCAGCCGAGGACGTCATTCGTCAGCTCGAAGAGCGCGTTCGGGATCGGCAGGTCGACCCTGTGAAGGAAGAGAGCAAGGAGAGCATCCTTGCGCCGCTCTACGATGAGCGCCTCGTCGATGCTGACGGCTTCATGGTTCGACCCGCTGACAGCCCCAAGCTGTACAAGCACTACGGCATCGACCCCAAGATGAACAATGCCGAGGCGGTTATGCGGACGACCATCCGCGACCAGATCGTCGCCAACCTGAACCGGCGCGCCAGCTATGTCGTGATCGACGGGGAAGCCAAGTGGGCGATCCGGTCCGGTCGCGGCGAGCCTGTCCGTCTCTGGAAGGAGGCAACGCTGGGCAAGCTCTACATCAACCGTGGCGTCACGTACTGGGAGGGTGAAGGCGAAAAGGCAAAGTCCAAGACGATCAAGCCTGCGGAAGTGTTCGTGTACACGCGTCAGCGTGCGACCTACTTCGACACCTGCTTTGAGCCTGATCCCGTGAAGGCGAAGGCAGCAGAGGCTCGCGGCGCGTACAACCTGTGGACTGGCTTCGCCGTGCTGCCCAAGCCGGGCGACTGGTCGCTCTTGCGCGATCACATCCGCGATCAGCTCTGTGGCGGTGACAAGAACCTGTTCAACTGGGTCATGACGTGGCTCGCGTCCCTGTTTGCTCGTCCGGGTGTGAAGATTCCCAGCGCGATTGCGGTGCAGGGTGAACAGGGTACTGGCAAGAGCAAGGTCTTTGACTGGGTTCGCCGCGCCATCGGTGCATCCGCGATCAAGATCAGCAACGGGCGGCACCTGACCGGGAACTTCAACGCACACATGGATGGAAAGATTTTTATGGTGTGCGAGGAATCGTTCTGGGGCGGCGCGAAGAGTGACGCTGGAGTGATCAAGGACCTGATCAGCTCGGACACGCTGCAGATCGAGGGCAAGTTCGCCAACGTGGTTGAACGACCCAACTACGTGAACCTCGTGTTCATCTCGAACGATGAATGGATGATCCCGACCGACGCAGAGGATGCGCGCCGGTTCCTCGTGCTGACTTGTCTGCCGACGCGCAAGCAGGACGCCGCGTTCTTCGGGGCCATCGACGATCAGATGGAAAATGGCGGTCTCGAAGCCATGGTTCATGAGCTGACGAACTGGAACCCTGAGGCGGTGGATTTGACGTGGGACAGCCTTCGCAGTCCGATTGTTACTGAGGGCCTGCGTCAGCAGGTCGGGATGGGTCTCCGTGGTCCGATGGCGCGCCTTGCCGCCATTCTGGAAAGCGGGGAACTGGCAGGTCGGGAGACGGGTGGAGCGGAATTCTACTATCGGTTCCACGAGGACGAACCGACCTACGTTGCCCGGAGCCACCTTGTCTCGATCCTCCACCCGGAAACGGAAAAGGGCAACCTGAGCGCGGAGGTCAAGACGGCTATGGCGAAGCTGCTCGGCCCCGAGGCAAACGGCGGCGACAACAAGCGGCTGATCACCTACTTCGGCGGGTATCGGCGCGATGCCGGTCAGGACGCGGATGCTCTGTGCCGCGACGACCAGTTCGACGTGATCGACCTGCGCGTGCCCCTGCAGAAGAAGGATCGGTATGTCAAGATTCCGGCCCTGAAGGATGTACAGGAGACCCTCGCCGCGTTCGGGCGGGGGTAGAGACCCAGCTAGCGACCCAGCGACCCAGATGGCTGGGTCGCTGCTATCTTATTGGTTTTATTGATTTTTCAGGCCGGAAACCCAGCCAAACCCACGCGACCCACCCACCCGAAAATTCCTTGGGCTGGCGCGCGTGAGACCCAGAGACCCGACCCACCCAGCCGGATTTTACCCGCTGACCGCGCGGGAGGAGGACCCCTACGCCCCCTTCTTCCCTATATTACTTCTCTCTTTTCTATAAGAAGAAGAAAACTTGGGTCTCTTGGGTCTCTGGCTGTTTTTGCCAATGGAATAAGGGGTTCGGGGCGACCCAACCACGCGCGCAAAGCTGGGTCGCGGCTGGGTCGGCTGGGTCGCGGTCAGGTCGCCAACGGTGGCACCGTCGCGGCGTTCCCAAACGTCGGATCGAGTTGCCACGTCGCAAGCACCCGGCAGACGCTCTTGTTGATGTTCGCCAGCGTCACCTTGGCGTCAGACCGGTCGAGCTTCAGCGTGAAGTCGGGCGGGTTCTTTCCAACCGGGATGCCGATGGATGGACCATCCGGGGCGAACTCAGCTCGTGGAACGTCCGCCACCTGCGCCAAGAGCGCTGATGGAATTTCGACCAGTTCGTAGAAGGCGCGGTCCTTGAAGAGGCGGAGCTGGATGATGCTGTCGACGGCGGACGTGTAATCCGAGAACAGCCGCTTGGTGGCGTCCTCGCGCTGAGCCGCACCACGCATGTCCTGAATCCATGCAGCTTCGCACAGCTTCGAGATGTGGAGCGTGCCCACCCGAAGGTTGGCCGCAGCGGTGGACTTGAGGCTGATCTTCTGCCCGCCGATCTCGACATCCCAGAACCGATACCCATCAGGGGCGGGAGACACCGCGTGGCCCGCAGCTCTCGCGGCACGGATGAACGCAGCATCGAAGGACGACGTCGAAAGCGGCGCGCCGAGGAAGTAGTGGTTGATCAGCAGGGACGCCTGAAACTCTCTCGCGAACACATCCGAGATCAGCGCTGAAGCATGCGGAAACGCGGCCTGACATGGACCCCGCATGGCTGTCAGAAGTTCGTCGACGTAGCGCTGTTCGGTGGCATTCGGTGGTAACAACGTCAGGCAGCCTCACGGATAAGGTCGGTCGACCTGAGGCTGGTACTGGGAAGTACAAGCTCCTGCATGCCGGGCTGCTCGTTGGTGAGCATCCAGCGGCACAGGTGCGCCAACTGGTAAGAGATCATCGGAGGAACGGCGTCACCGATGTGGCGATAGACGTTTGACAGGGCCACCCCCCGGAAGTTGTAGTCGTACGGGAACCCGTTCAACACCGCCATCTCTGCGATGCTGCAGAGCCTGTCCTCGACCGGGTGGGCGTACCGACCATTGCCGATGTGCGCGCATTCCCGCTTGATGGTCGGTGCCGGGCGATCCCACGCCATGCGACCGTAGACATCTGGGTACGATCCGAACTTCCCGGCAGCAGCGATGCGCTTCATCGAACCGGTCATCAGCTCGTCAGCCTCCGGGTGTTCGAGAAGGTCCATCCACGATCCGCCGTCCTTGGGGATCGCGGCCAACCTGCGGCGCACCTCGTCCGATGAGAACCCCGGAAACCGCTTGTCGGCCTTGCGGGCTTTCGCCACTACCCCGAGCGCGCGACGGACGGTCATGGCTTCGCCCTTCACCGTCCAGCCGTCCCACATGCTTTCCAGCGTGTAGAGCGGCAGGCGTTCCTTTGCAGCGATCACGATGGACCGTTCACGTACCTGAGGCAGTCCGAACCGGTTCAGCATGTAGCTGCGTCCGAAGACGTTGTAGCCGCTTTCCTCCAAGCGCTGCCGGAAAGCCCGGTAGTGATGGACGAAGTTCCCCCGGATCAGCTCGCGGGCATTCTCCATGACCACGATGTCAGCATCGAGTGCCACAGCGAAATCCGCCGCCCGCGATACCAGACTGTTGCGGGCGTCGTCGCGCAGATGGTTGTCCGGGTTCGCACGGCTGAACCCAGTGCACGGCGGGCAGACGCTCAGGACATTGACCGCCTTGTCACCAATACCCAGAACCGAGCGGAGGTCTTCCGCCACAACCTCTGCGAGGTTAACCCGCGTCGGCGCGATGCCGATGTTGTTCTGGTAGGTCGAGTTGCACTGCAGCCGCCCGTCCCCAGCCGTGGGCTTCCCGATCTCCGCGTCGGCAGCCCCGATCATGTTGAACGCCCCATGCGCCTTGAAGCCATAGGACATACCCCCGGCTCCCGAGAACAGGTCGACGACATTCATCGAAACAGGCGTGCTACTGGTCATTTGATCTCCTTTCGTGTTGGTATCTGGATCGCGGGAAGGTGGCAACAATTTCCCCGATCCGGCGGCTTGCATACGCGTCGAAAGGCTATCATGATAATTGAAAATGACACGATGATTCGATTCTAAGGAGACCCACATGCCCGTCCACGAAATGCCAACCCCGTTCGGAGACCCGTCCCGTCCTGATACCGCCGTCCTGCTTGAAGTCAGCGTCTACGGCCCTTTGGTCAGTGAAGGCTTCCGTGACGATCTGTGCCAGATTCTGGAGCAAGATGGCTTCAAGCTGACGACTGGAGCCGAGCGCCCACTGGACCAATTCGACGACGGTCCCAGCTTCATGGTCATGATCAAGGTCGACCGCGCCATCGACGCCCTCATGCAAGCCGTCCGAAAGGTTTGCCCGCGTGGCGCGCTGCTCGACTTCAGGCTGATCGTGGAATGGAACCACAATGAAGAGGATGGCAGCATGGATTGGCAGGAGGTTTGCCTCGTGACCGAACCGGTGCCGGGCCTCATCTGACCTCCCAGAACCTCAGCCGACCTCCACGAACCTCACGCTACCGGCAGCCGCCTCCCTCGGGGCGGCTTCTCTGTGCGCCGCTGCACCAATTCTGGAAATTTGATCAAATTTCCGCAGAGACGCACACATCGGGGACCCATTGCAGTTTCGGACCAGCCCCCACCCTCCGCCAGACACATAGGTCACCCTTCCTGACCCATCGCGCTACCAGATGTGACGATTTGCCGGAGCGAGATGTGCCGATTTCAGCACCCAATTTGCTGCATCGCAGCATCGCATTCAACCGCTTGATTCTATTGGCCCGACCGCTGCATTTCGTCACATTGTACGTGACCTATTCAGGGAAATGGCACATCCGGGGCCGAGGGACCCCCTAGATTCAGGAGGGGGTAGGGCATTCCCAGCCAATCGAGGGACCCTTTCGGCAGAGGCCGGGACCCTCGGGGATTCCGATAGGCCCCCCTCGATTCCCCAGAAAATGCCCCCTTCCGCCACCCCCACATCTAGCCAGATTCACCCCGAATCGCCACCATCCCTAGTGCCGAATCAGACATTCGCCGCATTCAACGGGATCACTACACACTATCATGTAGTCGGTAGGCCTAGATACACATAATCTGGTAAGCCCCGCTGACGCGGGCCAACACCATCACCCCACCTTCCGAAGTCGCCCACGTCACCGGCCCAGCCCATCCATACCCATCCCAAATCACAGGCTTACTGCCATCCCGCCTGACCAGATCACCGACTTGGTCCGTGCCTGCCTAGCCGCCTTGGCGACATGGTCAGTCTGCCCGCGTCAGCGGGCCATGCCTTGCCCGTAGCACCTACCTACCCGGATCGTCAGCCAACCATTCCAGCCACCACACCCGCCTAACGGCGGGCCACCGGCAAGCCCGCAATGCCCGCTGACGCGGGGCCAGCAGCAAGTCCGCTGCTATCCAAGTCGCACAGCTCAAACCACGCAGACATGCCGCGCAGACGCGCTCAGAGCACGTGCTGGAAGGCCCTCAGGGGCGCTGTGGCGGTCAGTCGTCACGGATGGCGGCACAGGCCTGAGTGGGCGTCTGTGGCGCGCTGTGCGATGCTCTGGGACCAATCCTGTGCCCGAGGCAACGCTGGCAATGTGGCTGGGTGACTTGGTGGCGTGGTCGTGGCCCGCGTCAGCGGGCCTTGCCAATCTGCCCATATGGCCTCTCAGCATCGAGGCTCACGCCGTCGCCGTGCTCGTGCTCGGGTCACGACTGTCTGCAGCCCGCGCTCGAACTGGCGCGCAGTCGTTTTGGTGATCGCCCATTTTTTGTTTTGACGATCAGCCATTTTTGTTTTGGCGCTCGACCGTTTTTGATTCGACGCGCGACTGTTTTGACGGGAACCAGTTTTTACGGGAGTCCATTTTTATATTCCGGTTTTGACGAATCCGAATTTGCCCCCGCGCTGAGGTGCCCGGCTGGGCGCTGGCGCGCGCGGTCGTGCTCTGAGCACCTCGCCTCCGGCCCTGCCGCCCGACCGTCTGGCGCGCCGTCTGTAGCGTGCCGACCGGCTAGCGTTGAATCCGGCTATCCCATTGAATTAGATAGCGAATCATTCTGGTATTGTGTAGTATCGTGACACGATCAACAGAAGGAGTCAGTCATGATCGGTGACATCCAAGCCATGCTGAAAGAGGTGAAGGCGCTGGAACGGCGCGGCATATCCTGCCCGCGCGTCAACATGGCGGCACGCGCGGCAAAGGACGCCTTGCGCCACGCGACAATCGGGCAGGACGTTGAAAAGCTGACGGCCCAGCTCATGGACAAGGCGCAAGAGCTTGCCCGTCTGGAACGTCTTCAGGACCTTGCCAGCGCGCGCCGTCGCCTTGCCATCGCCCGCGCGTCTATCTGGAGTCCTGCCAGCACCACGGCGGCAATCGACTCCGCCGGGCACGCGCTGAAAGCGGCGCTGGATGACCTGAAAGAGCGCAAGGGAATCCGCCACGTGTTCCCCGCAATGGCCTAGCAAGGCGCGCGCGGGCGAGTCGACCTGACCCGCCCGCGCGACCCTTGACCGATACCGTTGCAAAAATAGCACAACGGGACCCTTGACGGGGTACCGGGAGGGGGCGGGTCGGGCGCGTAGGTACTGGAAATATGGGCTAGAAATCCGAAAGTGAATCTCAACTGCGGCGGGGCAGGACGTCGAAGAGGTGAGGGTCGCCCTTCCGATATTGCACGAGGAACCGCTCGACGGCGAACGTGAACCATCTGCTGAACGCCGCGAACTCAGACAGCGCGAAGACCTGCTCGTCCATCGCCGGAGGAAGCGCCAACCGGGGCGTCACGCGATCTCGATCCCGCTCTCTCGTCACTTCGGAGGGGACCTCAAGAAACGTCGCGGTCCATTGGCGCTGGAGGGCGATGCGAGCCACTTGCCGCAGCACGAATGCTTCATTCTCGCCTGCAGCGACAGCCGCATCCACGATTGGCTGCAGGCGCTCGTACAGATCGAGGGGCAAGGACACGGTCCTGACCTTGAGCTTTTCATTATCCGCCTTGGTCTTCGCCATCGGGCACCTCCACCGATGGCACCATAGCGGGCACAACGTGCCTTTTTCAACCACCCAGCCGCCCGCTTGCTCAGAGCACAACGTGGGCCACAATCAATCATCCGCAGGCTGACTGGCGTCGACCTCGCCCTCCAACCCATCGTATCGCGCCCATTCCTCGGCCTCGCGGAGCGTGCGCCCGTCTGCCAGCACGACCTCGTCCAGCCGGTCCAGAGCGCGCTGACGCGCGCCCGCAGCCATCCTCTGCGCCACCTCCTTCCCGACCACGAAATCGTTCCACGCCATCATCAGCTCAGCCCGATCCTCCAGCCGATCCTCTCGCCAGTATGCGCGCTCGACCTTCGTCCCTTTCGCAGAGACGTGCTGGATGCTGTGCTCCGCCAGATCGCGCGCCCAGCCATGTTTCGCAGCCCAGTCTCGGAAGGTGGAACGGAAGCCATGGGCAGTGGCAGGTCGCCCATCGGCATCCTTCCAACCGTTCTCTTCTAGCCACTTGTTCCACGTGTTCTCGCTGATGAAGCCCTTCTTCCAAGCGGTCGGGCTGTGGAAGATGTGCTTCTGCGTGCCGGTGGCCTTCTGTACGCGCTTTAGGACATCGGTCATTGGCCGCGTCAGCGGCACCCGGAAGCCTGCATTCCAGCCTTTCACGCGGCCCCGAGGCACGGTCCAGACGCCCGCATCGAAATCCACTTCACTCCACTCAGCCTTCGTCACGCAAGCAACCCTCAGCCCCGTCAGAATGATCATGCGCAGCCCCTCTCCCGCCACGCTGTCGAGCATGGAAACCCAAAGGTCGGGAGCCTGCGCCCATGGCAGCGACGGGTGGTGTTCTTCTTCCCATTCGACCTTGGGCAGCGCCTCGCGGGCCACGTCGATGATAAACGGATCGACGCGAGGGTCCTTGAACTTGGCGTGCGTCAGCACGAGCCGCAGCCGGGTCAGGATGCGCTTTGCCGTGGGGTATCCGGTTTCACCATCTCCAACGGCGTCCTTGCTCTTCCAGAGCGGCTTGAGTACCCGCACGACGTCCTCAGACGTCAGATCGGCTACGCCTTTGCTGCCGATCTTGGGAAAGGCGTGAATCTCGAACATTCTGATCCAGCCTTCCGCCTTGGCAAGGCCAGTGCATTTCAGCTTCCAGTACTCGCGAACCGCCTCTTCCACGGTGATCGACTGGCGCGCGGCTTGGCGCTTGGCCTTCACTGGATCGACGCCCGTAGACTTGAGGCCCCGCTTCTCGGCGGCGAGTTCACGGGCGCGGCTGAGGGAGACCTCAGGGTACGCCCCGAGGCTCATCCAGTTCGCCCGACCGTTGACGGTGTACCGGTAGAGCCAGCTCCCAGTTCCGCCCTTGCGCAGTTCGATGTAGAGTCCACCGCCATCACTGTGCCGCTTCCCGATGTCGAGGTTCGCGATCTGGTTTGCCTTGAGTTTCATGCCTGAAATCCATGTACGCCAAAATGTACAACCACATATGGTGTACAATGGCGAAATCAGCGAGAAAACCCCATATTTTGGGCCACTGTGACGGCGGTGGCTCCCCTACGGGCTGCCACGACTGAGCTGAAAAGCGGCGCTTCGGCGCCGCTTTTTGCATTTCTGCGCCGCGAGGGCGGCTCGCCTTGGCCGGGGCGATTTTGGTGATGGCCGTGATTCGGTTGCTGGCGCTCCGGCTTTATCGACACAAACGCGGCGCATGACCGAGACCCAGGCACTGACCTGGGCGAACCGAAGACGCGCGACAAGGATGTGCTGTCGAGGGTCGCAAGGCGCTTGCGCCGCGCGACCGCGGGCGGGCGTTGGCGCCGCCGGCGGGGCGCGATTTCGCCTCGAACGATCATCTCGGGCTGGCGGGCGGCGCGGGGCAGGTCTGGCTCGGGGGCGAGAGCGTCTCTTCGATGGGGGGCGACCGCGCGCCCCTGACAGGGTTACGCGCGGGCCGTGCGGCCCCTCACGCGGCGTCCCCCGGCAAGACGCGCCTTGGCTCAGCTCAACGCGCTGAGCTCGCGCAGGACGGCGGCGTTGGAGCACCAATCGGGCGCGGCGCCGCGGCCTTCCTCGGCGAGATAGGCGAGGCAGCCTTGCGACTTGTCGCAGTTGCGGCAGCGGTTCACCATCTGGGCGAAATCGGCCTGCGAGAGCAGCCCCTCATGCATCGCCTCGGAGAGGTTCACGCCGAGCCGGCGCGCCATGCCGCGCGTGATCCAGAAATGCAAATCCACATTGCCCTGAAAGCCCATCAGACACGTCCTCCAGCATCGGTTTCGGCCAGCCCCAACTCCTCGCGCAGGCGGGCCATCATCAGCTTGTTGTTGCAATAATGCGGCGCCTCGTCGACCGCGCCCGCCTGATCCTCGGGGGCCGGCTGTTCGGAGAGCCAATGCAGGCAGGCGCTCGGGTCATCGCAGCCCGCGCAGCGCACCACCGCCTCGCGCCAGCCCTCGCTCGAGAGCCGGCCCTTGGCCATCGCCTCGGTCAGATCGACGCCGAGCGTTTCCGCCATCCGGTTCATCAGCGCCGCATGGCGATTCAGCGTTCTGGCTCCGAACATCCCGTCCTCCTGTCGCAGTGGGTCCAAGATCCCCCTGCGTCAGGTCAGAAGCCATGATTCAGATCAAAACCCCGCCCCGCTTGCGGATTTGCGCCGCGCCGGGGCGGGTTTCGCGCTCAGGTTGCATGTATTTTGGGCGCCCGGCGAAGGGCCGGGCTCAGATCGTGCCGGCCTTGAGCTGCGCGACCGTGCGGCGCACGATATCGAGCCGGAGCCCGTTGGCCGGGTGGGTGCCGAGGAAGACATTGCCCGGGTCCGGCAGGCGGCGGAAGAATTCCGCGCCCTTGAGCGGGTCATAGCCCGCATCCCAGGTGATGATCGTGCCGAGCCGGTCGGCCTCGAGCTCGTAATCCTTGGAATAGGCGCGCCCGCCGACCTCGGCGCCGATGTCTTGCGCCTGCGAGATGCCCCGCGCATCGGCGCCCGAGGCCGCCGCCAGCACCCCCATGATCACCGCGCCCGCCGCCGCGTCCTGCGCCTTCGCGTCGAGATGGCCCATGATGAAATGCGCCGCCTCATGGCCCATCACGAAGGCGAGCTCGTCTTGATTGCGCACCGAGGCGATCAGCGCGAGGTTGAAGGCGAGGATCGGCCGGCCCTGACGGTCCTCGGTCTGGAAGGCGTTGGGCTCCTGACCGGGGCGGTCATCGACCATGATCTGATAATCGCAGCTGCGCCCCCTGGTGCGGGCCTGACATTCGCGCTCGATCTCGGGCTCCATATGCTGGGCGACCGAGATGAAATTCTGCGCGGCCTCGGCCGGGGTGAGCTCGGTCTCGACGCGCGCAGCGCTCGGGCCGGGGGCGGCGGCGCCCTGCGTCTGAGGGACCGAACAGGCCGCAAGCAGCACGAGAGAGAGAACCGCGCTGAGGCGGGTAACGGGGCGGGTCATCGATCCTCCGGGGAAGCTGGGCGCAGTTTAACGCGGCCCTTGGCGCCCGCAAGGGCTCGTCCGCCCGCGCGCCCCGGCCTCACCGAAATGTTTGCTCTTCCGCCGCCCGCCGGGCCGCGCTAGCCTGAGGGCATGTTTACCATCGAACACGAATTCGACGCCACCGTGATCACCCTCGTCGACGAGGGCGCCGATCCGCGCGACTATCTGCAAGAAGACATCACCATCCAATCCTTCGAGGATTGTGTCGTGGTCGAGCAGGTCGACGACCAGACCGAGAACGTGCAGCGCATCGTCTTCTCGCCCGCGCAGCTGCGCGAGCTGGCGGCGGCGCTCAACCTGCCCGAGGGGGTGTATCGGCTGCGGCAGGTCGAAAAGAAATAAGCCCGCCGAAGCGGGCTTTGTCGGGCGGCGCGCCCGGGCTTATTTCGAGATGAAGCCCGCGACCGGATAGGTGCGCGCGCCGGTGTTGGTGACCTTCACCTGGCTCCAGTCATTGGCTTTCGACACGTCGATCACCTTCATGCCGAGCGAGATCTGGTTGCGGCGCCAGTTCGCGTGATCGATCAGGATCTCGCGATCCGAAACCACCTTGGAGACCACCGCGACATGGCCGAGCGGCATCTTGCGGGTCGCCGAGAAGGCCATGACCGCGCCGACCTTGGGGGTATGGCTGCGCTGGTAGACGCCGGCGGCCTGCGACCACCAGGTCTTGGCATTGCCGCGCAGGTCGATGCCCGAGGCGTTGCGCGCGAAGGGCACGCACCAGACCCGCTGGCCGCGCGCGCGCAGTTCTTTCGCGATCGCCACCGCGCGGTCGCGGCGGGCCGGGTCGATCTGCTGGTGGGAGGAGGTCTCGGCGCGGGCGAAGTTCATCGCCTCCGCGCGCTCCGGCGCTTTCATCCCGCAAGCGCCCAGCGCGATCATCAGCGTCAGCATCAGCGGCAGGCGAAGGCGGCGGTTCGAAGCGGTGTCGGTGGTCATCAGTCCCAAAACTCGTATGGTTATTTTTGTGCTCGTTGGGCGGGTTTGTAACGGCGAATCCCGGCGCGCTTGAACCCCTTAGATCACGCGCCCCGCCCGAACCGGCGGATTCTTGCCACTTTGCCCGCCGCGCCGGGAACCGTCGCGCGGCGAAATGCGTTCGCGCCCGCGTTGCGCGGGGGCCGACAATCCTTCGTAAAATAAAGGGATTATCGCCTCAATCGAGACGAAACACCTTGTCGCGCGCGGTCTGCCCGCGGATCAGCGTGAGCCG
This sequence comes from Rhodobacter xanthinilyticus, assembly GCF_001856665.1. Classification (NCBI taxonomy): domain Bacteria; kingdom Pseudomonadati; phylum Pseudomonadota; class Alphaproteobacteria; order Rhodobacterales; genus Rhodobacter; species Rhodobacter xanthinilyticus. Next base: position 807,849 of record NZ_CP017781.1, on the reverse strand, counting down.
GCTCTTGGCCACGCCCAGCGCCTTGGCGAGAAGCTTCACCACCTCGGCATTGGCCTTGCCATCCTCGGGAATCACCGTGACATAGACGCGCAACTGCCCGTCCTCGAGCACGATGCGGTTGCGCGAGGCCTTCGGCGTGACACGCAGCGCGATCTCGGCGCCGCTCTTGGCAAGGTGGCTCAGCTCGGTCATGGTCCCCCTTACCGCGCCCCCGCGCGGGGCGAAAGGAAAACCATGCGGACCGCCTTTTTTCACGATGAGCGCAGTTTTTGGCATGGCGGCGGCAATTACGCGCTGACGCTGCCGGTGGGGGGCTTCGTGCAGCCTGGCGGCGGCCTGCCGGAGAGCCCGGAGACGAAGCGGCGGCTGGTGAACCTGTTGCGCGTCTCGGGGTTGATGGCGGAGATCGACGCGGGCTCGGCGCCCGAGGCGACGCGCGCGGACCTCGCGCTCGTGCATCCGGTGAGCTATCTCGACGCGTTCAAGGCGGCCTCGGATGCGGGGGGCGGCGAGCTCGGGCTGCGCACGCCCTTCGGGCCGGGCGGTTATGAGCTCGCGGCGCTCTCGGCGGGGCTGGCGAAGGCGGCGGTCTTTGCGGTGCTCGAGGGGCGCGCGCAAAACGCCTATGCGCTGGCGCGTCCGCCGGGGCATCATTGTCTGCCCGATTGGCCGAACGGTTTTTGTCTGCTCAACAATATCGCGGTGGCGATCCGCGCGGCGCAGGCGGCGGGGCTGGTGCGGCGGGTGGCGGTGGTCGATTGGGATGTGCATCACGGCAATGGCACCGAGGCGATTTTCCTCGACGACCACGAGGTTCTGACGATCTCGCTGCATCAGGAATGGAACTATCCGCTCGACACCGGCGGGGCCGAGGTGCGCGGCGCGGGCGGCGCCAATCTCAACGTGCCGCTGCCGCCGGGCTGCGGCGAGGCGAGCTATCTCGAGGCCTGGGACCGGATCGTGGCGCCGGCGCTCGCGCGTCATGCGCCCGAGCTGATCGTGGTGGCCTGTGGCTATGACGCCTCGGCGATGGACCCGCTCGGGCGGATGCTGATGGGGGCGGAGGGGTTCCGGGCGCTGACGCTGCGGGCGATGGCCGCGGCCGAGGCGCTCTGTGGCGGGCGGCTCGCGATGACCCATGAGGGTGGCTATTCCGAGGTGCATGTGCCGTTTTGCGGCCATGCGGTGCTCGAGGCGCTGTCGGGGAGCCGGGTCGCCGCGCCCGACCCGCTCGCGCGCACCATCGCCGCGCGTCAGCCGGGCGCGCGCTGGGTTGCGCAGGTCTCCGGCTATCTGGCGGAACTCGCGGCGGATTTCGGGCTTTGAGCCGTTGCAATCGCCTGACCCCGCCCCGATATCAGGGGCGCAATTGAAGGAGAGTGCCATGGAGATTGCCCCCGGGGCCGTGAACCCCGCGATCCGCAATGAGGAGGCGCTGCGGTTCCTGCTAACCCGCCGCTCGCGCCCGCCCAAGACCCTCGCCGCGCCGGCGCCGGGGCGCGCGGAGATCCTCGAGATCCTGACCGCGGCGGCGCGGGTGCCCGATCATGGCAAGCTCGAGCCCTGGCGGTTCGTGGTGCTCGAGGGCGGCGCGCTCGCGCGGCTGGCGGGGGAGGCTGCGGCCTTTGCGCAGGCGCGCGGGCTGGCCGAGGATGTGGCGGCGAAGGGCGTGGGGCAATTCGCGCAAAGCCCGCTGTGCATCGCGGTGATCGCGGTGCCGCGGCCGACCGAGAAGGTGCCGACGGTGGAGCAGGAGCTCTCTGTCGGCGCGGCCTGCATGCAGCTTGTCAACGCCGCGCTCGCGGCCGGTTGGGGGGCGGGCTGGCTCACCGGCTGGGTCGCGCATGAGCGCGATTTCGCGGCCCCCGCCTTTGGGCTGGCGCCGGGCGAATGGGTCGCGGGGCTTGTGCATATCGGCACCGAGACCGCCGCCCCGCCGGAGCGCCCGCGCCCCGATCTCGAGGCCATCGTCAGCTGGAGAGACGCATGATTTTCAACGCTTTGTTCCTCGGCTGGGCGGATCTTTTCCGGCCCGGATCGGCGAAGGTTCTGGCCAAGGGGGTGGCGCTCGCGCTCGGGCTTCTGGTGGCGCTCTGGCTCGGGATGGTGCAGCTGATCGGGGCGTTCGTGCCCGATACGCTCAGCCTGCCCTGGATCGGGCCGATCGGCGGCATCGACGCGGTGCTGAGCTTTGCCTCGATCGGGGTGATGATCGTGGCCTCGATGTTCCTGATGGTGCCGGTGGCCTCGATCTTCACCGGGTTTTTCCTCGAGGATGTCGCCGAGATGGTCGAGGGGGCGCATTACCCCGGGCTCGCGCCGGTGCGCAAGCTGACGCTGGCGGAGACCTTTGGCGATTCGCTGCGGTTTTTTGGCGTGGTGGTGGGGGCGAACCTCGCGGCGCTGATCGTTTACCCCTTCGTGATCCCGCTGGCGCCGGTGTTGTTTTTCGGGCTGAACGGCTATCTGCTCGGGCGGGAATATTTCCAGATGGCGGCGGCGCGGCGGATGCATCGCGACGAGGTGCGCGCGCTTTATCAGCGCAACAAGATGACGATCTGGCTGGCGGGGGCGGCGATGGCGGTGCCGCTGTCGGTGCCGCTTCTGAACCTGACGGTGCCGGTGGTGGGGGCGGCGGCGTTCACGCATCTCTTTCACGCGCTGCGCGGGCGGTGAGCGCCGGGGCCCTGCCCCGGACCCCGGGATATTTCTGGCAAGATGAAGGGGCGCCGGGTGAGGCGCCCCTTGTCATTCAGACCTGTTCGAGTTCGATCAGGCAGCCGTTGAAATCCTTGGGGTGCAGGAACAGCACGGGTTTGCCATGGGCGCCGATCTTCGGCTCGCCGGTGCCGAGCACGCGCGCGCCTTCGGCCTTGAGTTTATCGCGCGCGGCGAGGATGTCTTCGACCTCGAAGCACATGTGGTGGATGCCGCCCGAGGGGTTTTTCTCGAGGAAGCCGTTGATCGGCGAGTTTTCCCCCAGCGGGTAGAGCAGCTCGATCTTGGTGTTGGGCAGCTCGATGAAGACGACGGTCACGCCGTGATCGGGCTCGTCTTGCGGGGCGCCGACCTTGGCGCCAAGCGTGTTGCGGTATTGCGCCGATGCGGCCTCGAGGTCGGGCACGGCGATGGCGACATGGTTCAAACGTCCGATCATGGGGGCCTCCTAAACTCCTGTGCCCTGATTAGGCGGCGCGCGGGTGCGACGCAAGCGCCGCGAACGCCGGGCTTAACGCTTCGTTAGGCAAATAGGGTCTTAACTCGGGAAACGATGCGAATCCCTCTGCCAAGGTGACGCCCATGACCGACGAACTCTCCGCCTTTCTGGCCGCCCGCCCGGCGACCGCGCAGCGCCCGCTTCTGGGTGTCACGGTGCTTGTGGTTGAAGACAGCCGTTTCGCCTCGGAGGCGATGCGCTTGCTCTGTTTGCGCTCCGGCGCGCGGATCCGGCGGGCGGATTGTCTGCGCTCGGCGCATCGGCATCTGACGACCTATCGCCCGGGGGTGGTGATCGTCGATCTCGGACTGCCCGATGGCTCGGGGGCGGATCTGATCCGCGAGATCAAGGCGATGAGCGCGCCGGTGCCGGCGGTGCTCGGGATTTCGGGCGACCCGGAGGTCGAGGCGGAGGCGATGGCGGCGGGGGCGGATGGGTTCCTCTCGAAGCCGGTCGAGAGTCTCGCGGTGTTCCAGCAGGCGGTTCTGGCGGTCTTGCCCGCGGAGATGCATGCGTTCGGGCCCCATGCCCTGCCCGATGAGCGGATCGCGCCTGACCCGATCGCGTTGCGCGACGATCTGAGCCATATCGCGGAGGTGCTCTCGAGCGGCTGCGAGCGGCCCGATTTCGGCTATGTCTCGCAATTCCTCGCCGGCGTGGCGCGTTCGGCGCATGATCCGGCGCTCGAGGATGCGGCGGTGGCGCTCGGCGCGGCGGAGCCGAGCGCGGCGGCGATCTCGCGCCTCAACGGGCTTGTGCAGGAGCGGCTCGCCGCGGGCTCGGGCTTTTGAGATCAGCCGCCGAGCGCGGGGTCGGAGGCGGCGCGCACGAGCCGGGTGAGGTCGGAGAGCCGTTCGATCTGCTGGCCCTCGGCGTCGAAATTCTCGGGCGCGAGCCAAGCCGCATAGGCCTCGCGCAGGGCGGGCCATTCGCGGTCGATGGCGGCGAACCAGGCGGTATCGCGGTTGCGGCCCTTGACCACGGTCGCTTGGCGGAAGATGCCCTCATAGCTCAGCCCGAGCCGCTCGGCCGCGCGCCGCGAGGGCAGGTTGAGCGCATCGCATTTCCATTCGAAGCGCCGATAGCCCGCGTCAAAGGCCCAGCCGATCAGCAGCATCATCGCCTCGCTCGCGGCGGGCGTGCGCTGCATCCGCGGGGCGAGGCAGATATGGCCCAGCTCGATCGAGCCCGAGGCCGGGGTGACGCGCAGATAGGCCATCACACCGCCGAGCTGCCCCGTCGCCTGATCGCGCAGCGCGAAGAAATACGGGTCCGCCTGCCCCGCCATCTCGCGCGCCCAGCGGATATAGGCGACCTCGGAGGCAAAGGGCCCGTAGGGCAGATAATCGAAGATCGCGTCATCCTCGGCATTGGCCCGGAAGAGCGCATGGGCATGGCCCTCCTCGAGCCGCTCGAGGCGCACATAACGCCCCTCGAGCTCGGAAAAATCGGGCGCGCGCGGGGGCACCCAGCCTGGCAGCTCTTCGCCGAAAGTCTTGTCCATGAAGGCACCTCCTTGGCGCCCACGCTAGCGCCCGGCGCGGGGCGGCGCAATTGCCTCCAAAGCGCACGATTGCGTTCCAAAACCTGCCGCAATTGCGCGCCAGTCTGGTCGGGATCCATGCTGCCACAAGGATGCAAGATGAAAGACCACGCGCTTCGCCTGATCAACAACCAGCGCCTGATCGAGGCCACCCACTGGACGGTGTTCACCCTCGGCGCGCTCAGCCTTGCGGTCTCGGTGACCGCGACGGCCGTCAACGTGCTGTTCTCGTAACTCTTTGAGCAGCAACGAAAAGGGCGCCCCGCGGGGCGCCCTTTCGCATCTCAGGCCTCTTTCGGCAGAACCCGCAGCCGCAGCTCGCGCAGCTGTTCGTTGGTGGGCTCGGAGGGCGCGTTCATCATCAGATCCTCGGCGCGCTGGTTCATCGGGAACATGATGACCTCGCGGATGTTGATCTCATCGGCGAGCAGCATCACGATCCGGTCGATGCCGGCCGCGCAGCCGCCGTGGGGCGGCGCGCCATATTTGAACGCTTTGACCATGCCGCCAAACCGCTTCTCGACCTCTTCCTTCGGATAGCCCGCGAGCTCGAAAGCCTTGTACATGATCGCCAGATCATGGTTGCGGATCGCGCCCGAGACCAGTTCATAGCCGTTGCAGGCGAGGTCGTATTGATAGCCGAGCACGTCGAGCGGGTTGCCGCTGAGCGCCTCGAGCCCGCCTTGCGGCATCGAGAAGGGGTTGTGCGAGAAGTCGATCTTGCCCTCGTCGGTCTTCTCATACATCGGGAAATCGACGATCCAGGCGAATTTGAACACGCCCTCTTCGGTCAGGCCAAGCTCGCGGCCGATCTCGTTGCGCGCGCGCCCCGCGACCGCCTCGAAGGTCTCGGGCTTGCCGCCGAGGAAGAAGGCCGCATCGCCCTCGCCGAGGCCGAGCTGCAGCCGGATCGCCTCGGTGCGTTCCGGCCCGATGTTCTTGGCCAGCGGCCCGGCGGCTTCCATCGCCCCGTCATCGCCCTTGCGCCAGAAGATATAGCCCATGCCCGGCAGGCCCTGCGATTGCGCAAAGGCGTTCATCCGGTCGCAGAACTTGCGCGAGCCGCCCGTCGGCGCCGGGATCGCGCGGATCTCGGTGCCCTCTTGTTCGAGCAGTTTGGCGAAGATCGCAAAGCCCGAGCCGGCGAAATGTTCGCTCACCACCTGCATCTTGATCGGGTTGCGCAGGTCGGGCTTGTCCGAGCCGTACCACAAGAGCGAGTCGCGGTAGGCGATGCGCGGCCACTCCGGGTCGACGCGCTTGCCGGCGCCGAATTCCTCGAACAGGCCCTGGATCACCGGCTGCACCGCGGCGAAGACATCTTCTTGCTCGATGAAGCTCATCTCGAGGTCGAGCTGGTAGAAATCGGTCGGCGAGCGGTCGGCGCGCGGGTCTTCGTCGCGGAAGCAGGGCGCGATCTGGAAGTAGCGGTCAAACCCCGCGACCATGATCAGCTGTTTGAACTGCTGCGGCGCCTGCGGCAGCGCGTAGAATTTGCCCGGGTGCAGACGCGAGGGCACGAGGAAGTCGCGCGCGCCTTCGGGCGAGGAGGCGGTGATGATCGGGGTCTGGAATTCGTTGAAGCCCGCATCCCACATCCGGTTGCGGATCGAGCGCACCACGTTCGAGCGCAACATCATCTTGTTGTGCAGCCCCTCGCGGCGCAGGTCGAGGAAGCGGTAGGTCAGGCGGGTTTCCTCGGGGTAGTCCTGCTCGCCGAAGACCGGCAGCGGCAGATCGCCCTCGACCGCGCCGAGCACCTCGACCGCGCGGGCGTAGACCTCGATCTCGCCGGTCGGGATCTTCGGGTTGATCAGGCTTTCGTCGCGCAGCTTCACGGTGCCGTCGATGCGGATCACCCATTCGGCGCGCACCTTTTCCAGCGCGGCAAAGGCGGCCGAGTCGCCGTCGCAGAGCACCTGGGTGATGCCGTAATGGTCGCGCAGGTCGATGAACAGCACGCCCCCGTGATCTCGCACGCGATGGACCCAGCCCGACAGACGGACGGTTTGCCCGGCATTGGCGGCGGTCAGTTCAGCGCAGGTATGGCTGCGATAGGCGTGCATCGGGCTCCCCTTTCAACGGGCTTGGGCGTCAGTCGGCCCGATACACCGCGCCCGCGCGGCAAAGTCAAGCGCAACAGGGGCCCGGCGGGCGGGGCGCGCGCAAAGCCGCGCGAGCTTTGGCGCCGCGGCGGGTTGCGCTCGGCGCCCAAGCCCGGCACCCTGCCCCAACCAAGCAGCCGCCCGACGAGCCCGATGACGCCCTCCGCCCCCCTCTCCTCTCGCGCCCGCGCGCTCGGTCTCCTTCTGTTGGCGCTCTGGGCGGCCTGGGCCTGGGCCTGGGCGAGCGGGATCTGGCACGCCGATCTCGCCGCGATCTGGTTTGCGGGCCATCTGCATGCCACCGGCGCCGACGATCTGATCTATGCCGCGCCCGATCTCTTCTTCGGCGGCACCCCGCCGGCCTGGGCGCCCTTGCAAGAGAGCCTCGGCGCGGATGCGCAAAACATCGCCTTTCCTTATATCTATCCGCCGCTCTGGGCCGGGATCGTGGCGCCCTTTGCCGAGGCGCTGAGCCCGCGGGGCTATTTCCGGCTGGTTCTGGCGGTTCATATCGCGATGCTGGCGGGCTCGGTGCTGATGGCCGAGCGGCTGGCGCGGCCCGGCTGGATGCCGCCTTTGGTCTTCATCGGCTGGGGCGTCGCGGGCCTGAGCGTGACCACGGTGGGCGACACGCTCTTGCTGCTCAACCAGCCCTCGATCACGGTGGCCTTTCTGACGCTCGCCGCGCTCAGCCTGATCGAGGCGCGCCCGCGTCTGGCGGGGCTCGCGCTGGCGGGGGCGGCGGCGATCAAGATCACCCCGATCGCCTTTGCCGCGCTCTTCGTGCAGGCGCGCCGGCCGGCGGCGCTCCTGCCCTTCGCGCTGGGGGTCGGCGCGCTGGCCATGGCGTCGGTCGCGCTGATGGGCTGGCCGCTGCACCGCGCCTTTCTCGAGCAGCTTGCGCGGGCGGGCGAGACCAGCGTGCTGATCAAGGTCAACCCCTCGCTGCGGGTGCTTGCGCTCGCGGCGGCCGATGGGCTCGGCCTCGCGCCGATGCAGATCCTGCTCGAGGATCGCGCGGGGGCGACGGTTCTGGTGGCGATGCCGGCCTGGCCGGGGCGGCTCGCGGCGGGGCTGGCGCTCGCGCTCGGCGTGCCGGCGCTCGCGCTCGCGGCGCGCCGGCATGGGCGGGCGGCGCGCACGCTCACCGCGCTCGGGCTTGCGCTCGGGATCTTTCTCTTCGGGCCGCTGTCGTGGCTGCATTACCTGCTGATCCCGATGCTCTTGCTGCCCGCGCTCGGCGCCACGCTCGGGCCGCGGCCGACCGGGGCGGTGATGCTCGCCGCGCTCGCGGTGCACAGCCGCGATCTGATGGCGCTTTACGGGCGCGGCGCGGAGGGCAGCCTCGCGCATGGCGCGGTGGTCTGCGGGTTCTGGCTGCTGGTGCTCGGCGCCACGCTGGTGGCCCTCTCCCGCTGCCCGCGCGACTGAAGAGACCCCCAAAAACCGAGTCTTTCACCCTTGCGCCGCGCGCCTCACTGACTATAACCCCCATCAATTTGCGCGGCCCCCAGCGGAGCCGCGCCGAGTGCTGCCGAACACATGACAAGGGGTCCCGCCATGCCGAAGAGAACCGACATCAAGTCCATCCTCATCATCGGCGCAGGGCCTATCGTGATCGGGCAAGCCTGCGAATTCGACTATTCGGGCGCCCAGGCCTGCAAGGCGCTGCGCGAAGAGGGCTACCGGGTGATCCTGGTGAACTCGAACCCCGCGACGATCATGACCGACCCGGAAATGGCCGATGCGACCTATATCGAGCCGATCACCCCCGAGGTCGTCGCCAAGATCATCGAGAAGGAACGCCCCGACGCGCTCCTGCCGACGATGGGCGGGCAGACCGGCCTGAACACCTCGCTTGCGCTGGCCGACATGGGGGTGCTGGAGAAATTCGGTGTCGAGCTGATCGGCGCGAACCGCGAAGCCATCGAAATGGCCGAGGACCGCAAGCTGTTCCGCGAGGCGATGGACCGGATCGGCCTCGAGAACCCGAAGGCCACGATCGTCGCCGCGCCGAAGCTCGAAAACGGCAAATATGACATCAACGCCGGGGTCGCCCAGGCGCTCGCCGATCTCGACCATATCGGCCTGCCGGCGATCATCCGCCCCGCCTTCACGCTCGGCGGCACCGGCGGCGGCGTCGCCTATAACCGCGACGATTACGAGCGCATCTGCCGCTCGGGCCTCGATGCCTCGCCGGTGGCGCAGATCCTCGTCGACGAGAGCCTGCTGGGCTGGAAAGAATATGAGATGGAGGTCGTGCGCGACCGCGCCGACAACGCGATCATCGTCTGTTCGATCGAGAACATCGACCCGATGGGCGTGCACACGGGCGACAGCATCACCGTCGCGCCGGCGCTGACGCTGACCGACAAGGAATATCAGATCATGCGCAACGGCTCGATCGCCGTTCTGCGCGAGATCGGCGTCGAGACCGGCGGCTCGAACGTGCAATGGGCGATCAACCCGGTCGACGGGCGGATGGTCGTGATCGAGATGAATCCGCGCGTCAGCCGCTCCTCGGCGCTGGCCTCGAAGGCGACCGGCTTCCCGATCGCCAAGATCGCGGCGAAGCTCGCGGTGGGCTATACGCTCGACGAGCTCGACAACGACATCACCAAGGTCACGCCGGCGAGCTTCGAGCCGACGATCGACTATGTCGTGACCAAGATCCCGCGCTTTGCCTTCGAGAAATTCCCGGGCTCGAAAGCCGAGCTGACCACCGCGATGAAATCGGTGGGCGAGGCGATGGCGATCGGGCGCAGCTTCCACGAATCGGTGCAAAAGGCGCTCGCCTCGATGGAAACCGGCCTGACCGGCTTTGACGAGATCGCGATCGAGGGCGCGCCGGACAAGGCCGCGGTGATCAAGGCGATCTCGAGCCAGACGCCCGACCGGCTGCGGCTGATCGCGCAGGCGATGCGCCACGGGCTGACCGATGACGAGATCGTCGCCGCGACCGCGTTCGATCCGTGGTTCCTCGCGCGGATCCGCGAGATCATCGACGCCGAGGCGGCTGTGCGCAAATCCGGCCTGCCGCTCGATGAAAAGGGGCTGCGCGCGCTCAAGATGATGGGCTTCACCGATGCCCGTCTCGCCAAGCTCACCGGCCGCGACGAGGCGCAGGTGCGCCGCGCGCGCCGCAACCTCGGCGTGAAGGCGGTGTTCAAGCGCATCGACACCTGCGCGGCCGAGTTCGAGGCGCAGACGCCCTACATGTATTCGACCTACGAAGCCCCCGCGATGGGCGATGTGGAATGCGAGGCCCGCCCGAGCGACCGCAAGAAGGTCGTGATCCTCGGCGGCGGCCCGAACCGGATCGGCCAGGGCATCGAGTTCGATTATTGCTGCTGCCACGCGTGCTTCTCGCTCTCGAAGGCGGGCTATGAGACGATCATGGTCAACTGCAACCCCGAGACCGTCTCGACCGACTATGACACCTCGGACCGGCTTTATTTCGAGCCGCTGACGCTCGAAAACGTGCTCGAGATCCTGCGTGTCGAGCAAGACAATGGCACGCTGCACGGCGTGATCGTGCAATTCGGCGGCCAGACGCCGCTCAAGCTCGCCAATGCGCTCGAGGCCGAGGGGATCCCGATCCTCGGCACCACGCCCGACGCGATCGACCTCGCCGAGGACCGCGAGCGCTTCCAGCGGCTCCTCAATGAGCTCGGCCTGAAACAGCCGGTCAACGGCATCGCGCATAGCGAGGCCGAGGCCTATGAGATCGCCGGCCGCGTCGGCTATCCGCTGGTGATCCGCCCCTCCTATGTGCTCGGCGGGCGCGCGATGGAAATCGTGCGCGATCTCGACCAGCTCAAGCGCTACATCAACACCGCGGTGGTGGTCTCGGGCTCGAGCCCGGTCCTGCTCGACAGCTATCTCTCCGGCGCGGTCGAGATCGACGTCGATGCGCTCTGCGACGGCAGCAATGTCCATGTCGCGGGGATCATGCAGCATATCGAGGAAGCGGGCGTCCACTCGGGCGACTCGGCCTGCTCGCTGCCGCCCTATTCGCTCTCGCGCGAGACGATCGCCGAGCTGAAGGCGCAGACGGTGAAGCTCGCGCTCGGGCTGAACGTCGTCGGCCTGATGAACGTGCAATTCGCGATCAAGGATGGCGTGATCTACGTTCTCGAGGTCAACCCGCGCGCCTCGCGCACCGTGCCCTTCGTCGCCAAGGCCACCGACAGCGCCATCGCCTCGATCGCGGCGCGGCTGATGGCGGGCGAGCCGCTCTCGAACTTCCCCGAGCGCGCGGCCTATCCCGAAGGCGTCGGCCCGGAAACGCCGCTGCCCTTCGCCGATCCGCTGACGCTGGCCGACCCGAACACGCCGTGGTTCTCGGTCAAGGAAGCGGTGCTGCCGTTTGCGCGCTTCCCGGGCGTCGATACGCTGCTCGGGCCGGAAATGCGCTCGACCGGCGAGGTGATGGGCTGGGATCGCAACTTCCCGCGCGCCTTCCTCAAGGCGCAGCTCGGCGCGGGCACCAAGCTGCCCGAAGAGGGCCGGGTGTTCCTCTCGATCAAGGATCCCGACAAATCGGCCGATCTCGCCGGCGCGGCGCGTGATCTGGTGAAGATGGGCTTTGCCCTCGTCGCCACGCGCGGCACGGCGGCCTGGCTCAAGGAGCATGGCGTCGAGGCCGAGGCGGTCAACAAGGTCTATGAGGGCCGCCCGAATATCGTCGACCGGCTGAAGAACGGCGATATTCAGCTGGTGATGAACACCACCGAGGGCAACCAGTCGATCTCCGACAGCCGCGAGATCCGCGCCGTCGCGCTTTACGACCACATCCCCTATTTCACCACCGCCGCCGCCTCGATCGCGGCCGTCGCGGCGATGAAATCGCGCGGTGAGGGCGAGATCTCGGTGCGGCCGCTGCAGGCCTGAGCCGGGGGGAAATGACAAGGGGCGCGCCCGCCGGCGCGCCCTTTTGCCTGTCAGATGAGCGGCACGAGCGGCACGCCGCCACAGGCCGCGAGCGCGAGCACCATCATCAGAGCCACCGTCACTTTCATGAAAACCTCCTGTCTCTCCCCCTGATCTGGGGCGCGGGGCGGCGCTGTCAACGCCCCTTCCCTTCCGGGGGGCTGGGGCGTAACCTGCCGCCATGACACATGATTTCCTGATCATCGGGGGTGGCGTCGCGGGGCTTTCCGCGGCCGCCCGGTTGGCGCCCGAGGGCGCGCTCGCGCTCTTGGAGGCCGAAGAGGCGCTGGGGTATCACGCCTCGGGCCGCTCGGCCGCGCTTTATGAGCCCCATTACGGCAACCCGGCGGTGGTCGCGCTGTCGCTGGCCTCGGGCGAGTATTACCACGGCTCGGGGCTGCTTTCGCCGCGGGGGGTGATGTTCCTCGATGGCCCCGATCAGGGCGCGCGGTTTCGCACCCATGTCGCGGAATTCGCGCTGACCGAGCTCAGCCTCGCGGAGGCGCGCGGCCTCTTCCCGATCCTCAACCCCGAGACAGTGGGCTTTGCCGCCCATGCGCCCTCGGCCTGGGATATCGACACCGACGCCTATCTGCAGCGCCTCGCGCGCGAGACCCGCGCCGCGGGCGGCGAGATCATCACCCGCGCCCGCGTCGAGCGGATCACCCGGCTGCCCGGCGGCTGGGAGATCGCCGCGGGCGAGCGGGTATTCCGCGCGCGGGTCTTGATCAACGCCGCCGGCGCCTGGGTCGACCGGGTCGCGGCGCTCGCCGGGGTGGCGCCTTTGGGCTTCACGCCGCTGCGCCGCTCGATGGCGCGGATCTCCCTGCCCGCGGGGCTCGACCCCGCCACCTGGCCGATGGTGATCGGCGGCGCGGAGGAATGGTATTGCAAGCCCGATGCCGGGGCGCTGATCGTCTCGCCCGCCGAGGAGGACCCGGCCGAGCCGCATGACGCTTTCGCCGACGATATGGTGCTCGCCGAGGGGCTTGCGCGCTATGAGGCGATGGTCAGCGCGCCGGTCACGCGGATGATCGCGAATTGGGCGGGGCTGCGCACCTTCTCGCCCGACCGCGCGCCGGTGATCGGCTTTGCGCCCGCCGAGCCCGGGTTCTTCTGGCTCGCCGGGCAAGGCGGCTATGGGTTCCAATCGGCGCCCGCGGCCTCGGCCTTGGCGGCGGCGCTTTTGTGCGGGCGCGCGCCGGATCTGGCGCCCGAGATCGTTGCGTCGGTTGCGCCGGGGCGTCTTACATAAACATTCAGATCACCCTATATGTTTGACGCAGGTCAATGCCGCGATGCGGCGGCGGTGCCACGAAAAGCGGATCAAGCATCAGGAGATGTCCATGAGCTATAAGGGTAAAATCGACGATATGCGCGGCGAGCTGCGCGTGATGAGCAAGCTGATTCCGGATGCCATGCAGGGCTTCGGCGTGCTCTCGAAAGCGGTGAAGGAAAACGGCCCGCTCGACGTGAAGGCGAAGGAATTCGTGGCCCTCGGCATGGCGGTCGTGCTGCGCTGCGAGCCCTGCATCAACTTCCATGTCGAGGCGCTGATGAAGGCGGGCGCCACCCGCGAGGAGCTTGGCGATGTGCTCGCCATGGCGATCCAGATGGGCGGCGGCCCGGGCGTGATGTATGCGGGCCATGCGCTCGCCTGCTGGGATGAGCTCGCCGCCGCGCAGGCCTGAGCCCCTCCCCTGCGACACGTTGTCAGGCCCTCGGCGGAAGTCGGGGGCCTTTCCGTTTCATATTCAGATGTCATCGAAAGGACTTCCCGATGAAACGCCTTCTCCCCCTCGCCGCCGCCGCCCTCGCCCTCAGCGCGGGGCTCGCGCAGGCGCAAACCTTTGTTCCGGGCGAGCAATTCATAGCCGTCTGGGATCTCGACAGCGATGGCAAGGTGACCCTCGCCGAGGCGCGCGAACAGCGCGGCAATATCTTCGCGATGTTCGACGAGAACGGCGACGGCAAATTCGAGGCCGCCGAATATGCGCTGATCGACGAGCACAAGGCGATGGAGGCCGAGGCCGGCATGGGCCCGGGCCACAACATGCCCGAAGGCATGACCCCGCCCGCCGGGCGCGGCCCGGGGCAAGGCATGGGCCAGGGAAAGGGCCAGGGCCGCGGCATGGCGCCGATCGACCCGCAGACCGGCTTTGACCGCCCCGCCGCCGAGATGATGGGCATGTTCGACGCCAACCGCGACGGCACCGTCACCCAGGAAGAATTCGTCGCGGGCACCGACGGCTGGTTCGCGATGCGCGACCGCGACGGCGACAGCGTGCTCACCACCGCCGATTTCGGCCCGGGGCGCTGAGCCCTCGCGCATCCGTGAGCCCGAACCGCCCGGCTGCCGCGTGACAGCCGGGCGTTTTTCCGCTCCCCTGAGGAAAACGGGGGCAGATGATGCGAAACATGATTCGGTGGGCAGGCGCGGCGCTTGTGGTGGCGGCGGTTCTGGCGGGCTGCGGCGGTGGGCGCCACGATGCGGGGCCGCGCAAGGGCGCGCTGATGGCGCCCGAGGCGCTGGATGCGGCGAGCTATCGCGCGCCCGGCATCCCCGCGCGCTTTGGCGATATCTCGCCCCATGACTGGACCGGCCTGACCCCGGCCAATTACCCGATCCACGGCATCGACGCCTCGCGCTATCAAGGCGCGATCGATTTCGCCACGGCGCGGCGCGCAGGCGTCAGCTTCGCCTGGTTGAAGGGCACCGAGGGCGGCGACCGGGTCGACCCGGGCTACGAGATGAACGCCGCCGCCGCGCGCGCGGCCGGGGTGCCGGTCGGCGCCTATCACTTCTATTATTTCTGCCGCCCGGCGTCGGAGCAGGCCGATTGGTTCATCCGCAACATCCCGAAACAGAAGGGCGATTTGCCCCCGGTTCTCGATATCGAGTGGAATTCGACCTCGCCGAGCTGTCAGCTGCGCCCGCCGGCGGAAACCGTGCGCGCGGAGATGGCGGTGTTTCTCAACGCGCTCGCGCGGCATTACGGCACCCGGCCGGTGGTCTATACCACCCCCGATTTCTACGCCGAGAATGACCTGGGCCAGATGTCGGGCGTCGAGTTCTGGCTGCGCTCGGTCGCGGGGCACCCGACCGACCGCTACCCGGGCGAGCGCTGGTCGTTTTGGCAATATTCCGGCACCGGCGTCGTGCCCGGGGTCGGCGGCACGAGCGATCTCAACGCGTTTGCGGGCTCGGCCGAGGCCTGGGCGGGCTGGCTCGCCGAGCGCCGCCAGCGCTGAGCGCCGCGGGGGGAAGGCAGACCCGCTGGCGCCCGCTCACAGAGACCTGCGGGATCGCGATGATCGAGGGCGAACCGCCGCATGTCGTCACCGATGAGCGGTTTCGCCGCGTCGGCACGCGCGGGGTCACCGGGCGGCTCTGAACGCAAAAGGCCCCGCGCGATGCGGGGCCTTTCGGGTTTGAGGGGCGGCCTCAGCCGTCGATGCGGATGCGCGCGTTGGTCGGGTCATGCGGGCTGTCTTCGGCGACGACCGCATCCCATTCCTGCAGCTGCATCTTGACCTTGAGCTTGGTGCCGACCTCGGCGAGATCGGGGCGGACATAGCCCATGCCGATCTGCTTGCCGAAGGCCACCGAATAGCCGCCCGAGGTCAGGCGCCCGATCTTCTCGCCGTTGAGCAGGAGCGCTTCCTTGCCCCAGGGGTCGGCATCCGCCGGCCCGTCGATCAGCAGCGTGACGCATTTCGCGCGGATGCCGGTGTCGAGCATCGCCTGCTTGCCGCGGAACTCCTTCTCGAGGTCGACGAAGCGATCGAGACCGGCTTCGAGCGGGGTCGCGTCACGGCCGAGCTCCGAGCCGAAGGCGCGGTAGCTCTTCTCCTGACGCAGCCAGTTCTGCGCGCGCGCGCCGACCGGCTTGAGCCCGTGTTTCTCGCCCGCTTTCATCAAGAGATCCCAGAGGTAGCGGCCGAATTCGATCGGGTAGTGCAGCTCCCAGCCGAGCTCGCCCGTATAGGCCACGCGCACCGCGCGCACCGGGCACATGCCGAGCTCGATGTCGCGGTAGCTCAGCCAGGGGAAGCGCTTGTTCGACAGAACCGTCGCCGCCTCGGCATCGCAAACCACTTCGTTGAGGATCGACCGCGCCGTCGGCCCGGCGAGCGCGAAGACGCCCCATTGCGTGGTGACATCGTGGCAATCAATGTAACCGCCGCCCGCCGCCATGAAATCCTCGATGGATTTCTTCAGGAAATCAGCGTCATACGAGGTCCAGGCGCCGGCCGAGATCAGGTAATATTCGTTCTCCTTGAGGCGCACGATCGTGTATTCGGTGCGGGTGGTGCCGGCATCGGTGAGCGCATAGGTCAGGTTGATGCGGCCGACCTTCGGCAGCTTGTTGCAGGTGAAATGGTCGAGGAAGGCGGTCGCGCCGGGGCCACGCACGAGGTGCTTGGTAAAGGCCGAGGCGTCGATGATGCCGCAGGTCGAGCGCACGGCCTCGGCTTCGGCCTTGGCGAATTCCCACCACGCGCCGCGACGGAAGCTGCGCGCGTTGTGGTCGAAATCGGCGGGCGCGCCGACGGGGCCGTAGTAGTTCGGGCGTTCCCAGCCGTTCACCTGACCCATTTGCGCGCCGAGCGCGATCTGGCGGTCATAGGCGGGGGCGGTGCGCAGCGGGCGCGCGGCCTCGCGCTCCTCATCGGGGTGGTGCAGGATGAAGACGTGCTCATAGCACTCTTCGTTCTTCTTCACCGCATATTCCGAGGTCATCCAGTCGCCGTAGCGTTTCGGGTCGAGCGAGGCCATGTCGATCTCGGCTTCGCCATTGACCATCATCTGCGCGAGATAATAGCCGGTGCCGCCCGCGGCGGTGATCCCGAAGGAGAAGCCCTCCGCGAGCCACATGTTGCGCAGCCCCGGCGCCGGGCCGACGAGCGGGTTGCCGTCGGGGGTGTAGCAGATCGGGCCGTTGAAATCGTCCTTGAGGCCCGCGACTTCCGAGCTCGGGATACGGTGGAGCATCGACATGTATTCGGCCTCGATGCGCTCGAGATCGAGCGGGAAGAGGTCGGCGCGGAAGCTGTCGGGCACGCCATAGCGGAAGCAGGCGGGCGCGTTGCGCTCATAGGGGCCGAGGATCCAGCCGCCGCGCTCTTCGCGGACATACCATTTCGCATCGGCATCGCGCAGAACCGGGTGCTCGGGGTTGCCCGCCGCACGCCAGGCGACGAGCGCCGGATCGGGCTCGGTCACGATATATTGGTGCTCGACCGGGATCGCGGGGATCTTGATGCCCAGCAGTTTCGCGGTGCGCTGCGCGTGGTTGCCGGTCGCGGTGACGACATGTTCGGCATGAACCTCGATCAGCTCGCCCGAGCCGACCAGGTTGCCGCCCTTTTCGACCATCTGCTCGAGGGTGACGACCCATTCCGAGCCGGTCCAGCGGTAGGCGTTGACCTGCATCTTGCGGACCACCTCGACGCCGAGCTGGCGGGCGCCCTTGGCCATCGCCTGGGTCACGTCGGCGGGGTTGATGTAGCCATCTTGCGGGTGGAAGAGCGCGCCCTTGAGATCCTCGGTGCGCACCAGCGGCCAGCGCTCCTTGATCTGCGCGGGGGTGAGGAATTCATGATAGACCCCCGCGGTCTCGGCGACCGAGGAGTAGAGCATGTATTCGTCCATCCGCTCCTGGGTCTGCGCCATGCGCAGGTTGCCGCAGATCGAGAAGCCCGCGTTCAGCCCGGTTTCGGCCTCCAGCGTCTTGTAGAAATCCACCGAGTATTTGTGGATATGGGTGGTCGCGTAGCTCATGTTGAAGAGCGGCAGCAGGCCCGCGGCGTGCCAAGTCGAGCCCGAGGTCAGCTCGTCGCGCTCGACTTGCAAAACCTCCCAGCCGGCCTTGGCGAGGTGATAGGCGATCGAGCAGCCGACGGCACCGCCGCCGACGACAAGCGCTTTGACATGGGTTTTCATGAAGCAGGACTCCGCAGATGTTTTCCCCGTTGTGACAGAGTGACACGGCCTAGCGGCCCCGCGCCCGACTTTTTCGCGACAAAAACGACATGCGGGCGGTCGTCGCGCTCTCGTGAGGTTTACCAATGATTCAGGATTCGCGTGATTGTGCCGCTGTCCGGGGGTATGACGAGATTGAATAAAATTCGCGTAAAACGCGCGGCGTAGCACCGAGGTTGAGATGTTGCTCGCCAGCTATCTTCTGGCCCTGTTTCGGGCCATCCTGACCCCGCCCGCGTCGCAAACCTCGACGAGCGGCGCCCAGCCGAGCGCGCAGCCGAGCCCGCAGACCACCCCCGGCACCACCGCGCAGGGCACGCCCGCGCCGGTCACCACCGCGCCCACCGAGACCGGCCAGATCGGGCTGGTGATCGAATCGGCGCTCGGCGGTGGCGAGACGCAGACCACCGGCTCGAGCACCCAGACCCCGGCGCAGATCGCCGTGGCGATCACCCCGCCCGGCCCCGCCGCCCAGAGCCAAGCAACGGCAGGCCAGGCAACAGCGGGCCAGGCCGCAACGCCTGGCGCCAATGCGAACGCTTCCGCAGGCCCCGCCGCCGCCGCAAACGCATCCGCAAACGCCGGCTCCGCCGCGCTGACCGGCACCCAGAAGGCCGCCTCGAAGGTTTCAAACGCCACCGCCGCCGCGATCTTGCAAGCGCGCCTGCAAGCGCTCGCCGAGGCGCAGGCCGCCGCCCAGACCGCCGGCACGCCGATGGGCGAGGACGAGATCACCAGCTCGCTCGCGCAGATCCTTGGCGATCTGCCGGGGCTGAACGAAGCCGGCGCGCGCGCCTATGCCGAGGCGGGCGTGCAGCGGGCGCGGCGGGAGCAGTTGCTCTCGCGGATCGGCGCGGCGGCCTCGAGTGGCGCGGGCCCGCTCGAGGCGCTGATGATGGGCAACGAGACCCCGGCCGCGCAGGCCGCCTACAAGCTCATTTCGCAGATCCCCGGCGCGGCGAGCGCGCTCGACATGCCGCTCGGCCGGCGCTGAGCGAAAAAGGCGCGGCGCCTCCCCGCGCCGCGCCTCCCCCTGCCCTGCAAGCCCTCTCAGACCATCGCGGGCACGACCAGATCCGGCGGCCGGTGGCCATCGGCGAAGGTCTTGATATTGATGATGACTTTCTCGCCCATCTCGGCGCGGCCCTCGACCGTGGCCGAGCCCATATGCGGCAACAGCACGACATTGGGCAGGGTGCGCAGCTCGGGGTTGAGCTCGGCGCCGCGCTCGAAGACATCGAGCCCCGCGCCCGCGATCTCGCCCGCCTTCAGCCCCCGCACCAGCGCGTTCTCGTCGATCACCTCGCCGCGCGAGGTGTTCACGATCACCGCGGTCGGCTTGAGCATCTTCAGCCGGCGCGCGTTGAGCAGGTGGAAGGTCGAGGGCGTGTGCGGGCAGTTGACCGAGATCACATCCATCCGCGCGACCATCTGGTCGATGCTCTCCCAATAGGTCGCCTCGAATTCGGCCTCGGTCTCGGGGCGCAGGCGGCGACGGTTGTGGTAGTGGATCTGCATCCCGAAGGCGCGGGCGCGGCGCGCCACGGCCTGGCCGATACGGCCCATGCCGAGGATGCCGAGCCGCTTGCCGCCGATCCGCCCGCCCAGGAACGCGGTGGGCGACCAGCCCGTCCAGCTGCCCGATTGCATCGCCGCGAGCCCTTCCGGGATCCGCCGGGTGACGCCCAGGATCAGCCCCATCACCATATCGGCGGTGTCCTCGGTCACCACGCCCGGCGTGTTGGAGACCAGCACGCCGCGCTGGCGCGCCGAGGCCACGTCGATATGGTCGACGCCGGCGCCGTAATTGGCGATCAGCCGCAGCCGGTCGCCCGCCTGCGCGAGCATGTTTGCATCGATATGATCGGTCAGGGTGGGGACCAGAACATCGGCGCGCGCCATCGCCGCGACCAGCTCCTCACGGGTCATCGGCGTATCTTCGGCGCGCAGTTCGACATCGAACAGTTCCTTCATCCGGGTCTCGACGACCTCGGGCAACCGTCGCGTCACGACAACACTCAGCCGCGGTGCGGGCATGGTTGGATCTCCTCTCTTCCAAACGCCTGTGCTTGGGTGCAAACTGCCCATCAACGGGGCAAGACACAAGGCCCTGAGAGAGCGGAAATGGCGTTTTTTATCGTTTTGACGCAATTTTGTTGCGCGAACGATTCTTGCGCGGCTCAAAACCGAGGCAGATCGAGGCGGAAATGACACAGCGGACGGCATCGCGCGGCAAGCATTGGGGCGCGGCACTGGCAGGGGCGGGAGTCGCGCTTGCGCTGGCGCTCGGGGCAGCGCGGGCGCAGGAGGCCGAGGACGAGAGCGCGCCGCCCGATGATCTCGCCGTGGCGCAGGCGGTGGCGGCGCAAAAGGCCGGGCGCGGGCCGGTGACGAACCTGCCCCTGCCGCGGTTTGTCTCGCTCAAGGGCTCGGAGGGCAATGCGCGCCGCGGCCCCTCGCTCAGCCACCGGATCGACTGGGTCTTCACCCATGCCGGGATGCCGCTCAAGGTCACCGCCGAATTCGGCCATTGGCGCCGCGTCGAGGACCGCGACGGCGCGGGCGGCTGGGTGCATTACTCGCTGATCTCCGGGGTGCGCACGGTGATCGTGCAAAAGGACATGGCCGAGCTCCATGCCCGCCCCGATGCGCGTTCGGCGGTTACCGCGCTGGCCGAGGATGGCGCGATCGCCAAGCTCGGCGAATGCCAGATCGACTGGTGCGAGATCCAGTCCGAAGAGGCCGAGGGCTGGATCACCAAGGCCGAAATCTGGGGCGTGGGGCCCGAGGAAATCCGTGACTAAGCGCGCGTGAGGCGTTAGGCAGGGGCCCCGGTATCGAATCTCCCCCGCCATGGCCGCCCCACAAGATCACACCCGTCTGAACCTCTCCGCAGGGCTCGCCTCCGTCACGGTGGCGGGGTTCCTCGTCGCGCTCAAGCTCTGGGCGCTGTGGACCACCGGCGCGCTCTCGATCGCGGCCTCGCTCGCGGATTCGGCGATGGATCTGCTGATCTCGGCCGCCGGGCTCGGCGCGATCATCTATGCCGCGCGGCCGGCCGATGAGGACCACGCCTTCGGCCACAGCTCGGTCGAGGATCTCGTCTCGCTCGGCCAGGCGCTGTTCGTGGCGGGCTCGGCGGGCGCGATTGCGGTGGCGGCGGTCTCGCGGCTCGTCTCGCCCGCCCCGCAGGCGCTCGCGCAAGAGGGCGCGGGGATCGCGGTGATGGCGGCCTCGGCGGCGGTGACGCTGTTTCTGGTGGGCTGGCAAAGCCGCGTCGCCAAGCGCACCGGCAACAAGGTCGTGGCGGCCGACATGCTTCATTATGTCGGCGATCTGATCCCGACGATCGGGGCGATGGTCGCGCTGTGGGTCTCGGAGCGGTTCGGCTGGACGCGGGTCGACAGCATCGTCGCGCTGGTCGCGGCGGCGATCATGCTGCGCGGGGCGGCGGAGATCGGGCTCGGGGCGTGGCACGCGCTGATGGACCGCGCGGCCTCGCCCGAGATCATCGCAGGGATCGCCGAGATCGCCCAGATCTGGCCCGGCGTGCGCGGTTTCCACGACCTCAAGACCCGCACCGCCGGCGCGCGGCTCTTCGTGCAGATCCATATCGAGCTCGATGGCGAGCAGAGCCTCGAGGCCGCGCATGAGATCGCCGCGAGCCTCAAGCGCGCGATCCTCGAGGCCTATCCGCAAGCGGATGTGATCATCCATATGGATGTCTGGAAACATCTCTGAGGCCGGGGGCGCCGCCCCCGGACCCCCGGGATATTTTTGGCAAGATGAAGGGAGGAGGTTCCCCTTCTTCTTGGCCCAAATACGCTCTTTGCGACAGCGGGGCCGGGATCAGGCCTCTTCAAGGAGGCCCCGGCCGCGCAGCAGCGCCTCGACGCCCGGCATCTTGCCGCGAAACGCGGTGTAGAGCTCGTCGGCCGGGCGCGAGCCGCCGGCCGAGAGGATGAATTCCTCCAGTTTTTGCGCGACTTCCGGGTTGAAGGCATCGCCGGTTTCCTCGAAGGCGGCGAAGGCATCGGCATCCATCACTTCCGACCACATGTAGCTGTAATAGCCCGCGGAATAGCCGTCGCCCGAGAAGACATGGGCGAAATGCGGTGTCGCGTGGCGCATGCGGATCGCTTTCGGCAGGCCGATCGCGGCGAGGATCTCGGCCTGTTTCGCCATCGGGTCTTGCGGCGCGGGGCCGTCGTGGAACTCGAGATCGACGAGCGCCGAGGCGATATATTCGACCGTCGCGAAGCCCTGATCATAGGTGCTCGCGGCGAGAAGTTTCTCGCGCAGCGCGGCGGGCATCGGCGCGCCGGTCTCGTAATGGCGGGCGTGGCGTTCGAGCACCTCGGGCACCTCGAGCCAATGTTCGTAAAGCTGGCTCGGGAGCTCGACGAAATCGCGCGCGACCGAGGTGCCGGAGATGAACTGATAGGTCACGTTCGAGAGCATCTGGTGGAGCGCATGGCCAAATTCATGGAAGAGCGTGCGCGCATCGTCATAGCTCAGGAGCGCCGGCGCGCCCTTGGTGAAGTTGCACACATTGACCACGATCGGCGCGACCTCGCCCGCGAGCCGGCTTTGCGAGCGCATCGCCGAGCACCAGGCGCCCGAGCGTTTCGAGCCGCGCGCGAAATAATCGCCAAAGAAAACAGCGATATGGCGGCCCTTGCGGGTGACCTCCCAGCCGCGGACATCGGGGTGGTAGAAGGGCCCCTCGAGCGGGCGGAACTCGAGCCCGAAGAGGCGCTGCGCGGTGTCGAAGGCCGCGCCGATCATCGCATCGAGCGAGAGATAGGGCTTGAGCGCGGCCTCGTCGAAATCATGTTCCGCGACGCGGCGTTTTTCCGAGTAATAGCGCCAATCCCAGGCCTCGAGATCGCCGTTGATGCCATCGGCATGCATCATCTGGGTGAGCTTGGCCGCATCGGCCTCGGCCTTGGCCTTGGCGGGCGCCCAGACGCGCATCAGAAGCGCGCGGACCTGATCGGGGCTTTTCGCCATCTCGGTTTCGAGCTTGTAGGCGGCGAAATTCGCATAGCCGAGGAGCTTGGCGCGCTCCTCGCGCAGCGCGAGGATCTCGGCGGCATTCGCGCGGTTGTCGCTCGCACCGCCGTTCGCGCCGCGCGCAACCCAGGCCTCATAGGCGATCTCGCGCAGCTCGCGGCGCGGCGAGAATTGCAGGAAGGGCACGATCAGCGAGCGGTTGAGGGTGAGGACCGGGCCGGGCTGGCCGCGCTCCTCGCCCGCGGCGCGCGCGGCCGCCACGACGAACTCGGGCAGGCCCTCGAGATCGGCCTCGGCAAGCGGGCGGAACCAGTCGCGTTCATCGGCGAGCAGGTTTTGCGAGAACGCGGTCGAGAGGACGGCGAGGCGCTCCTTGATCTCGGCCATGCGGGTGGCGGCGGCGCCCTTCAGCCCGGCGCCCGAGCGCACGAACATCTGGTGGTAGAGCTCGAGCACGCGCGCCTGTTCGGGGCTAAGGCCGAGGCTTTCGCGGGTATCCCAGAGCGTCGCGATGCGCGCATAAAGCGGGCCGTTCATCGTGACCTCGGAGGCGAAAGCCGCCATTTTCGGCGCCAGATCGCGCATCAGTGCCTCGCGCGCGGGCGTGCTGTCGGCGCCGGCGAGGTTGTAGAAAACGCCCGAAACCCGGTCGAGCAGCGCCTCGGCGCGCTCCATCGCCTCGATCGTATTGGCAAAGCTCGGCGCTTCGGGGTTGGCGGCGATCGCGGCGATATTGGCGCGCGCCTGCGCCAAGGCGGCGTCGAACGCGGGGCCGAAATCCTCATCCTTGAGCGCGGCGAAGGGCGGCAGGGCGAAGGGGCCGGTCCAGTCGGCCAGAAGCGGGTTGGTCATCGCGAGATCTCCTTTGCGGCCAAGCTAGGGCGGCGCGCGGCCGAGGGGAAGGGCTCACGCGGGGTTTTGATGGGCGCCGCAGACCGGGCAGCCCGCGCGCGGATGCACCGCGATCTGCCGGCTCTCGCCCCAGAGCGCGTCATAGATCATCAGCCGCCCCCGCGCCGAGGCGCCCGCGCGGGTGATCTCCTTGATCGCCTCGGTGGCCATCATCGCGCCGACAACGCCGGGCAGCGCGCCGACCACCCCCGCCTCGGCGCAAGAGGGCGCGAGCCCCAGCGCCGGCGCCTGCGGGAAGACACAGGCATAGCAGGGCGCACCCCGCGCCGGGTCATAGACTGAAAGCTGCCCCTCCCATTGCGCAATTGCGCCGGAAATCAAGGGCTTGCCCGCCGCGACACAGGCCGCGTTGACCAGATAGCGGGTCTCGAAATTGTCACAGCCGTCGATCACGAGATCATACTCCGCGATCAGTTCGGCCGCATCCGCCGGCCCGAGGCGGCGCCGGTAGGGGCGGATCTCGATGAACGGGTTGAGCGCGCGCAGCGCGGCCTCGGCCGAAAACACCTTCGGCACGCCGATATCGGCGTCGCGGTGCAGGACCTGGCGTTGCAGGTTCGAATTCGAGACCGTGTCATCATCGACGACGCCGATCACGCCCACCCCGGCCGCGGCGAGATAAAGCAGCACCGGCGAGCCGAGCCCCCCCGCGCCGATCACCAGAACCCGCGCCGCTTTCAGCCGCTTTTGCCCGGCGCCGCCGATCTCGCGCAACAGGATATGGCGCGCGTAACGGTCGAGCTCGGTCTCGGAGAAGGGGCCCTTCGCGGCCTCGGGCGCGGGGCGCGCCCGCGCGCGCAGCCGCCCGAGGCCCCAGCCATAAAGCCCGCCCAGCCCCGCCACGACACCAAGCGCCAGCCAGCCCGCGCGCGTGCCGCCGCCGATCTCGCGTAGAGGCCCCGCGGGCAGGAAGCTCGCCACGACAAAGCCGAGCCAGAGCGCCCCCGCCAAGGCCCAGAGCGCCCGCCGCCCGCGCCGCCAGAGCCCGCCCGCCACGCCAAGCCCGATCAGGAGCCAGAGCCCCCCCACCCTTCAGCCCCGCCCGGTCGAGCCGAAACCGCCCGCCCCGCGCGCGGTCTCGCCCAGGCCCTCGGCGATCTCGTAGCGCGCCTGAATGACCGGCGCGATCACCGCCTGCGCGATCCGCTCGCCATGGGTGATCAGGAAGGGCTCACTGCCGTAATTGATCAGCAAGACCCCCAGCGGCCCGCGATAATCGCAATCGATCGTGCCGGGCGTGTTGGGCAGGCTGATGCCGTGCTTGAGCGCAAGCCCCGAGCGCGGGCGGATCTGCATCTCGAAGCCCTCCGGGATCTCGACGCGCAGCCCCGTCGGGATCACCGCGCGCTGCATCGGGTAAAGCGTGAAGCCCGAAGCGCGATCCTCGGGCGCGAGATTGGCGCGCAGATCGGCCCCCGCCGCCCCCGCCGTTTCATAGCGCGGCAGAGCGACCTCCGGGTCCGCCCAATCCTCGCGCACAACCTTGATCACCGGCTCAATCATCTCGCCCTCCACCAGCCGCCCGCCCCGCCGTGCGGTCGGAATTTGCGTATTTGGGCCAAGAAGAAACCCGCAGCTTCTTCTTGGAAAAAATACGCAAAATCAACATCTCAATCCGCCGCCAGCGCCGCGGCGATGCGCGCGGCGAGCCGCCGGGCCACCTCATCCTTGCCCATCCGCGGCCAGGCCTCGGCGCCCGCGGCATCAATGATCGTCACCGCGTTTTCCGCCCCGCCCATGATCCCGGTCGCCGGGCTCACATCATTGGCCACGATCCAGTCGCAGCCCTTGCGCGCGCGCTTGGCCGCGGCATGGGCCTCGACGGTCTCGGTCTCGGCGGCGAAACCCACCACAAGCCGCGGTCGTCCGGCGGCCATTTTCGACACGGTGGCGAGAATATCGGGGTTTTCCGCGAAGTCGAGCGCGGGGGCGCGGCCCGAGCCATCCTTCTTCATCTTCTGCCCGGCGGCGTTTTCCACCCGCCAATCGGCCACCGCCGCGGCAAAGATCGCGGCCTCGGCGGGCAGCGCGGCCTCGACGGCGGCGAGCATCTCGCGCGCGGTCTCGACGCGGATCACCCGCACGCCTGCGGGCGGGGGCACGCTCGCCGGGCCGGTGACGAAGCTCACCTCGGCGCCCAGATCGCGCAGCGCGGCGGCGATCGCGGTGCCCTGCGCGCCCGAGGAGCGGTTCGCGATATAGCGCACCGGGTCGATCGGCTCATGGGTCGGGCCGGAGGTCACGAGGATGTGACGCCCCTTCAGCGGCCCCTCGGCCAGCGCTGCGGAAATCGCCGCGAGGATCTCGGCGGGCTCGGCCATCCGCCCCTCACCAAACTCGCCGCAGGCCATCGCGCCCGCGTTCGGCCCGACACAGCGCACCCCGTCGGCGGCAAGCTGGGCGCGGTTGCGGCGCGTCGCGGCATGCTCCCACATTCGCACATTCATCGCCGGCGCGATCAGCACCGGCTTGTCGGTCGCCAGAAGCAGCGTCGAGGCGAGATCATTGGCGAGCCCCGCCGCCATCTTCGCCATCAGATCCGCCGTCGCCGGCGCCACCACCACGAGATCGGCCGCGCGCGAGAGTTGGATATGGCCCATCTCGGCCTCGGTGGTGAGGTCGAAGAGCTCGGAATGGACCGGCGCACCGGCCAGCGCCGCGAGCGAGAGCGGCGTGACAAACTCGGCCCCCGCGCGGGTCAGAACCGGCGTGACCGAGGCCCCCGCGCCGCGCAGGCCCCGGATCAGCTCGGGCACCTTGATGGCCGCGATGCCGCCGCCGATGATCAGAAGAATTCGCTTACCCGCCAGCATCCGCCCCTCCGTTTGCCACAGCTTTAGGCGCGGGGGGCCGGGCGCGCAAGCTCACTGGAAGGCCTTGCAGGGGTCTTCGCGGGGCGTGGGGGGCGTCACGATCCACCAATCATAGGGCAGATCGGGGCCAACCGCCTCACCCGGCGCGGCCTCGAGCTGACCGAGCGAGACGACCCGCAGGCTCGGCACCGCCCGCGCGATCATCGCGGGCACGGCGCGGTCGTTCCTCGCATGGCCCGAGCCCGTGATCACCGCCACCGGCCCGCTCACCGCCTTCAGCGTGCGCACCGCGGTGCGGGCAAAGGCCGCGTCGCGCAGCCGCTGCGCCGCGACCATCCCGGGCAGGATCTCCTCAGGCAGCGCGCCGCAATGATCGGCCTGGGTCTCGGCCTCGAGCGCGGCCTGCTCCGCCGCCGGATAGGGCTGATCGAGCCCATAGCGCGCGGCATCCGGGCCAAAGACCCGCTCGAGCGGCTCGGCCATCGCGCGCCGCACCTCCTCGCGCGGGAGCGCCGCGCCGACGATCAGCGCCTCGGGCGCGGCGGCAAAGATCGGCGCGTAAATCGCGAAATCGGGCCAGCCCGCCTCCTCCCAGCCGAGCGCCTTGCCCAGCGCCGCCGGATCGCGCCGCAGCTCGGGCGTGACCTTGGCCGCCTGATCGGGGGTCAACATCTCGAAGACGAGCGCGCGCGGGCGCATCGCGGCCACCGCCGCGGCCTGGGCGAGATGATGCGCGGGGTTGTCATGGATCTCGCCGAGGACGGCAATCTCCGGCCGCGCCTCGGCGAGTTTCGCGGGCAGATCCGCGGGGGTGATTTCTTCGGCCGCCGCAGGCAGCGCGGCAAGGAAGGTTAACAGAGAGGCAAGCTTTTTCATGCGAAGAAGCTTGCAACCTCCTGCCCATGGGTTTCAAGGCTCTTGCGCATCTTGCCGAAGGCCTGCGCCTCGAGCTGACGCACGCGTTCCTTCGACAGACCGAGCTCCTGGCCCAAGCTTTCAAGGGTGCGCGGCTCCTCGATCAGGCGCCGTTCCGTGACAATATACCGCTCCCGATCGCTCAGCCGGCCCATCGCCTCGCCGAGCCAGCCGCGCATCAGCGCGCCGTCATGGCTGCCGGTGACCCGCTCCTCGGGGGTCTCGCCGTCGTCGGCCAGCGTCTCGACCCATTCGCGGCTCTCCTCCTCACCGCCCTGGGGCGTGTTGAGCGAGAAATCCGAGCCCGCAAGCCGGCCCTCCATCATCTCGACATCGGCGAGCGGCACGCCGATCAGCTCGGCGATGCGCTGGCGCACCTGCGCGCCATCGAGCGCCACGCCCTCGGCATCGGCCTCGCGCTCGACCTGCGCCTGAACCCGTTTCATGTTGAAAAACAATGACTTCTGCGAAGAGGTCGAGCCCGTGCGCACCATCGACCAGTTGCGCATGACGAATTCCTGGATCGAGGCCTTGATCCACCAGACCGCATAGGTCGAGAAGCGCACGCCGCGGTCGGGGTCGAACTTGTCGGCCGCCTTCATCAGCCCGAGCGAGGCCTCCTGGATCAGGTCGTTCATCGGCGCGCCATAGCGGCGGAATTTGGCCGCCATCGACACCGCAAGCCGCATGTAGGCCATCACGAGGCGATGCAGCGCCGCCTCATCGCGCCGGTCACGCCAGGCGCGCGCCAGTTCCGCCTCGGTCTCGGCGTCGAGAAATTCCGCACGCATCGCCTCGCGCGGCAGGCTTTCATCGGTCATTCCTTCGAGTGCCATCTCAGTCTCCCGGGTCTCCCAACCCACTTGTGGCGTGCTCAGCGCTAACATCATGGCGCAGAGCGGGCGGCTTGTCTTCCAGTTTAGAATGATTCTCACAAAAAAATGTTCCGCTGAAATGTGCGTTTCGGCGCTCACAAATCGGTGTTAGCCTGTCGGGATCGGTGTTGAGGGGTGATCATGGGCTATCAACTGGCGATCGGGGATCGGAGCTATTCGAGCTGGTCGCTGCGGGGCTGGCTGTTGTTTGCGCGCACGGGGATCCCGGTCACGGTCCTGACCGGGCGGCTTTACTCCCCTGATTTCAATGACTTGCTGAGCCGGTTCGCGCCCGCGCGGCTGGTGCCGGCGCTGCGGCTGCCCGATGGCACGATCATCGGCGAGACGCTCGCGATCGCCGAGACGCTGGCCGAGCGGCACCCCGAGGTCGGGCTCTGGCCCGCGGACCCGAGCGCGCGGGCGGTGGCGCGCTGGCTTGCGGCGGAGATGCATTCGGGCTTTTCGGCGCTGCGCAGCCATTGCCCGATGAACCTGCGGGTGAGCTATGTCGATTGCGCACCCCCCGATGAGGTGCTGCTCGATCTCGCGCGGATCAAGACGCTGTGGTCGATGGCGCGGGCGCGGTTCGGCGCCGGCGGGCCGTGGCTCTTTGGCCAATGGTGCGCGGCGGATGCGTTCTTTGCGCCGGTCGCGGCGCGGATCGCGGGGTATAACCTGCCGATCGGCGCGGAATTCGACAGCTATATCGAGGCGCAACTGACCGAGCCGAATTTCCGCCGCTGGCGCGCGATGGGGCTGGCGGAGGGGCAAGATCAGCCCTTCTACCGCCGCGACTGGCAGGCCCGGCCCTGGCCCGGCCCCGCGCCGCTCCCCGCGCGCGCGACCGAGGGCCCCTCGGTCAACACCGCCTGCCCTTATTCCGGCAAACCGGTCAGCGACTTTCTCGAATTCGACGGGCGGGTCTACGGCTTTTGCAACCCGTTTTGCCGCGACAAGACGCTCGCCGACCCCGCCGCCTGGCCGCAATTCATGGCGCTCGTGCGCGACAGCGTTAACCATTCTTAAAGAAGCCGCCGCTACGGTTAACCAAAACCGGGGGCAGGCATGGTCGCGAAAACCTATACCGTAGCGTTCGAAGGCGTCGAGGCGCGCCTCGTCGAGGTGCAATGCGCGCTCTCGCACGGGATGCCGGGCTTTGCCATCGTCGGGCTGCCCGACAAGGCGGTCTCCGAAGCGCGCGAGCGGGTGCGCGCGGCGCTTGGCGCGCTCGCCATCGCGCTGCCGATGAAGAAGATCACGGTCAATCTCTCGCCCGCCGATCTGCCGAAGGAAGGCTCGCATTTCGACCTGCCGATCGCGCTGGCGGTGCTTGCCGCGATCGAGATCCTGCCGCGCGAGGAGGTCGAAACGGTGGTCTCGATCGGCGAGCTCGCGCTCGACGGGCGGCTGATCGCGGTGGCGGGCGCGCTGCCCGCGGCGATGGCCGCGGCCGAGGAGGAGCGCGCGCTGATCTGCCCGAAATCTTGCGGGGCGGAGGCGGCCTGGGTCGCCGCGACCTCGGTGTTCGCGCCCGCGACCCTCAATGACGCGATCCGCCATCTGAGCCAGAAAGCCCCCCTGCCCCGCGCCCGCCCGGGCGAGGTCGCAGCCCCCGAGACCCTGCGCGACCTGCGCGACATCAAGGGCCAGGAGCGTGCCAAACGCGCGCTCGAGGTGGCCGCGGCGGGGCGCCACCACCTGATGATGATCGGCCCGCCGGGCGCCGGAAAATCCATGCTCGCAGCGCGCCTGCCCGGGATCTTGCCGCCGCTCAGCCCCGCCGAGGCGCTCGAAACCTCGATGATCCAGTCGCTCTCGGGGCTTTTGGCC
Source organism: Rhodobacter xanthinilyticus (assembly GCF_001856665.1). NCBI lineage: Bacteria > Pseudomonadati > Pseudomonadota > Alphaproteobacteria > Rhodobacterales > Rhodobacter > Rhodobacter xanthinilyticus. The sequence goes on along the minus strand of NZ_CP017781.1, from coordinate 777,705 downwards.
GAGGGCGGGATCTCGCGCCAGCGCCCGTTCCGCGAGCCCCACCACACCGCCTCGATGGCGGCGATGATCGGCGGCGGGCGCGGCGCGCGGCCGGGCGAGGTCAGCCTGGCGCATAACGGCGTCTTGTTCATGGACGAATTCCCCGAATATCCGCGCGCCGTGCTCGAGACGCTGCGCCAGCCGCTCGAGACCGGCGAGGTGGTGGTGGCGCGCGCCAATGCCCATGTGCGCTACCCCTGCCGGTTCCTGCTGGTGGCGGCGGCAAATCCCTGTCGTTGCGGGCATTTGGGTGATGCGGCGCAGGCCTGTTCGCGCGCGCCCAACTGCGGGGCGGAGTATCTCGGGCGGATCTCCGGGCCGCTGATGGATCGGTTCGATCTGCGCATCGAGGTGCCGGCGGTGAGCCTCTCGGCCTTCGAGACGCCGCCCGCGGGTGACAGCTCGGCCACGGTGGCGCAGCGGGTGGCGCGGGCGCGCGCGGTGCAGGCGGCGCGGTTTGCGCAGGCGCCGGGCGTGCGGGTCAATGCCGAGGCCGAGGGCGCGCTTTTGGAAGAGATCGCCGCGCCCGATGCCGAGGGGCGCGCGCTGATGATGCGCGCGGCCGAGCGGATCGGGCTGACCGCGCGCGGCTATCACCGGATCTTGCGGGTCGCGCGCACGATCGCCGATCTCGACGGCTCGGAGGCGGTGCGCGTGCCCCATCTCGCCGAGGCGATCGGCTATCGGCTCAGCGGGGTGGCAGGCTGAGCATCTTGCGCGCCGCCGCGCCGGCCTCGGCCAGCGCCGCGCGGGCCTCGGGGATCCAGCCGTCGAACATCTGCCAGACATGCGGCGCGCCCGGCCAGACCTGGAGCGTGACCTCGGCGCCAAAGGAGCGCAGATGCGCCGCCATGCGCAGCGTGTCATCGCGCAAGATCTCGCTGTCGGAGCATTGCAGGAAAACCGGCGGGCAAGCGGGGAAGGCGGCGAAAAGGGGCGAGGCGGTGGCGGTGCGGGCCGGCGCCCCCTGCAAGTAGAATTGCGCGGCCTCCTCGAAGCGATGGGCCGGCAACATCGGGTCGCGGCCGGCGTTTTGCGCCAAAGACGCGCCCGCGCCCGACAGATCGGTCCAGGGCGAAAAGGCGATCAGCCCCGCCGGGGCTTCGCCCGTCTCGCACAGCCGCGCAAGAAGCGCGAGCGCCAGCCCGCCCCCCGCGCTATCGCCGCCGATCACGATATCGCGCCGCCCATAGCCCCGCGCCCGCAGGTCCCGCCAGGCCGCGATCGCATCCTCGAAGGCGGCTGGATGGGGCGCCTCGGGCGCCAACCGATAGCGCGGCACGACACATTCGACCCGCGCCAGCCGCGAAAGACGCGCAACCATTGGGGTATGGGTCTGCGGCGAGCCCGATATATAGCCGCCCCCATGAAAATAGAGACAGATCTTGCCCGAGGCCTGCCCCCGCCCGGAGCGGATCGACACCGCCCCGCCCGGCCCGATCGGCACCGCGACGACCACCGTACCCGGCGGGGCGCGCAACATCCGCGCACAGGCGCGCTCCATATCAAGGCGCGCCTGCCGCGGATCGGTCACCCGGGCGAAATAGCGCTTCGCGGTCAGCCGCAGCAGACCGTTGAGAAGCGCCTGCCGCCGGCTCACATCGCGGCCCGCTTGGCTTCGATCACCTGCCAGATCTTCTCGGCGATGTTGACGCCATCGAAGCGCTCAAGCTCCTGAATGCCGGTGGGCGAGGTCACGTTGATCTCGGTCAGCCAGTCGCCGATCACATCGATGCCGACAAAGATCTGTCCCTTTTCGCGCAAGACCGGCCCGATCGCTGCGCAGATCTCGCGATCCCGCGCGCTCAGGCCGACCTTCTCGGGCCGCCCGCCGACATGCATGTTGGAGCGCGTCTCCCCCGCCGCCGGCACCCGGTTGATCGCGCCAACCGGCTCGCCATCGACCAAGATGATCCGCTTGTCGCCCTGCACCACCGCCGGAACATATTTCTGCGCGATCAAAGGCTCGCGGTTGATGCCGGTAAAAAGCTCGTGCAACGAGGCGAGATTGCGGTCGTTCGGATCGAGCCGGAACACACCCGCCCCGCCATTGCCGTAAAGCGGCTTGAGGATGATGTCGCCATGCTCCGCCTTGAAGGCGCGAATCGCCTCGAGATCGCGCGCGATCAGGGTCGGCGGCGTCAGATCGGGAAAATTCAGAACGAGCAGCTTCTCGGGCGAGTTGCGCACCCAGAACGGGTCATTGACGACCAACGTCTGCGGATGGATCCGCTCGAGCACATGCGTCGTCGTGATATAGCCCATGTCGAAGGGCGGATCCTGCCGCAACCACACGACATCGAACCCCGCCAGATCCACCTCGGCTTCGTCACCCAGCGTGAAATGATCGCCAATCTTGCGACGCACCGTCAGCGGCCAGCCCCGCGCCAGAACCTTGCCCTCGCGGTAGATGAGCTTGTCCGGCGTGTAGTAAAAGAGCTCGTGCCCCCGCGCCTGCGCTTCCTCCGCCAGGCGGAAGGTGCTGTCGGCGTTGATATTGATGGATGCGATCGGATCCATCTGGATTGCAACTTTCAAGGCCATGGGCGCCCCCTTTCGTTGCGTCCTTGATGCCCGGTTCGGCACAGCGATGCAATCGCGCCTCAGTTGCCGTGATACGCGTTCTCGAGAATTTCAATTCGGCCCATCTCATCGACGAGCGCGAGATCGAACCGCACATTGATGTTTGCCGCGCCAAATTCCCGCGCGATGAACTCTTCGGCCGACAGGCAGATCCGCTGCATCTGCCGCTGCGAGAGGCGTTCGGCCGCCCAGGCGTGGGTCTTGGCTTGCTTCACTTCGACGAAGATCACCGTGTCTCCGTCGCGCGCGATCAGATCGATTTCGCCGCCGTATCTCCCACGCCAGCGATGTGCCGCGATTCGGTGGCCGGCACGCTCATAGAGATTGGCCACCTGCCCTTCGGCGGCGAGGCCGGCGTAGTAGGATCGTGCTCCGCTCATTCGTCCTTCTCCATCGCCAAAGCGGCCTGGTAGATCTCGCGCCGGGGCAGACCCAACGCTTCGGCCACCTCTGCCGCCGCATCTTTCACACTCATCCGCGCCAGTCTTTCCCGCAGCGCGGCCTCCACATCCTCTGGCCCGGCCTGTCGCCCGCGGGGGCGATCGATCAGCACCACGAACTCGCCCTTCGGGCTTTGCCCCGCGAATGCCTCTGCCAGTTCCGACAGCGTCCCGCGGCGCACCTCTTCAAATTTCTTCGTCAACTCGCGGCAGACCGCCGCCTGTCGATCTGTTCCGAAGGTTGTCACAAGATCGGTTAACATTTCACTGACGCGCTTGGGCGATTCATAAAAGATCAGCGTTGCCGGGATCGCCGCGAACTCCTTGAGCCATTTGCGCCGCGCACTCGCGGTGTTTGGCGGGAAGCCCGCGAAGAGGAAGCGATCCGAGGGCAGGCCCGAGACGGTCAGCGCCGCCAGCACTGCGGAGGGGCCGGGCGCGGCAAAGACCGGCACACCCGCCTCGATCGCCGCGCGGCCGAGCTGATAGCCCGGATCCGCAACGAGCGGCGTGCCCGCCTCGGAGGCATAGACGACCGAGCGGCCCTCCTCCAGCGCGCGCAGGATCCGCGGGCGGGCGGTGGCGCCGTTATGATCGTGATAGGAGACGAGCGGACGATCCCCCAAGGCGATGCCGTGGATCTCCATCAGATGGCGCAGGGTGCGGGTATCTTCGGCCGCGATCATCTCCGCCGAGGCGAGAATATCGAGCGCGCGCAAGGTGATGTCGCGCGCGGCCCCGATCGGGGTCGCAATGAAGTAGAGCCCCGGCCCGAGCGGCTTTCGCCCCGCGCCCGGCCCCGGTTGCGGCAAAGACCTGCCGGCCTCGTGCGTTTCGCTCATTGTCGTGCCTTTCGCTTTACCTGCCGCGTTTACTTCGCGCCGCGAAGCGCTTAGGGTTCGCGGGTATTTTACCCCAGCCCCCGGATCAGAGGCCTCGGTCATGTTTGCCACTTTACGTAAGCCCCGCAACCCGCTCTTGAGAATCGGCGCGCTTCTGTCTGCCGCATGGCTGGCGGCTTGCCAACCGATGGCGAGCGGGGGCTCGAACGGCGGGCAGACGATCGACACGGGCGCGCCGGTGCCGGTGGCGCTTCTGGTGCCGTCGGGCTCGGGCAATTCGGGCGATGAAACGCTCGCGGCCTCGCTCAAACAGGCCGCCGAGCTCGCGATCTCGGATCTCGAGGGCGTCAAGATCGACCTGCGCGTCTACAGCACCGCCGGCAATGCGGGCAAGGCCGCCGAGATGGCCTCGAAAGCCGTCGATGACGGCGCCAAGATCATCCTCGGGCCGGTCTTCGCCGAGGAGGCCAACGCCGCCGCCGTGGCCGTCGCGAGCCGCGATGTCAACGTGCTCTCCTTCTCGAACAACACCGATATCGCGGGGGGCAACCTCTTCGTGCTCGGCCTGACCTTCCCGAACACCGCCAACCGGCTGGCGAGCTATGCGGTCTCGCAGGGCAAGAAACGGGTGATGATCGTCAACGAGCAGACCACCGCCGGCGAGATCGGCGCGCGCGCCATTCAGGCGGCGGTGTCGCGCTCGGGCGGGCAGATCGTGGGCACCGCGACCTATCCGTTCTCGCAACAAGGCGTGGTCGATGCGGTCCCGGGGATCGCGGCGCGCGTCAAGGCGGGCGATGTCGATGCGCTGTTCATGACCGCGCGGACCGCGGGCGCGCTGCCGTTGCTGACGCAGCTTCTGCCTGAGCAGGGCGTCGACCCGGCGAAGACCAAGTTCCTCGGCCTGACGCGCTGGGATATCCCGACCGCGACGCTCTCGCTGCCGGGCACCCAGGGCGGCTGGTTCGCGCTGCCCGATCCGGCGCTCAACCAACAGTTCCAGTCGCGCTTCCAGGCCGCGTTCGGCGCTGCGCCGCATTCGATCGCCGGGCTCTCCTATGACGGCATCGCCGCGATCGGCGCGCTGGTCAAATCGGGCAATCAGAGCGCGCTGACCCGCTCGGCGCTGACCCAGGGCGCGGGCTTTGTGGGCGTCAACGGCATCTTCCGGCTGCGCCCCGATGGCACCAACGAGCGTGGCCTCGCCATCGCCGAGGTCCGCGCGGGCCAGGCCGTGGTGATCGACCCCGCCCCCCGCTCCTTTGGCGGCGCGGGGTTCTGACCCCGCCCCCCCCTTGCGGCGGCGCGGGCGGCCCCCGCGCTGACCGCGCTCCCGAGGCTTCTCAGCGAATGGCAAGACCGTGACCGATACGCCCCTTTCCGCCCCGGCAATCGCCGGGGCGCCGTTGCTTCTGTCTCATGACGCGCTGATCGCAACGCTCGAGACCGCGCTGAGCCCCGAGGCCGATGCGCGCGCGCTGCGCGCCGAAACGGTCGCTTTCCTGAACCGCGCCCGCGAGGAGGCCACCGCCTGGATCGAGGCCGATTTCCGCGGCCATCCGCGCTCGGCGCGCGAGACCGTCGCCCACTATGCGCTGATGACCGACGGGATCGTGCGCGCGGTGATGCATGTGGCGCGCACGAAGCTGCATCCGCTCGCCAACCCGACCGAGGCCGAGCGCCTCGCGGTGCTGGCGGTGGGGGGCTATGGCCGCGCCGAAATGGCGCCAGCCTCCGATGTCGATCTGCTGTTTCTGACGCCCTGGAAGATCACCCCCTGGGCCGAGGCGCTGATCGAATCGATGCTCTACATGCTGTGGGATCTCAAGCTCAAGGTCGGCCATGCCTCGCGCACGATCGACGATTGCCTGCGGCTCGGGCGCGAGGACATCACGATCCGCACCGCGCTTCTCGAGCAACGCCTCGTCGGCGGCGACAGCGCGCTCGCGGCCCAGCTCGAGGACCGGCTGCGCAACGATCTCTTCCGCACCACCGGGCCGGAATTCATCGAGGCGAAACTCGAGGAGCGCGCCCAGCGCCATCGCCGCCAGGGCGGCCAGCGCTATGTGCTCGAGCCCAATGTCAAGGAGGGCAAGGGCGGGCTGCGCGACCTGCAAACCCTCTACTGGATCGCGAAATACATCCACGGCGTGCACAAGGCGGCCGAGCTCGTGCCGCTCGGGGTCTTCACCGCCGAGGAATATCAGCGCTTCCGCGACGCGGAGGATTTCCTCTGGGCGGTGCGCTGCCATCTGCACCTGATCGCGCATCGCGCCGCCGATCAGCTCACCTTCGACATGCAGGTCGAGGTGGCCGCGCGGATGGGCTATGCCGATACCGCCGGGCGCCGCGCGGTCGAGGTCTTCATGCAGGCCTATTTCCGCCACGCGACGGTGGTGGGCGAGGTGACGCGGATCTTCCTCACCGCGCTCGAGGCCCAGCACGTCAAGCGCCCGCCGGTGCTCAAGCGGCTCTTCCGCCGCCGCAAGCCGCTCAAGGCGCCGTTTCTGGACGATAACGGCCGGATCAGCGTCTCCGACAAGCGCGCCTTCCTCGCCGATCCGCTCAACCTGCTGCGCATCTTCGAGGAGGCGCTGCGCACCGGCATGTTGATCCACCCCGATGCGATGCGGATCATCTCGGCCCATCTCGATCTGATCGACGACGAAGTGCGCGAGAACCGCGAGGCGCAGCGGATCTTCCTCGATCTGCTGCTCAAGCACGGCAACCCCGAGCGCAGCCTGCGCCGGATGAACGAGCTTGGCGTGCTCTCGGCCTTCATCCCCGAATTCGAGCCGATCGTGGCGATGATGCAGTTCAACATGTATCACAGCTACACGGTGGACGAACACACGATCCAGGTGGTCTCGACGCTCGCGCAAATCGAGCGCGGCGAGCTGGTCGAAGAGCTGCCGCTGAGCTCGCATATCCTGAAAGAGGGCGTCAGCCGGCGGGTGCTTTATGTGGCGCTCCTGCTCCATGATATCGGCAAGGGCCGGCCGGAGGATCACTCGATCCTCGGCGCGCAGATCTCGCGCAAGATCACCCCGCGGCTCGGGCTGAACGCCGAGGAATGTGAGACGGTGGAATGGCTGATCCGCCATCACCTCCTGATGTCCGATGTGGCGCAAAAACGCGATCTCTCCGACCCGCGCACGATCCGCGATTTCGCCAAGCTGGTGAAATCGAAGCGCCGGCTCGATCTGCTGACGGTGCTGACGGTGTGCGATATCCGCGGCGTCGGGCCCGATGTCTGGAACAACTGGAAGGCCACGCTGATCCGGCGGCTGCATTCCGATACCGCGCGCGCGCTCGAACATGGGCTCGAGGCGGTCAACCGCGAGCAACGCTCGAACGACGCCAAGCGCGCGCTGCGCGAGGCGCTCGGGGCCTGGGAGGCGAAGGATCTGCGCGCCGAGGCTGCGCGCCATTACGACCCCTATTGGCAGGGGCTCTCGACCGAGACCCATGTGATCTTTGCCGAGCTCTTGCGCGATCTGGGCGATAACGAGATCCGCATCGACCTGCACCCCGACCCCGACCATGACGCGACCCGCGCGGCCTTTGCGCTGGCCGATCACCCGGGGATCTTCTCGCGGCTCGCCGGGGCGCTGGCGCTCGTGGGCGCCAACGTGGTCGATGCGCGCACCTATACCTCGAAGGACGGCTATGCGACCGCGGTCTTCTGGATCCAGGATGCCGAGGGCCACCCCTATGAGGCCGCCCGCCTGCCGCGGCTGCGCCAGATGATCGACAAGACGCTGAAGGGCGAGGTGGTGGCGCGCGACGCGCTCAAGGACCGCGACAAGCTCAAGAAGCGCGAGCGCGAGTTCCGCTTCCCGACCCATGTCACCTTCGACAACGAGGGTTCGGATATCTACACGATCGTCGAGGTAGATACCCGCGACCGGCCCGGCCTGCTCTATGACCTGACCCGCGCGCTCGCGACCTCGAACATCTATATCGCCTCGGCCGTGATCGCGACCTATGGCGCGCAGGTGGTCGACACCTTCTACGTCAAGGACATGTTCGGCCTGAAGTTGCACGCGAAATCGAAGCAAGAGGCGCTCGACAAGCGCCTGCGCGAGGCGATCACCTCGGGCGCGAAACGGGCGGGCAACTGAATGCAGCCGATCCGCTTGCTGCGCGGCTTCCTGACGGTGGGGCTGTGGACGCTGGGGAGCCGCTTCCTCGGCTTTGCCCGCGACATGATGATCGCGGCCTATCTCGGCTCGGGCCCGGTGGCCGAGGCCTTCCTGGTGGCGTTTTCGCTGCCCAACATGTTCCGCCGGTTTTTCGCCGAGGGCGCCTTCAACATGGCCTTCGTGCCGATGTTCGCCAAGAAGCTCGAGGCGGGCGACGACCCGCAGGGCTTTGCGAAAGACGCCTTCAAGGGGCTTTCGGCGGTTTTGATGATCTTCACCGTGATCGGCACGCTGGCGATGCCCTGGCTGGTCTGGGCGATGGCGGCGGGGTTTGCGGGCGATGAGCGGTTCGGGCTGGCGGTCCTCTATGGCCAGATCGGCTTTTCCTATATCCTCTTCATCTCGCTCGTGGCGCTCCTCTCCGGGGTCTTGAACGCCTTTGGCCATTTCACCGAGGCCTCGCTGGTGCCGGTGCTGATGAACCTGCTGTTCATCCTCGCGATGTGGCTGGCGGCGGTCTTTGGCTGGGATATGGGGCTCACGCTCGCCTGGACGGTGCCGGTCACCGGGGTGGCGCAATTCGCCTTCACCTGGGTCTCGGCGCATAGGCTCGGCTATACGCTGCTGCCGGGCATTCCGCGGATGACCCCGGATCTGCGGCGCTTGCTGATCATTGCGGGGCCCGCGGTTCTGGCCGGGGGGGTGGTGCAGATCAACCTTCTCGTCGGGCGCCAGGTCGCCTCCTTCACCGAGGGCGCGGTCGCCTGGCTGAGCTACGCCGACCGGCTCTATCAGCTCCCCCTCGGCGTCGTGGGCATCGCGATCGGCACGGTGCTTCTGCCCGCGCTCTCGCGGCAATTGCGCGCGGGCGATCACGCCGCCGGGCGCGAGAGCTTCTCGCGCGGGGCGGAGTTTGCGCTCTTCCTGACGCTGCCCTCGGCGGTGGCGCTGGTGGTGATCTCGCAAGAGCTGATCTCGGTGCTCTACGACCGCGGCGCGTGGCGGGCGGAGGATACCACCGCCACGGCGCTCGCGCTCGCGGCCTATGGGCTCGGGCTGCCGGCTTTCGTGCTGCAAAAGGTGCTCCAGCCGCTCTACTACGCGCGCGAGGATACCCGCCGGCCGTTCTATTTCGCGGTGGTGTCGATGATCGTGAACGCGGGCTTTGCGGTGGGCATGATGCCGGTGATGGGCTTCATGGCGGCGGCTCTGGCCACCACCGTCTCGGGCTGGGTGATGGTCGGCCAGCTCTGGTGGGGGGCGCGCCACATGGGCGAGGCCGCGCGGCCCGATGCGCGGTTCTGGGCGCGGCTGTGGCGGATCGTGGCGGCCTCGGCCGCGATGGGGGCGCAGCTCTGGATGACCGCCGATTGGCTCGCGCCGATGCTGGCCGAGCGCGGCGCGCGCTGGGGCGCGCTCGGGCTGCTCTGCGGCTCGGGGATCGCGGTCTATTTCGGCCTCGGCGCGCTCATTGGCGCCTATCGCACGGGCGATCTGCGCCGGTTCCTGCGCCGCAAGGCGGGCTGATCAGCGCGCGCGCAGCTTCGCCAGCAGGTGCCGCCATCCGCCCGGCGCCACCACGAAGCTGAGCCCGAAGCCCGCCGCGAAACCGGAGAAATCGGCGATCCAGTCCGGGCGGCCGCCGAAGATCAGCCCGAAGAGAAGCTGGATCCCCATCAGCGCCGCGATCAGCGAAAACGCCCGCCCCGTCGGCGCGCGCGATTGCGCCAGCCGCATCCACAGGAGCCAGGTGAAGGCGCCCACCAGCCCATAGGCGCCCGGGTAGCCGCCAAAGAGCGCGCCCTGCGCGAAGGGCACCGCCGTGTAGACCAGCGCGCCCACCACGCTCGCGCCGAGGAACACCGCCGCCACCGCCCAGCCCGCGAAGATCTCGCCCACCATCTTGCCCAGCGCCAGGATGAACACGAGCACCATCAGCGCATGGGTCACCGAGCCATGAACGAACGGATAGGTCACAAAGCGCATCACATGCCACCACGGGTAGACGCCCTGCTCGACCATCGCCCGCGCGATATCGGGGTCGAAGGCGAAACGCTGCACCAGATCCATCCGCAGACCGATCGCGGAGGGGCCCAGAAGCCCCGCCTGCGCCGCCCCGAAGGCAAGCTCGCCCAAAAGGATCGGCATCGCCAGCAGCCAGACCACCGGCGGCAGGGGGTTGATCGGATGTTCGTCATAACCGTCGCGCATGGGGTCTCCCTTCCCGGGCGGGCGGCTTCGGTTGCCTCCCGCGCGCTTTAGCGATAAGCCCTCGGCATCCGATTTTCCAGCCCGGAGCCAAACCATGACCGACCAGCCTGCCGATCTCAACGCCAAGTTCAAACCGCGGATCTTTTCCGGGATCCAGCCCTCGGGCAACCTGACGCTGGGCAATTACCTCGGCGCCCTCAAGCGGTTCGCGCAAAAGCAAGATGAGGGGATCGAGACGATCTATTGCCTCGTCGATCTGCATGCGATCACGGTCTGGCAAGACCCCGAAGACCTCAAGCGCCAGACCCGCGAGGCGGCGGCGGCCTTCATCGCCTCGGGCGTCGACCCGACGCGCTCGGTGCTTTTCAATCAGAGCCAGGTCAGCGCGCATGCCGAGATGGGCTGGCTTCTCAACTGTGTCGCGCGGATGGGCTGGATGAACCGCATGACGCAGTGGAAGGACAAGGCCGGCAAGAGCGCGGAGAAACAATCGCTCGGGCTCTTCGCCTATCCCGCGCTGATGGCGGCCGATATCCTGACCTATCACGCGACGATGGTGCCGGTGGGCGAGGATCAGAAACAGCATGTCGAGCTGACCCGCGATATCGCGGCGAAGTTCAACCATGACTACAAGACCGATTTCTTCCCCTCGCCCGAGCCGCTGATCGAGGGGGTGGCGACGCGGGTGATGAGCCTGCGCGACGGCTCGAAGAAGATGTCGAAATCCGACCCGTCGGATGCGAGCCGGATCAACCTCACCGATGATGCCGACACGATCGCGAAGAAGTTCCGCAAGGCGGTGACCGACCCGGCCGAGCTGCCCTTCGAAATGGAAGGCCTCGAGGCGCGCCCCGAAGCGCGCAACCTCGTCAATATCTACGCCGCGCTCGCGGACATGAGCCCGGAGGCGGTGCTGGGCGAGTTTGGCGGCAAGGGCTTTGGCACGTTCAAACCCGCACTCGCCGATCTCGCGGTGGCGAAGCTCGAGCCGATCTCGCGCGAGATGGGGCGGCTGATGGCGGACCCGGCCGAGATCGACCGCACGCTCAGCGAGGGCGCCGCGCGCGCCCGCGCGATCGCGCAGCCGATCCTCGAGGAGACGCTCGACATCATGGGAATGATCCGCGGGCGGTAACGGCGGCGGGGGCGCCGCCCCCGCCCGTTCCGGGCCCCCCGGGATATTTCGACATCGTTGAAGGGGGGCCGCGCGCTCCCCTTCTTCTTGGCCCAAATACGCAAATTCAACGGCGGGCCTTGGCCTCGGCGCGGGGGTAGAGCGCGGCCATGGTCGCGGCACGGGCGATGTTGAGGCCCATCAGCGCGGCCCAGAGGCCGTGATTGCCAAAAAGCGGGATCAGCGCGGCGGCGAGCGCGGCATAGAGCGCGACCGAGGCGAGCATGGTGTTGCGCATCTCGCGGGTCAGGGTTGCGCCGATGAAGATGCCGTCGAACATCCAGCTTGCGACGCCGATCACCGGCGCGGCGACGAGCCAGGGAAGGTAAAGGCGCGCGGTATCGCGGATCTCGGGGGCGGGGGTCATCGCGTCGATGATCGCGGGGCCGGCCAGCGCGAAGAGCGCGGCAAGCAGGAGGGCGCCGCCCGCACCCCATTGGCTTGTCGCGATCGCCGCGCGGCGCGCCCGGGCCGGGGCGCGCGCGCCCACCGCCTGGCCGACGAGGCTTTCGGCGGCGAAGGCGAAGCCGTCGAGCGCATAGGCGGTGATCGACAGGAACTGGAGCAGGATCTGGTTTGCCGCGAGGGTGCGGTCGCCCTGCCCCGCGCCGAGGAAGGTGAACGCGGTGAAGGCGCCCTGCAGCGCCACCGAGCGGATCATGATATCGGTGTTGACCCGCGCCATCTGGCCGAGCCGCGCGCGGTCGAGAAGCGTGGCGAGGCGCATCGCACCCGGGCGCAGCGCCGCGCGCGCGAGCCAGAAGGCCAGAGCCAGCCCGCTGATCTCGGAGAGCAGCGTCGCCACCGCCACCCCCTTCACCCCGAGCCCGAGCCCCAGCACGAACCACAGATCGAGCGCGACATTCATGCCGTTCATCACCAGTTGCAGCGCAAGCACCGCGCGGGTGCGCTCCACCGCGATCAGCCAGCCGGTGAAGGCGTAAAGCGAGATCGTGGCGGGCGCGCCCCAGATCCGGATGGTGAGGTAATCGCGGGCGAGCGCCTCGACCTCGGGGCTCGCCGGCGCGAGGCGGAACGCCGCCCAGAAGAGCGGGCCTTGCAGCGCGATGAGCGCCATCGCGGCGAGAAAGGCCACGATCAGCGCGCGCCAGAGCCCGGCGGAGACCTCGGCCGCGTCGGCCTCGCCCGCGGCCTGGGCCACGAGGCCGGTCGTGCCCATCCGCAGGAAGCCGAAGACCCAGTAGAGCGCCGAGAGGATCACCGCGCCGACCCCCACCGCGCCGATCGGCGCCGCGGCGCCGAGTTGGCCCACGGTGCCGGTATCGACGAGGCCGAGCAGCGGCACCGTCGCATTCGAGAGCACGATCGGCGCCGCGATCTTGAGGATCCGGCGGTGGCTGAGCGGCGCCTCGGGCGACGGTCCGGGCGGGCTCACCTCAGCCCTCTTCGGGGGCGGGCATCAGGAAATGCCCGGTCGCCTGGGCGAAGGGCCGAGTGCGGTTATCCTGCCAGGCCTCGACATGAACCGAGGCATAGCGGCGCCCCGAGCGGTTCACCCGCGCCCGGGCATAGGCATCGCGCGGCAGCCCAGAGCGCAGATAATCCACAGAGAAATCAATGGTTTTCGGCATCCGCGGCAGATGCGCGGGATCGAGCTTGGTGAGATCGAAGCGCCCGGCCTCGAGATCTTCCCACAGCATCGACCAGCTCAGCTCCACCAGCGCCGCGACCTCGAGAAAGGCCGCCGTCACCCCGCCATGGAGCGCCGGCAGCATCGGGTTGCCGATCAGCTTCTCGTCAAAGGGCAAGGTCGCGGTCAGCTCGTCGCCGCGGCGGTCGAACTCGATACCGAGGAACCGGATATAGGGCACGCCGGAGACCAGCATCTTGAGCGCATTATCGCGGCGTTGCTTCACCACTTGCACGGGTTCGGGCTTCGGACGGCTCATTTCGCGCCCCCTTTGACACGTTCGACGGTGAAGGCGCCGGTGGCGGTCGCGACCGGCAGGCCGGCCTCCTCGTCGATGGCGGTGGCGCGCAGGAAGGCGACCGAGCGGGTGATATGATAGACCTCGGCGCGGGCGGTGATGCGCTGGCGGGGGGTGGCGGCGCGCATGTAATCGATGCGCAGGTCGATCGTCGCGGTGCCGGCGGGCGCGGCCGGGTGGCTCATCACCGCCGCCCCGCAGCAGGTATCCATCAAGGCCGAGATCGCGCCGCCCGAGATCACCCCGGTGCGCGGATCGCCGACGAGCCGCTCATCCCAGGGCATCGAGATCACCGCCTTGCCGCCGCCGATCTCCTCGAGCAGCATGCCCAGCGCATGGCTGTGCGGGATCGACTGGATGAACTGACGCGCAAGATCGAGTTTGGCGGCGTTTTCGGGGCTCATCGAGACCCCGCTGGAATCGGTCATGCTGTCTTCTCCGCTCCGGCCCGTGACCGGGCGACTATCCCGCGCGGGCGCCGGACGGGCAAGGGGCCGCCGCGCGCGCGGGGCGAGATTCCGTTGCGGCATATGCGAACGGGATCTGAACCGAAACGTCTGCCCATGCGGAAAGCATGTTGAAGCCCGCGCGACCAAGGTCTAGCTTGCACGCCAGGATGGAGGCGCAAGATGGCGGATGTTCTGAGCTTCAAGGAGATGTGCGCGCGGTTCGATGTCACGCCGCGCACGCTGCGCTATTACGAATATATCGAGCTTCTCTCGCCGCAAAAGGAGGGCCGATCGCGCTTCTACGGCCCGCGCGAGATCGCCCGGATGACGCTGATCCTGCGCGGGCGGCGGTTCGGATTCTCGCTCGAGGAGCTGCGCCAATGGCTGCTGATCTATGATCAGAAGGGCACCGACGAGCAAAACCGCGTCTGGGTCGAGCTCGCCGACCGGCAGCTTGGCGTGTTGATGGAGCAGCGCAACGAGCTCGACGTGGCGATCGCCGACCTCAAGGCGCTGCGCGACAATGTTGCGAAAATGGTGTCCTCCTGACGCCCAAAGCGGTTCGAATCAGCTTTGGCGCAGGGTTAAGCGGGGGCTCGGGCCCCCGTTTTGTTTTCGGAGCGGGGCGTCATTTCCCGATTGAAAATTGCTTTACCCCAAGGTCAATTTTTCCTGACATTACGTCAGCGTCACTGTGACGCCACGTTACGCTGACGCAAACGTCAACTTAGCTTGTAATGTGTCTGCGGAAACTGTGTCTGCCGCATCGCGTTACGTCGGGACAAGAGAGGCAGAGCGATGACTGAAGAGGTGATGACGATCCGCGAGATGTGCGACGCGTTCGATGTGACGCCGCGCACCTTGCGGTTTTACGAAAGCAAGGAACTGTTGTTCCCGATCCGCGAGGGCCAGAAGCGGCTCTTCACCCGGCGCGACCGGGCGCGGCTGAAACTGATCTTGCGCGGCAAGCGCTTCGGCTTCAGCCTCGAGGATATCCGCCAGCTGCTCGATCTCTACACGATGGGGGATCAGCAGAAGACCCAGCTCGCCGAGACGCTGAAAGTGGCGCGGCGGCGGATGGAGGAGATGGAGCAGCAGCGCGAGGAGCTTGGCCAGGCGATTGCCGAGCTGGCCGACCAGATCGATTGGGGCGAGCGCACGCTGGCGGGGGAGAGCCCGGAGCGCAGCGCGCTGTGAGACTGACTTAGGGAGGAAGACATGCCCGTTTATAACGCCAATACCAAGGACATGCAGTTCGTTCTGCATGAGGTTCTGAAAGTGTCCGAGGCCGGTGTGCCCGGCTATGAGGAGATGGACCGCGAGTTCACCGAGGCTGTCCTCGATGCCGCGGCGAAGGTTTCGGCCGAAGTGCTCGCGCCGCTCAATATCGTGGGCGATACCGAGGGCTGTGTGCTCGAAAACGGCGTCGTGCGCACGCCGACGGGCTTTGACGCCGCTTTCGAGGCGATGAAGGAGGGCGGCTGGACCGCGCTCGATTGCGACCCGGAATATGGCGGGCAGGGCATGCCCTATGTGCTCAACTGCGCGGTGGGCGAGATGTTCGTCTCGGCCAACATGGCGTTCAACATGTATCAGGGCCTGACGCATGGCGCCTATTCGGCGATCCACGCGCATGGCACGCCCGAGCAGAAGGCGAAATATCTGCCGAAGATGGTCTCGTGCGAATGGACCGGGACGATGAACCTGACCGAGCCGCATTGCGGCACCGACCTTGGGATGATGCGCACCAAGGCCGAGCCGCAGGACGACGGCTCCTACAAGATCACCGGCCAGAAGATCTTCATCTCGGCGGGCGACCATGATCTGGCCGAGAACATCATCCATCTGGTGCTCGCCAAGGCGCCCGGCGGCGGCGAAGGCACCAAGGGGATCTCGCTCTTCATCGTGCCGAAGTTCCTCGTCAACGAGGATGGCTCGCTTGGCGCGCGCAACGCGGTCTCGGTCGGCAAGATCGAGGAGAAGATGGGCATCCACGGCAACTCGACCTGCGTGCTGAACTATGACGGCGCGACGGGCTGGCTCTTGGGCGATCTGCACAAGGGCATGCGCGCGATGTTCACGATGATGAACGAGGCGCGTCTGGGCGTGGGCCTGCAAGGCTATGCGGTGGCCGAGGCCGCCTATCAGAACGCGCTCGCCTATGCCAAGGACCGTCTGCAGGGCCGCGCCGTGACCGGCACCGAGAACCCCGCGGGCCCGGCCGATCCGCTGATCGTGCACCCCGATATCCGCCGCTCGCTGATGGATCAGAAATCGTTCCTCGAGGGCGCGCGCGCCTTCACCTTCTGGGGCGCCTCGCTGATCGACCGCGCGCACAAGGCCGATGACGCGGCGGCCGAGGGGCTGATCTCGCTGATGACGCCGGTGCTCAAGGGCTTCCTGACCGACAAGGGCTTCGAGACCGCGGTGCTCGCCCAGCAGGTCTATGGCGGGCACGGCTACATCGAGGAATGGGGCATGTCGCAATTCGCGCGCGATGCGCGGATCACGATGATCTATGAGGGCGCGAACGGCGTGCAGGCGCTCGACCTCGTGGGCCGCAAGCTCGCGCAGGATGGCGGCAAGCATGTCATGGCCTTCTTCGAGATGGTCAAGGCCGAGTGCAAGGCCCATGACGCCGACGCGCGGATGGCGCCCTTCACCGATGCGCTGAAGACGGCCTCGAAGCAGCTTCAGGCGGCGGGGATGTTCTTCATGCAAAACGGCATGAAGAACCCGAATGCGGCGCTCTCGGGCAGCTATGACTTCATGCATCTGATGGGCCATGTCTGCCTCGGGCTGATGTGGACGCGGATGGCGAAGGCGGCTTATGCGGCGCTCGACACCGGCGCGAGCGATACCGCCTTCTACGAGGGCAAGATCGCCACCGGCCGCTATTACATGGCGCGGCAGATGCCGGCCTGCGCGATGCACCTGGCGCGGATCGAAAGCGGCGCGGACCCGGTCATGGCGCTGAGCGTCGATCAGTTCTGATCGGATCGACAGAGACGACAGCGGCGCCCCAAGGGGCGCCGTTTGCGTTTTTTGGGGGGGAATGACCGCTCCGAGCCCAGAGTACAGAATGCTGCGGAGTGCACGAATGGCTGTTTCGGAAGGCCCCCTGTTGAAACAACAATTCACCTAATTTCAAATTCAGCCTTTTTTGCTTCGATGTTCTCTCAATCCTCGTAGTATTCCGCAATCTCTTCAGCGGTCATTTCTCGGACGTTCCAACTCTCCGTTTGTGCATCGAGTTCTGCAATATGGTTGGCAGGCAACTCTTGCACTTTGAGTGGCAAGAGATAGCCAGTCATTGCACAGCTCTTACAAACCACAACTGCCGCATCTATTGCTTCTTGAGTATCGTGGTCATGCTCACCGCACATGAAGTCCCATTGACCCTCTGGACCATGTTCGATCAGTCTAAGGGGGCGTTCGTTGGTGTGCACGTGTCCGCACATAATTCCATGAACTTCGTGCTTATGATCGTTCATCACTGGCCTCAAAACATCTTCACAGTCATCCTCTTAATACAGGTCTCGGGCAAGATTACGGCAGCCAGTGTAGCCTCGAGACGCTCGTAAGCGGACATCTAGACAGAGATGCCCAGCGGCGGCTTCGTCCCGCACAGCCCCTTCAAAAATGCGCCTTCGCCTCATCCGGCTTGCCCGCCGCAATCGCGAGCACCCCGCCGAGCAGGCAAAATCCGATCGGGAACATGGTGAAGGCGCCAAAGCCGAAGGCATACCAGACAAGCGCCCCGCCCGCGAGCATCAGCCCCCCGCCCCAGAGCGCGCGGATCTTCGCCATCGCGCCCCCCGCGATCGCCATCATCGGCGCCAGAAAGCTCGCCGCGCGGATCAGGCCCGGGTTCTGCACCTGGCCGAACATCTCGCCCACCTCGGCATGGCTGCGCACGACCTCGGTGTAGCCGTAGCCGAAAAACCCCACCAGCATGGCCACCAGCCCTCCGATGATCCCCAGAACGAGGGCCGCGTTGCGCATCACACTCTCCCCGGGCCGGCGCGGCCCTGCCCCAGAGATAGGCGCGCGGGCGGGGCGGTTTCAAGGGCCGCTTTCGCGCTGGCATCGGCGCCGCGCAGGCCCTAGGCTCAGGCCAGAACGGAGAGCGAAATGGACCCAGACGAGAGCGAGTTTCCCGCCGTCCGCGGAGGCTGCCAATGCGGCGCGGTGCGCTATGAGCTCGCGGCCGGGCCCGCGCTTGCCTCGATCTGCCATTGCCGGATGTGCCAGCGCGCGACCGGCGGCCCCTTCGCAGCCCTCCTCAAGGTCGCCGCCGCCCGCGTCACCTGGCACGGCCCCCCCGCGGTCTTCCGCAGCTCCGATCTCGCCGAGCGCGGCTTTTGCGCAGCCTGCGGGACGCCACTCTTCTACCGCCAGATCGGCTCGGATGCGATCGAGCTGACCTCGGGCTCGCTGCCCGCCTCGGCGCCCTTCACCCCGGTGCAGCAATGGGGCATCGAGGGCCGCCACGGCTGGCTCTCGGGCCTCGCGATCCCGGGCGCGCAAACCACCGAGCGCGTGCGCGTCTCCCACCAATCCCCGGAGGACTGATGCCCAAACGCCTGCGCATGACCCGCCGCTTTCCGGTCTCGATGACCAATGACGCCTACCGCACGCTGCAACGCTTTGCCGCCGAGGCGGGGCTGAGCGCGGATGAGGCGCTCGTGTTCCTCTTCGAGCATTTCAACTCGGTCACCCATCACGAGAACCTGACCGCGCGGCTGCGGCTGTTCAAGGCCGAGCTCGAGGATCGCAAGGCCTGAGCGCCCGCCTGCCCCGGCGTCGAATTTGCGTATTTTTGCCAAGAAGAAACCAGGCGGGTTTTCTTCGGGGCAAAGGTGCGCCCCGGCCGAGGGGGTCGGTCCAACCCCAATATGAGAGCTTCACTCCCGACCGGGGCGGCTTCTCCTTGGGCGGTCATCGGCGCGCCCGCCTGTACCGCGCCCCCAGCTTCGCCAAACTTGGTTAACAAAGCCCTACGCTGCGTTTCTTCTTGGCAAAAATACGCAAATCCCCAGACTGGACGCAGCGACACGCCGATATGACGTTGCGCCATCTCGGGCGCGGGGGCCTTACGTTCGCGTCAGTTCGTGGCAATATGCCCGGGATCTTGGGAGGGATCAGCATGACCGCCAAACTTTATTGCTTCGGGGAATCGGGCAACGCCTACAAGGCCGCGCTGACGATGACGCTTGCGGGCTACCCCTGGGAGCCGGTCTTTGTCGATTTCTTCGGCGGCGAGACGCGGCGGCCCGACTATCTCGCGCTCAACGAGATGGGCGAGGCGCCGGTCTTCGTCGAGGGCGATCTGGTGCTCAGCCAATCGGCCGTGATTCAGCTCCATGTCGCCGAGGCGACCGGCAAGCTGATGGGCGCGCCGGGCGAGCGCGCCGAGGTGATGCGCTGGCTCTTCTGGGATAACCACAAGGGCAGCTCGCAGTTCGGCGCGCAGCGCTTCATGATGAATTTCCTGCCCGAGGCGAAGCGCCCCGAAGGCGCGATCGCTTGGCTCGGCGGGCGGGTGAAGGCCGCGCTCGCCACGCTCGAGACCCATCTCGCGACCCGCGACTGGATGGTCGGCGCGGGCCCGACGCTCGCCGATTGCGCCTGCTGTTCCTATCTCTACTACCCCGAGCCCTTCGGGTTCGCGCGGCAAGATTTCCCCGCCATCTCGGCCTGGCTCGACCGCATCGCGGCGCTGCCGGGCTGGCAACACCCTTATGACATGATGCCCGGCAACCCTGCGGACCGGGCCTGAGGAGGAAAGATGACCGAAGCCTATATCTATGACGCGTGCCGCACGCCGCGCGGCAAGGGCCGCCCGGATGGAAGCCTGCATGAAGTCACCTCGGTGGCGCTCTCGGCGCGGCTTCTGAACGCGGTCAAGGAACGCAACGGCCTCGAGGGCCATGCGGTCGAAGACGTGATCTGGGGCAATGTCACCCAGGTCGGCGAACAGGGCGGGTGCCTCGCGCGCTCGGCGGTGCTGCTCTCCGATCTCGATGAGCGGATCCCCGGCCTCGCGATCAACCGGTTCTGCGCCTCGGGCATGGAGGCGGTGAACCTTGCCGCCAACCAGGTCAAGGGCGGCGCGGGCCAGGCCTATATCGCCGGCGGCGTCGAGATGATGGGCCGGGTCGCGATGGGCTCGGATGGCGCGGCGATCGCCGTCGACCCTTCGCTCGCGATGAAGACCTATTTCGTTCCGCAGGGCATTTCGGCCGATATCATCGCGACCGAATACGGCTTCACCCGCGAGCAGGCCGATGCGCTCTCCGTGGAAAGCCAGCGCCGCGCGGCGGAGGCCTGGGCCGACAACCGGTTTGCCAAGTCGATCGTGCCGGTTCTCGACCAGAACGGCCTCGTGATCCTCGACCGCGATGAATACATGCGCCCCGGCACCCAGGTCGAAGACCTC
This sequence comes from Rhodobacter xanthinilyticus, assembly GCF_001856665.1. NCBI lineage: Bacteria > Pseudomonadati > Pseudomonadota > Alphaproteobacteria > Rhodobacterales > Rhodobacter > Rhodobacter xanthinilyticus. The sequence goes on along the minus strand of NZ_CP017781.1, from coordinate 757,431 downwards.
GCCAAGCTCAAGCCCTCGTTCAAGGACATGGGCGAGATGATGCCCGGTTTCGACAAGGTGGCGATGCTGAAATACCCGCATCTGAAGGCGGTCAACCACATCCACCACGCCGGCAACTCCTCGGGGATCGTCGATGGCGCGGCGGCGGTGCTGATCGGCTCGAAGGAATTCGGCGAGGCCCACGGGCTCAAGCCGCGCGCGCGGATCCGCGCCACCGCCAAGATCGGCACCGACCCGACGATCATGCTCACCGGCCCGGTGCCGGTCACCGAGAAGATCCTCAAGGACTCGGGCCTCTCGATCAAGGATCTCGATCTCTTCGAGGTCAACGAGGCCTTCGCCTCGGTGGTGCTGCGCTTCATGCAGGCCTTCGACGTTTCGCCCGACAAGGTGAACGTGAACGGCGGCGCGATGGCGATGGGCCACCCGCTCGGCGCCACCGGCGCGATCATCATCGGCACGCTGCTCGATGAGCTCGAGCGGCGCGACCTGTCGATGGGCCTCGCCACGCTGTGCATCGCGTCCGGGATGGGCGCCGCCACGATCATTGAACGCGTCTGAGTCTGGGGAGAGACAAATGGCTGATTTTACCTACGAACTCGGCGCCGATGGCGTGGCCGTCATCACCTGGGACGTGCCCGGCAAATCGATGAACGTGATGAGCCTCGAGGGCTTTGCGCTCCTTGACAGCTTCATCGATCAGGCGCTGGCCGATGCGGCCGTGAAGGGCGTCGTGATCACCTCCGGCAAGAAGGATTTCGCCGGCGGCATGGATCTCAACGTCATCGCGCAGATGCGCGAAGGCGGCGCCGAGGCGATCTTCGCGGGCGTGATGCAGATGCACAAGGTGCTGCGCAAGATCGAGCGCGCGGGCATGGACCCGAAGACGCTGAAAGGGGGCAAGCCGATCGCGGCGGCGCTGCCGGGCACCGCGCTCGGCATCGGGCTCGAGCTGCCGCTCTCCACCCATCGGATCTTCGCCGCCGACAACCCGAAGGCCAAGATCGGCCTGCCGGAGATCATGGTCGGGATCTTCCCGGGCGCCGGGGGCACCACGCGGCTCGTGCGCAAGATGGGCGCGATGGTCGCGGCGCCGTTCCTGCTCGAGGGCAAGCTCTCCGACCCGAAGAAGGCCCGCGCGGCGGGGATCGTCGACGAGGTGGTCGAGGATCCGGTGGCGGCGGCCAAGGCCTGGGTTCTGGGCGCCTCGGACGCGGATCTCGTCAAGCCGTGGGACGCGAAGGGCTACAAGATGCCCGGCGGCGCGCCCTATCATCCGGCGGGGTTCATGACCTTCGTCGGCGCCAGCGCCATGGTCCATGGCAAGACCATGGGCGTCTATCCGGCGGCCAAGGCGCTCCTCTCGGCGGTCTATGAAGGCGCGCTCGTGCCCTTCGATCAGGCGCTCAAGATCGAGGCGCGCTGGTTCACCAAGGTTCTGATGAACCCCTCCTCGACGGCGATGATCCGCTCGCTCTTCATCAACAAGGAAGCGCTGGAGAAGGGCGCGAACCGCCCCGCCGTCGCCGATCAGACGGTGAAGAAGGTGGGCATCCTCGGCGCCGGCATGATGGGCGCGGGCATCGCCTATGTCTCGGCCAAGGCCGGCATCGAGGTGGTGCTGATCGACGCGGCTCAGGAGGCGGCGGACCGCGGCAAGGCCTATTCGACCGGGCTGATGGACAAGGCGATCAGCCGCAAGAAGGCCACCGAGGAGCAGAAGGAAGCCCTGCTCGCCAAGATCACCGCGACCACCGATTACGCCGCGCTCGCGGGCTGTGATCTGATCGTCGAGGCGGTGTTCGAGGACCCGACCGTGAAAGCCGGCGTCACCGCGCAGGCCGAAGCCGTGATCCCCGCCGATGCGGTCTTCGCGACCAACACCTCGACCCTGCCGATCTCGATGCTCGCCAAGGCCTCGGCCCGCCCCGAGCAATTCATCGGCATCCACTTCTTCTCGCCGGTCGACAAGATGCTCCTTGTCGAGATCATCAAGGGCGAGCAGACCGGGCCGGTCGCGGTCGCCAAGGCGCTCGATTTCGTGCGCCAGATCAAGAAGACCCCGATCGTGGTCAACGACGCGCGCTTCTTCTACGCCAACCGCTGCATCATCCCCTATATCAACGAGGGGATCCGCATGGTCGCCGAGGGCGTCTCGCCGACCTTGATCGAGAATGCGGCGAAGCTTCTGGGCATGCCGCTCGGGCCGCTGCAACTCGTCGATGAAACCTCGATCGACCTCGGCGTGAAGATCGCCAAGGCGACCAAGGCGGCGATGGGCGAGGCCTACCCGGATGCGGCGGTCGATGAGGTGCTGTTCTGGATGGCCGGCGAAGGCCGCCTCGGGCGCAAGAACAAGGCGGGCTTCTACACCTATGACGAGGCCGGCAAGCGCGGCGATTTCTGGGAGGGGCTTGCCGCCCAATACCCCGAGGCCGCCGAGCAGCCCGAGCTTGCGCAGGTGCAGCACCGTCTGATGATGGCGCAGGTGCTCGAGGCGGTGCGCGCGTTTGAACAAGGCGTGCTCGAGGATATCCGCGAAGGCGATGTCGGCGCGATCCTGGGCTGGGGCTTCGCGCCCTGGTCGGGCGGCCCGTTCTCCTGGCTCGATATCCTGGGTGCCGCGCGCGCGGTCGAGATCTGCGACGATCTCACCGCGGGCTTCGGGGCGCGGTTCGAGACGCCGGCGCTCTTGCGCGATCTGGCGGCGACGGGCGAGAGCTTCTACGGCCGCTATGGCGCGGGTCAGGCTGCGAAAGCGGCCTGAGCCCCCCCCCTTTTGAACGCTGAAAGCCGGGCCCCTGGGCCCGGCTTTTCATTTGGTCTCGCGCGTTTGGCGGGGCGCTCAGACGAGCGCGCCCTCCGCCTCGCCCAGCGATTTGACGATCGCGCGCGCCATGTCGAGCGGCAGCGCCGAGTAGAGCGCGCTGTCATCGAAGAGGTTGGTGACGGTGGTGCCATGGACCGAGCCGCAATGGATCATCCCAGTGCCATTGGCGTAGATCACTTCATCTTCCTCGAAGTGCAGCACGATCACTTCGACGCGCTGGTGCGGCGTGATCCGGTCGATGCCGCGGAAGCCTTCGAGCGCGGCAGCGGGGATCAGCGCGAAGGGGTCGCCAAAGACGCTCTCGGCGAGATCGCTTTCGACCAGCACATTCTGTTCGGGCAGGAGCAGCATCGGCGAGCCGTTGCCCAGCGCGCCGGTCGGCACCGCGAGCGGCATCAGATGGCGCGGGCAAGGGCTGGTGCCGGTCCAGAGCTGGCAGCGCGTGACCGAAACCACCGGGCGCAGGCCGTGATCGAAGGTCATCACCCTATCGCCCGCGGCCATCGCCTCGACCGGGCGCCAGCCCATCGCGGTGGCGATCCGGGTGCCGGCGACGAGGCCCTCGGCCTGACCCAGCCCCGAGGCGGCCCCGATCCATTGCTCGGCGATGAACCCGTCGAAAGCGGCGTCGTCTTCCCAGATACGGGCGCGTTTGGCAGCAGACAGTCCGAACATCGCTTGTTTCCCTCGTTGGTCCCGGGCGGCCCCGGCGCGTTTCCTGATGGGGCCATTTCGGGTGATTCAAAGGGATTTTTCGCGGCTTGATTAAGGCGCAATTCAGGCACTGTCGCCCCTGCCCCGCGCAATTTTGGCCGATCGGCGCGATTGTTGCGCGGCGCGCGCGCAATCCCCGGGAGCGCGGTAACCAGTCAGAAAGAATACTTAAAACGCGCGATATCTTCGGCACAGATCTCGGCCAGCAGCGCCGCATCCGCGTCGCTGTAATAGCGGCGCCAGTCGCGCGCGCGCGCCGACGCATTGGCGCGCCGCAGTGGCGTCACCCGAAAGCCCAGATGCGCCTCGAGCGCGGCGGCATCCTCCTCGAGATGCTCAAGGCGCAGAAACTGCCCCGCCTCCGGCCCGCCCGGCAGGCGCAGGTAGCTCCCGTAAGGCGCGGCGGCAAAGCTCGCCCGCGTCAGCGGCGCGGCGAGAAAGGCCGGGAACTCGGTCTCCTTGGCGAGCGCGACCGCCGGGTGGACGAAACTCTGCGCGCGCAGCCAATGGTAATAGCTCACCATCCGGTCCCAGGGGTTGCGCACCAGCGTGAAGGTGAACCAGGCCCGCGCCTCGGCTTCGGTATAAAGGCCAAGCGCATCGGCGAGCGTGCTGTGTTTCCAAAGCCGCCCGGCGGTTTGCGCGCCCGCAATCCGCGCCCGACGGCGGCGCGCTTTTGGGGTATCGCCGATCAGGATGTCATCGGCCATCGCCCGCGCCTCGAGCGCAAGGCTGAGCGCCGTGCCCCCGGTTTTCGGGATATGGACAAAGATGAAGCGGCGCCCGCGCGAGATGATCATGGCGCGACCTTAGCGCCCGCGCAGCACGATGAGGAGCCCCGCCAGCCAGATCAGCCCCATTCCGAGCCATTCGCGCGCCAGCGGCGCCTCGCCAAAGAGCACCCAGCCCCAGAGCGCCGCCGCCGGCAGCGCGACATATTCGAAGATCGAGGCGCGCGAGGGTTCGGTGAGCTGATAGCCGCGCACCATCAGCCCCACCGCGACGAGCGAGCCCACCGCCTGCACCGCGATCCACCACAGCGCCGTGCCCGAGGGCCAGGCCGGCCCGCGTAGGAGATACCCCGCCTCGAAGGGCATGTTAAAGGCCGCGGTCAGGCCCATGCCGATCAGCCCGAAAACCCCCATCGCGGCGAAGAACCCCGCCGTCATGGTCGTCGCGCTTTCCTGCGGGCACCATTCGCGCAGCGCGATATTGCCCAGCGCATAAAGCGCGCCGCCCAGAACCGGCACCGCCGCCGCCGGGCCGATGTTCATCACCTGCGGCCCGAGGATCATCAGCACCCCGGCAAAGCCGAGGCCCACCGCGATCATCCGCACCGGCCCGATCTGCGCGCCATAGACGAAGCGCGAAATCAGCAGCACGAAGATCGGCGCGGTGAAGAGCCCGGCCGAGACCTGCGGCACCGGCAAGAAGCCCAGCGCGCCGAAATAGCACATCATCGCCACGCCATGCACCGCCGAGCGCGCCGCCACCGCCCGCGCGTTCACCGGCCGCAGCCGCAAACCCAGGATCGGCGCCGCGAGCGCCAGCGCCACCGCCGCCATCGCGGTCCGCATGAGGTGAAATTGCCATAGCCCGATTTCGTTAGCGATAACGCGGACATGGTTGTCGGTATAGCCGATGATGACCGCATAAAGCCCGATCAGCAGCGCCGCTTTGAGAGTATGATTATCGTTCACGATGACGTAGCGTAATTTTCTTTCAGCGGCCCGGTGCCCCCCCTTCCCTTTCGCCGCGCCGCGCTCAATTATCTCCCCCGGAAACGACATTTTTTCCGACATCTGCGGATTACCTTGGGAGGATAGCGATGGGATGGTTGGCCGATGAAACCGGGCTGGAGAAATGCGCGGCAAACTTCGTGCCGCTCACGCCGCTCTCGCATCTGAACCGCGCGCTCGAGGTCTTCCCCGAACGCACCGCGATGATCTATGGCTCGATCCAGCGCAATTATGTGGAATTCCACGCGCGGGTAAGCCAGCTCGCCTCGGCGCTGAAGGAACGCGGCATCGCCTCGGGCGATGTGGTCGCCTCGATCTTGCCGAACTCCGGCCCGCAGCTTGAGGCGCATTTCGGCGTGCCGGCCTGTGGCGCGATCCTCAATGCGATCAACACGCGGCTCGATGTCGATACCGTCACCTATATCTTCGAACATTCCGGCGCGAAGATGGCGCTGGTGGACACCCAGTTCCTCAAGCTCGCCGAGGCCGCCTGCAAACAGATGCACGGCACGCCGCCGCAGATCATCGAGGTGGCCGACCCCGAGCATGGCTTCGAGCCCGGCGGGCATTACCTCGAATATGAAGAGCTCGTCGCGATGGGCGACCCGATGTTCGACTGGATCATGCCCGAGGATGAATGGGAATCGATCGCGCTGAACTATACCTCGGGCACCACCGGCAAGCCCAAGGGCGTGGTCTATCACCATCGCGGCGCCTATCTCGCGACGATGGGCAACGCGCTGTCGTGGCAGATGCAGATGTATCCGGTGCTGCTCACGATCGTGCCGCTCTTCCATTGCAACAGCTGGACCCATCCGTGGATGATGCCGATGCTCGGCGGCACGACCGTGTGCTGCCGCGATGTGACGGCGAAGGCGATCTATGACGCGATCGCCGATCATGGCGTGACCCATTTCGCCGGCGCGCCGATCGTTCTGAACACGATCATCAACTGCAAGGACAGCGACCGCCGCCCCTTCGACCATATCGTCGAAGTCTTCACCGCGGGCGCCCCGCCGCCGGCCGCGACGCTCGCCGCGATCGAGCCGCTGGGCTTCAACGTCACCCAGGTCTACGGCCTCACCGAGGTCTATGGCCCGGCGACCGCCTGCTACTGGAAACCGGCCTGGAACGGCATCGAGGGCCAGGAACGCGCCGATATCAAGGCCCGCACCGGGGTTCTGATGCCGATGGTCGAGACCGTCTCGGTCCATGACCACGGCCACGAGGTCGCCCGCGATGGCGTGCATCTGGGCGAGATCGTGATCCGCGGCAACTCGGTCATGAAGGGCTATTTCAAGAACCCGCAGGCGACGCAGGAGGCTTTCGAGGGCGGCTATTTCCGCTCGGGCGACATCGCCTTCATGCATGATGACGGCTACGTCAAGATCACCGACCGCGCCAAGGACATCATCATCTCGGGCGGCGAGAACGTCTCCTCGGTCGAGGTCGAGGGCGTGATCGCGGCGCACCCGGCGGTGTCGCTGTGCTCGGTGGTGGCCAAGCCCGACGAGAAATGGGGCGAGGTGCCCTGCGCCTTTGTCGAGCTCAAGGACGGCGCCGAGGTCACCGACAAGGAGATCATGGCCTTCTGCCGCGAGCGTCTGGCGGGCTTCAAGACCCCCAAACGCGTCGTCTTCGCCGATCTGCCGAAGACCTCGACCGGCAAGATCCAGAAGTTCGAGCTGCGCGCGGTGGCGAAGCTGCTCGACTGAGCCGATCTTGCGGCGGAAATCCGAGGGGGGCCCGGCGGCCCCCCTTTTCTTTCGGCCCGGCGCATTGACCCCGGGGCGGGTTCGTCTATCCTGCACGAAACGAGAGCAGATATAGGGCCGGATGACCGCACTCCCGCAATATGAACGGCTGGAAGCCCCCGCGATCTGGCGCGAGGGCCCGCTCGCGCAGCGCCGCGAGGTGATCGTCGTGTTCGGCGATGCGACGCTGATGATCGCGGACGGGCGCTCGGCGCGGGCGCTGACGCATTGGTCCTTGCCGGCGATGGTGCGGCGCAACCCGGGCAAGCGGCCGGCGATCTATGCGCCCTCCGAGGAAGAGGGCGAAGAGGTCGAGATCGACGATCCGGTGATGATCGGCGCGATCGAGAAGGTCCATGCGGTGCTCGAGGCGCGGCGCCCGCATCCGGGGCGGCTGCGCGGCTGGCTTGGCGGCGGGGCGGCGGCGGCGGCGCTGGCGCTGGCGGTGTTCTGGCTGCCCGGCGCGCTGATCGCGCAGGCCGCGCGGGTCGCGCCGGAGGCCAAACGTGTCGAGATCGGCCAGCAGGTTCTGGGCGAGTTGACCAAGCTCACCGGCCAGCCCTGTGCGAGCCGGGCGGGCACCCGCGCGCTCACCGCGCTCGCCGAGCGGATCGCCGGGCCGAGCGCGATCGCCGTTCTCCCCGAGGGGCTCAAGGGCGCGCGGCTTTTGCCGGGCAAGCTCGTGGTGATCGGGCGCGAGACGGTCGAGGGCCCTGATACGCCCGAGGTCGCGGCGGGCGAGATCATCGCGGCGAGCCTCGGCGCGGCGCAAGAGGACCCGCTCCTGCGGCTGCTGCGCTATGAGGGGGCGCGCGCGGCGTTCTGGCTGCTGACGACCGGCGATTTGCCCGAGACGGCGCTCGCGGGTTATGGCGAGGAGGTGCTCGCCAACCCGGCCCCGCCCCCCGCCGATGAGCCGCTGCTCGCAGCTTTTGCGGCGGCCGGGGTGTCCTCGACGCCCTATGCTTTCGCGCGCGACCCTTCGGGCGAGAGCGTGCTCGGGCTGATCGAGGCGGACCCGTTCAAGGGCCAGCCCGCGCCGCGGCCGGTGCTCGAAGATGCGCAATGGGTCGCCCTGCAGGGGATCTGCAGCGACTGATCTCAGCGGATGAAGGCGTCGGCAAAGCCCGAGGCCCGCGCCGAGGCGAGCGCCTGCGGCAGCGCCGCGCCGGTCAGCGGCCCGGCATAGACGATCGTGAGCTTGCCCGCCCGCGCTGTTGAGACCGGCAGACCGAGCGCCCGCAGCCGCGCTTTCGCGCCCTCGGCATTGCCGGGTTGGCCAAAACTGCCGACCTGCACGAAGCCGGTGGCGGCGATGGCGGGCGCGGCGGCCTTCACGACCGGCGCCGGCGGGGCGATGCGCGGGGCCGATTTGCTCGAGATCCGCGCCTCGGGGATCAGCGGCTGGGTCAGCGCTTGCGGCTGCGCGCCGGGGATCAGCTTGGCGGGCACGGTGTCGGTCCAGATCTGGCCCTGCATCGCATCGCCCGCCGCCGTGCGCGCGCCGCGATAGGGGTTCAGGCGGCCGTCATCGAAGGCCGGGCGGTAGCCGCTGAGCGATTTCGTCGAGACCTGCACCGGCGCGAGCGGGGCGACGTTGCTGGCGGCGTGGTTGACGTAAACACTGTCGGGAAGGGCATAGGGGCTGACATAGGCCGCGCGGCTCGGCGCGGGGGCCGGGGCGGCGGGGGCCGTCGGGGCGGCGGCGTAAACCGGCGCCGGGGCGGCCGCGACGGCGCCCGAGAGGCCCGCGACCTGCAGACCCGGCAGATTGGCGCGGTTGATGAAGGCGACCGGGTCGCCCCGCTCCGGCCCGCAGCGCAGCACGCGCCGGCCATCGGAGAGGAAATAGCGTTGCGCGACGGGCGCGCCGTTCGGGCAGGCGGCGGGGGCGGTCACGGTTTCCGAGCCGATGATGGTCACCGGGGTCGCGGCGGCGATGGCGACCGGGCTCGGCGCGGGCTGCGGCGCGACGACCGGCCTGGGCGCGGCGACGGTGGCCTGCGGCGTCGCGGCGATGCTGATCGCATAGGGAGAGACATAGCGGCCCGGCGCCGGCGCGGCGGCGGCCACCGGGGCGGGCGCGGGCGCGGGCACGACAGGTTTGGGCGGCGCAACCGCCATCTCGACCGGCGCAGCGGCTTTGCCGATCGTCGGCGGGGTGGTTTTCAGCGCGATCGTCGCCATCGGCGCGCCGACGCCCGGGGTGGGCGTGAAGGGCGAAACCGGGCGGGTCTGGGCCGGGGCGGGCGCGGGTTTGGCCGGGGCGGGCGCGGCCGCGATCACCGGCTTTGCGGGCGCGGCGGCCGGGGCCGGGGCGGGGGTCGGGGCGGGGGTCGGCGCCGGGGCGGGCGCCGATTTCGCGACGTCGATCACCGGCGCGCCGGGCGCGAGCGTGGGCTTGTAGCCGCACAGCTGCTTGCGATCGCGCGTCACCCGCGGCACCCAGCTCACCGAGGTGCCAAAGCCTGCGCGGACGAAGACACAGCCCGCGCTATCGACATATTGGCGGCCCTTGAAGCTCGGCGGCGGCACCTCGGTCGGCCCGTTGAGGTCCATGTCCGAGGCCAAAGCCGCCCCGCCCATCACCGCCAACACCATCGCCGAAGAGAGAAACCGCCCGAACCGCATTATCGCCCCCATGTCACCTATGGGCAAAATGCCGGAAGATTGTCGCTGAGTAAAGGAGAAAGGCTTTATTTAGTGCCGAACATGCGGTCGCCCGCATCCCCTAGCCCGGGGACAATATATCCATGATCGTTGAGATATTTGTCCACAGATGCTGTGACGATCGGCACATCCGGGTGGGCCTCTTTCATCCGCGCAACGCCCTCGGGCGCCGCCAGCAGGCACAGGAAGCGGATGTTCTTCGCGCCCTTCTCCTTCAAGAGGTCGATCGCCGCGACCGAGCTGTTGCCGGTGGCGAGCATCGGGTCGACGACGATGGTCAGGCGATCCTCGAGCTCGGCGGGCACCTTGCAGTAATATTGCACCGGCTTGAGCGTCTCGGGGTCGCGGTAGAGGCCGACAAAACCCACCCGCGCCGCCGGGATCAGCTCGAGGATGCCGTCGAGCAGGCCATTGCCCGCCCGCAGGATCGAGATCAGCGCGAGCTTCTTGCCATCAAGGATCGGCGCCTCCATCGGCTCGAGCGGCGTCTCGATCGATTTGGTGGTCAGCTCGAGCCCGCGGGTGACCTCATAGGCCAAGAGCAGGCTGATCTCGCGCAGGAGCCGCCGGAACGAGGCGGTGGAGGTGTCTTTCTCGCGCATCAGCGTCAGCTTGTGCTGCACGAGCGGGTGGTCCACAACGGTCAGATGTTCGGTCATATCCCTGTCCTTTGTCTTTGTTTTCATTCGATAAACGAGCGGCCCGGCCCCTCGGCCCCGAGCCCCAGATGCGCCGCCACCGAGGCCGCCACATCGACGTAACCCACCTGCCCCACGGCGCGCGCGCCATAGCCCCAGCCGAGCACCGGCACCCGCTCGCGGGTGTGGTCGGTGCCGGTCCAGCTCGGGTCGTTGCCATGGTCGGCGGTGAAGATCGCGAGATCGCCGTGGCCGAGACGCGCCAAAAATTCGCCCGCCCGCGCGTCGAACCACTCGAGCGCGCGGGCATAGCCCGAGATATCGCGGCGATGGCCGTAGAGGCTGTCGAATTCGACGAAATTGGCGAAGGTCAGGCTGCCCTCCTCGGCCTCGGTGGCGAGGCGGATCAGGTGATCCATCAGGTCGGCGTCGGATTTGCCCTTGTGCAGATGGCTGACGCCGCGGTGGCTGAAGATATCGCCGATCTTGCCGATCGCATGGGTGGTGCGGCCAGCGCGGGTGGCCCAATCGAGGAGCGTCGGCGCCGGCGGCGCGATGGCGAAATCGCGCCGGTTGGGGGTGCGGGTGAAGGCGCCGGGCGCGCCCACGAAGGGGCGCGCGATGACGCGGCCGACGCGCATCCCGTGCAGGATCGGCGCGACATCCTCGCAAAGCTTCAAAAGCCGCGCGAGGCCGAAGCTCTCCTCATGCGCGGCGATCTGGAAGACGCTGTCGGCGGAGGTGTAGCAGATCGGCCAGCCGGTGCGCAGATGCTCCGCGCCGAGGCGCTCGATGATCGCGGTGCCCGGCGCGTGGCAATTGCCCAAGATCCCCTCGGTGCCCGCCGCGCGGGCGACAGCGGCGACGAGATCGGGCGGGAAGCTGTTGGTAACGCTCGGGAAATAATGCCACTCCCAGGGCACGGGCACGCCGGCGAGCTCCCAGTGCCCCGACGGCGTATCCTTGCCTTTCGAGACCTCGTTGGCCGCGCCCCAGAGGCCCTGCGGCGCCGCATCGAGCCCCGCCGGGCGGGTGCCGGAGGCGAGTTCCGCCGCCGCGCCAAAGCCGAGCCGATCGAGCACCGGCAGCCGCAAGGGGCCCGTGCGGCCCTCCTCGGCGCGGCCCGCGGCGCAGGCCTCGGCGATATGGCCGAGCGTATTGGCGCCGGTATCGGGGCGGCCGTCGTTGAAGAAGCGCTCCGCGTCGCGCGCGCCGCCGATGCCGACGCTGTCCATCACGATCAGAAAGGCGCGGCTCATGCGACATCCTCCGGGCCGATGCGGTCATGGATCAGCGCGGGCTCCTCGGGCAGATCTTCGGCGAGTTCATAGGCCGCGAGCACCGCGCGCACCGCCTCCTCGGCCTTGGCCTCGGTGCTCGCATGGATCATCGCAAGCGGCTCGCCCGGCGCCATTTCCTCGCCGATCACCGCCAGCCCCGAGAGGCCGACCGCGGGGTTCACCTTGTCGGTGCCCACCAGCCGTCCGCCGCCCAGCCGCACCACCGCCTCGCCCAGCGCCCGCGCATTGACCCGCGCGACAAAGCCCGCGCGCGGGCTCGTCACCATGCGAAACACCGGCGCCGAGGGCAGCCGATCGGGGTAGCGCTCGACGAAATCGAGCGGCCCGCCGAGTGCCGCGACCATCCGCCCGAAGATCTCGGCCGCGCGCCCGCTCTCGAGCGCGGCGTCGATCATCGCGGCGCCTGCGTCGAGATCGGCGGCCTTGCCCGCCAGCACCAGCGCCTCGCCGCCAAGCGCCGCGGTGACATCCCAAAGCGCCTCGTTCACCGCCGAGCCGGTGAGACATTCCATCACCTCAAGCACCTCGAGCGCATTGCCCGCCGAATGCCCAAGGCTTTGATTCATATCGGTGATCAGCGCCGATGTCTTGCAGCCCGCGTCATTTGCGGTGCGCACCAGGCTCTCGGCCAGGGCGCGGGCCTCCTCGGCGCGCGCCATGAAGGCGCCCGAGCCCACCTTGACGTCGAGCACCAGCCCCCCGAGCCCCGCCGCGAGCTTTTTCGACAGGATCGAGGCGGTGATCAGGTCGATGCTCTCGACCGTGCCGGAGATATCGCGGATGCCGTAGAGGCGCTTGTCGGCCGGGGCGATCTCCTCGGTCGCGCCGACGATCGCGCAGCCGACCTCGGCCACCACCTTGCGCAGCGCCTCGACGCCGGGCAGCGCGCGATAGCCCGGGATCGCCTCCATCTTGTCAAGCGTGCCGCCGGTATGGCCCAGCCCGCGCCCCGAGATCATCGGCACGAAGACCCCGCAGGCCGCCAGCGCCGGCGCGAGCAGCAGCGAGACGGAATCGCCGATGCCGCCGGTCGAATGTTTGTCGATCACCGGGCCGGGCAGATCCCAGGCGAGCACCTGACCGGAATCGCGCATCGCGCGGGTCAGCGCGACGCGCCCCGCGGGGCCGATGCCCTTGAGCAGCACCGCCATCGCGAAGGCGCCCGCCTGCGCATCCGAGACCGCGCCGCTCGCAAGCCCTTGGGCGAACCAGCGCGCGGCCTCGGGCGCAAGCCCCGCGCCATCGCGCACCGCCATGATCACCGAACGCGCATCCATCAGCAATTTTCCATATGGCTCTGATCGAACCGGCCGGGCAAGAGATCGCCCACCGTGGTGTCGAGCCGCGCGCCCGAGAGGGTCGCGAGCGTCACCGGCACCTCGGCGCGGGCGAATTCGGCGAGCTTCTGGCGGCAGCCCCCGCAGGGCGGCACCGGGCTCGGGCTGTCGGCGATCACCGCGACCTCGGTGATCTCGGTCTCGCCCGCCGCCACCATCGCCGCGATCGCGCCGGCCTCGGCGCAGGTGCCCTCCGGGTAGGCCACGTTCTCGACATTCACGCCGCGATAGACCGCCCCCGAGGCCGCGCGCACCGCCGCGCCGACCTTGAAGCGCGAATAGGGCGCATAGGCATTTTCGCGCACCGCGCGGGCCTCTTCGAGAAGCGACATGGGCAGACCCCCTTGATTTGTCCAACCGTGATTTGTCCAAAAGGTTCATTTCCGACTCTGCGCCGGGCCGAGCGCCGATGCAAGCGCTGCCGCGTCGGCAGCCCCGCCCGCGCAAGGCCGCCTTGCGCGCCGGGCCGATCGCGCCTATTCCCCCGCGCAGGGAAATAGTTTAAGGCTAAACCAGTTTCTGGGAGGCAAACATGGAAGAGGCACGGCACGACGCCGCGCGCCACGCGGCGCTCGAGTATCACGAATTCCCCAAACCCGGGAAGCTGGAGATCCGGGCGACGAAGCCGCTCGCGAACGGGCGCGACCTGAGCCGCGCCTACAGCCCCGGGGTTGCGGAGGCCTGTCTCGAGATCAAGGCCGACCCTGCGACCGCGGCGCGCTATACCGCGCGGGGCAATCTTGTCGCGGTGGTCACCAACGGCACCGCCGTGCTGGGCCTTGGCAATATCGGCGCGCTGGCGGCCAAGCCCGTGATGGAGGGCAAGGCCGTGCTCTTCAAGAAATTCGCCAATATCGACGCCTTCGACATCGAGCTGAACCAGCCCGACCCGGAAAAGCTCGCCGAGATCGTCTGCGCGCTCGAGCCCTCCTTCGGGGCGATCAACCTCGAGGATATCAAGGCGCCCGATTGCTTCATCGTCGAGAAGATCTGCCGCGAGCGGATGAATATCCCGGTGTTCCACGATGACCAGCACGGCACCGCGATCGTGGTCGGGGCGGCGGCGACCAATGCGATGCATATCTCGGGCAAGCGTTTCGACGAGATCAAGATCGTCTCGACGGGCGGCGGCGCCGCCGGGATCGCCTGCCTCAACATGCTGCTCAAGCTCGGGGTGAAGCGCGAGAACGTCTGGCTGTGCGATATCCATGGCCTCGTCTACGAGGGCCGCACGGAGGATATGAACCCGCAAAAGGCGGCCTATGCGCAGGCCACCGACAAGCGCACGCTCGATGAGGTGATCGACGGGGCGGACATGTTCCTCGGGCTCTCGGGGCCGGGCGTGCTCAAGCCCGAGATGGTGGCGCGTATGGCGCCGCGGCCGGTGATCTTTGCGCTGGCGAACCCGACGCCGGAGATCCTGCCCGATGCGGTGCGCGCGGTCGCGCCCGAGGCGATCATCGCGACGGGGCGGTCGGATTTCCCCAATCAGGTCAACAACGTGCTCTGTTTCCCGTTCATCTTCCGCGGCGCGCTCGATGTCGGCGCCACGACGATCAACGACGAGATGCAGCTCGCCTGTATCGAGGGGATCGCGGCGCTGGCGCGGGCCACGACCTCGGCCGAGGCGGCGGCGGCCTATCGCGGCGAGCGGATGACCTTCGGGCCCGATTACCTGATCCCGAAACCTTTTGACCCGCGGCTGATCGGGGTGGTCTCCTCGGCGGTTGCGAAGGCCGCGATGGAGACCGGCGTCGCCACCCGCCCGATCGAGGATCTGGGCGCCTACAAGCGCGCGCTCGAGGGCTCGGTGTTCAAATCCGCCCTGCTGATGCGGCCGGTCTTCGAGGCCGCGGCCACCGTCAGCCGGCGGATCATCTTCGCCGAGGGCGAGAACGAGCGCGTGCTGCGCGCGGCCAATGCGATGCTCGAGGAAACCACCGACCGGCCGATCCTGATCGGGCGGCCCGAGGTGATCGCGGCGCGCTGCGAACGCGCGGGCCTGCCGATCCGGCCGGAGGCGGATTTCGAGATCGTGAACCCGGAAAACGACCCGCGCTACCGCGAGTATTGGGGCACCTATCACGAGCTGATGGCGCGCCGCGGCGTGACGCCGGACCTCGCCCGCGCGATCATGCGCACCAACACCACCGCGATCGCGGCGGTCGCGGTCTATCGGGGCGATGCCGACAGCATGATCTGCGGCACCTTCGGGCAATATCTGTGGCATCTCAACTACATCCGCCAGGTGCTCGCGCGCGACGGGCTGCACCCGGTCGGCGCGCTCAGCCTGATGATCCTCGAGGACGGGCCGCTCTTCATCGCCGATACCCATGTCCACCATGAGCCGACCCCGGCCGAGATCACCGCCACGGTGATCGGCGCGGCGCGGCATGTGCGCCGCTTCGGGCTCACGCCGAAGGTGGCGCTGTGCTCGCATAGCCAGTTCGGCAATCTCGACACCGATTCGGGGCGTCGGATGCGCGCCGCCCTCGAGATGCTCGACGCGCGCGAGCCCGATTTCGCCTATGAGGGCGAGATGCATATCGACGCGGCCCTCGACCCCGAGATCCGCGCGCGGCTGATGCCGGAGGCGCGGTTCGAGGGCTCGGCCAATGTGCTGATCTTCGCCAATACCGATGCGGCTTCGGGGGTGCGCAACATCCTCAAGGCGAAGGCCGGCGGGCTCGAGGTCGGGCCGATCCTGATGGGGATGGGCAACAAGGCCCATATCGTCACCCCCTCGATCACCACGCGGGGGCTGTTGAACATGTCGGCGCTGGCGGGCACGCCGGTGGCGCATTACGGCTGACGGCAGGTGGGGCGGCTTGCGGGCCGCCCCATGTTGCAAATCGTGGAAAATTTGCAAATCCGATATTCACGAAGCGTAACCCTGCATAGTGACGCAGGGTTTGCATAGATTTGCGGAGAGCTTCGGCGTAATTCTGCAAATATTTCGTATCAAAATGCCTCGGGGCCCTGCAACAATCTTGCGGGAATCTTTCCGCCTGCCTAACAAGCGTTCAAGCTTGGAGGAGGCACGCTATGGGATACACGGACGTCTACGCCAACTGGAAAGCCGACCCGAACGGGTTCTGGATGCAGGCAGCCGAAGCGATCGACTGGAATGAGAAGCCCTCGAAGGCGCTCTTCGACGACAACGCCCCGCTCTATGAATGGTTCTCGGACGGCATGGTCAACACCTGCTGGAACGCGGTCGACCGCCATGTTCTGGCCGGTCGCGGCGACCAGATCGCGATCATGCACGAAAGCCCGATCACCCATTCGACCAAGGGCATCACCTACAAGGAGCTGCAACAGCGCGTGGCCTCGCTCGCCGGCGCGCTGCGGATGCGCGGCGTCGAGAAGGGCGACCGGGTCATCATCTACATGCCGATGATCCCCGAGGCGCTCGAGGCGATGCTGGCCTGTGCGCGGCTTGGCGCGATCCATTCGGTGGTGTTCGGCGGCTTTGCGGCCCATGAGCTCGCGGTGCGGATCGACGATTGCCAGCCCAAGGCGATCATCGCGGCGTCGTGCGGGCTCGAGCCGAACCGCGTCGTGCATTACAAGCCGCTCCTCGATGCCGCCATCGACCAGGCCGAGCACAAGCCCGAGTTCTGCGTTATTTTCCAGCGCGAACAAGAGGTTGCCAAGCTCGTCGAGGGCCGCGATTTCTCCTGGCACGGGTTCCAGTATGGCGTGAAACCGGCCGATTGCGTGCCGGTCGAGGGCAACCACCCGGCCTATATCCTCTACACCTCGGGCACCACCGGCCAGCCGAAGGGCGTCGTGCGCCACACCGGCGGCCATCTCGTCGCGCTGAGCTGGACGATGAAGGCGATCTACAACATCGAGGCGGGGGATCGGTTCTGGGCCGCCTCCGACGTGGGTTGGGTCGTGGGCCACAGCTATATCTGCTACGGGCCGCTGATCGCGGGGGCGACCACGGTCGTCTTCGAGGGCAAGCCGGTCGGCACGCCGCATCCGGGCGTGTTCTGGCGGGTGATCCAGAACAACCGGATCAAGAGCTTCTTCACCGCGCCGACCGCGCTGCGCGCGATCAAGCGCGAAGACCCGACGGGCGAGTGGATCAAGCGCTACAAGCTGCATGACCTGCAAGCGCTGTTCCTCGCCGGCGAGCGGGCGGACCCGGACACCGTGAAATGGGCGCAGGAGCATCTGGGCGTGCCGGTCGTCGATCACTGGTGGCAGACCGAGACCGGCTGGGCGATCGCGGCGAACCCGATCGGCATCGAAGAGCTGCCGACCAAGATCGGCTCGCCCTCGGTGGCGATGCCGGGCTATGACGTGCAGGTGCTCGATGAGGGCGGCCATCCGCTCAAGCCGGGCGAGCTCGGCGCGATCGCGATCAAGCTGCCGCTGCCGCCCGGCACGCTGCCCACGCTCTGGAACGCCGAGGCGCGCTACAAGAAGAGCTATCTCGAGCATTTCCCGGGCTATTACGAGACCGGCGACGCGGGCTACATGGATGAGGACGGCTATCTCTACATCATGGCGCGCACCGATGACGTGATCAACGTCGCGGGCCACCGGCTCTCGACCGGGGCGATGGAGGAGGTTCTCGCCTCGCATCCCGATGTCGCCGAATGCGCGGTGATCGGCATTTCCGATGACCTCAAGGGCCAACAGCCGCTCGGGTTCCTGTGCCTCAACAAGGGCTGCGAGCGCGATCACAAGACGATCGTGAAGGAATGTGTGGGCCTCGTGCGCGATCAGATCGGCCCGGTTGCGGCCTTCAAGCTCGCCACCGTGGTCGACCGGCTGCCGAAGACGCGCTCGGGCAAGATCCTGCGCGGCACGATGGTCAAGATCGCCGATGGCGAGGCCTACAAGATGCCCGCCACCATCGACGACCCGGCGATTCTCGACGAGATCACCGAGGCGCTGAAGGCGATGGGCTTCCCCGCGGCCAAATAAATCAGCGGCGGGAACCGGAGTGCCCGGTTTCCGCCACATTTCCGCCCGATTTTTGCCGGGAACGGAAACAGAGATTTTCCCCCTATCTATTGCGTGGCGCTTGCAATGAATCCTTGAGGTCGGGATGATCCGCCAAAGGTTTCATCATGAATATAAACTCCGAAGCGCGTCGACAGAGCCCCGGCTCCCCCGAAGATCAAGCGCAACTGGCCCGCCTGCGGCTGATCGGCCATGATCTGCGCGCCGCTCTTTGCGATATTCTCGGCGGGCTTCGGCTCGTCTCGCACGATCGTCTCGATGATCCGACGCGGTTGCAGCTCGAGCGCGTGCGCGCCTCGGGCGAGCTTTTGGCGCGGCTGCTCGAGGAGGGGCTGACGCTTGTGGCCGAGCAGACCGGGATCGGCTCGGGCCCGGCGGTCGAGATTGCGGGGCTGCTTTACGATCTCGAGATGCGCTGGAAGGGCGCGGCGCGGGAAAAGGGGCTCGAGTTCCAGATCGCGCTGGCGCCCGATGTGCCCTCGCTGGTGCGGGTCGACCGGCTGGCGCTCGACCGTGCGCTCGGCAATATCCTGTCCAATGCGATCAAGTTCACCGATGCCGGTGCGGTGCGGGTGACGGTGGTGCTCGAGGGCGAGGAGGCCTTGCGGTTTTGCGTGGTCGATGACGGGCCGGGCTTTGGCGCGGAGCTCGCGCAGCTTGGCACCGCGGGGGCGCGCGGGGCGGCGGCGGACAAGCCGGGCGAAGGGCTTGGGCTGTTCATCGCCAAGGGGTTGGCGGCGCGGATGGGCGGGGCGCTTGAACTGGCCAACCGGGCGGAGGGCGGGGCCTGGGTCAGCCTGCGCGTGCCGATGTTGCGCCCGGTGCCGATGGCGCTCGCGCCGAGCACGCCGCTCCCCGATCTCGCCGGGCGGCGCATTCTCGTCGCCGAGGACAGCGAGACCAACCAGATCGTGCTCAGCCACATGCTCGCCGCGATGGGCACGCGCTGCGTGCTCGTCTCCGATGGCGAGGAGGCGCTCGCCGCGCTCGAGGCGGCGCCCTTCGACCTGGCGATCGTCGATATCGAGATGCCGCGGCTCTCGGGGATCGAGCTGATGCGGCTGGTGCGCGGGGGCGTGGTGGCGGGGGCCGAGGGCCTGCCGATCGTGGCCTGCACGGCCTATGTGCTGCGCGCCAACCGCGATGCGATCTATGCCGCCGGGGCGGATGCGATCATGGCCAAGCCGTTGATCGGGATGAGCCAGCTCTCCGCCGCGATCGACGAGGCGATGACGCGGGCGGGCCGGCGCGGCGGGCCCGGGGCGGCGGGGCCAGGCGGGGCGCCGGCGCAGGCCGCGGCCGAGGCGGGCGCGCAGGCGACGGGGGCGGCCGAGGCGGACGAGCTCGACACGGGCGAGCTCGAGCAACTTCTGGTCCTCGCCGGGCCGAGCGGCGCGCGCGAGCTTCTCAGCCGGCTGATCGCCGATCTCAAGCGCGTCGAGGGCGGGCTCGATATCGCCCTGCCCCACCCCGACATCGCCGCGATCCGCGCGCAGACCCATGTCCTGAGCTCGGTCGCGGGGGCGGTCGGCGCGATGGCGCTTTACCGCGCGACCGAGCGGCTCAACAGCGCCGCCCATGATGGCGAGGCCGAGGCGATCCGCATCGCGGGCCGGGCCGCGCTCGTGCAGATCGACCGGCTGATCCATTATGCCCAGCAGCAGGCCGCCGCGCGCCGCGAGGAGCCGCAGTCATGATCGCCCCGCTCGCTCCGACCGCGCTCGACGGCGGCCCGCCGGCCGATATCCTGCTCATCGAGGATACCGCGAGCCTGCGGATCATCTACGAAACCCACCTGCGCGCGGCGGGGCTCACCGTGCTTTCGGCGGGCAGCGCGGGCGAAGGGCTCGGGCTCTTTCGCAGCCCGGGCGCGGGGGTGGTGCTGCTGGATCTGATGCTGCCCGACCGCGACGGAATCTCGGTGCTGCAGGAGATGCTCGCGATCTGCCCGCAGGCGGCGGTGGTGGTGATCACCGCCGATCGCTCGATCGACCGGGCGGTGGCGGCGATGCGGGCGGGGGCGCAGGATTTCCTCGTCAAGCCGGTGAACGAGGCGCGGCTGATGGCGGCGATCCAGAATGCGCGCCACACGGCCGCGCTCGCGCTGCCGCCCGGCGCGCAGGAGATGCGCACCCCGGCGCCGGGCTTCATCGGCCAATCCGAGACGATGCAGCAGGTCTATGCGCGGATGCGCTCCTCGGCGCGCTCGATGGCGCCGGTGTTCATCACTGGCGAGAGCGGCACCGGCAAGGAGCTTTGCGCGCAGGCGATCCATGCGCTTTCGCCGCGCGGCGGCGCCGGCGCTTTCGTGCCGCTCGATTGCGGCGTGATCCCGCTCGACCGGCTCGAGATCGAGGTCTTCGGCCAGAGCCGCGGCGCGGGCGGGGCCGACAAGCCGGGCGCGGCGGAGCTCGCCGATGGCGGCACGCTGTTTCTCGACGAGATCTGCGAGCTCGATCTGAGCTTGCAAAGCAAGCTCCTGCGGTTCTTGCAAAGCGGCACGATCCGGCCGCTCGGCGCCGCCGAGGCGCGCAAGGTCGATGTGCGGGTGATCGCGGCCTCGACGCGCGATCCGCTGGTGGCGCTGCGCGAGGGGCGGCTGCGCGAGGATCTCTATTATCGGCTCCATGTGGTGCCGATCGCGCTGCCGCCGCTGCGGGCGCGGCGCGAGGATATCCCCGAGCTCGCGCGCGCGGCGCTGCGCCATTTCGCGAGCCTCGAGGGGCGCGGTTTCACCCGGCTGAGCGCGGGCGCCGAGGCGGCGCTTTGCGCGCAGGACTGGCCGGGCAATGTGCGCCAGCTGATGAATGTGATGCGCTCGGCGGCGGTGATGCATGACGGGCCGGAGCTGACCGAGGCGATGCTGCCGGCCGATCTGGCGCAGACCGCGGCGCCTCTCGAGCGCGCGCCCACCGACGCGCTGCGCGCCGATCTGGCGGGGCTCACGCTGGCCGAGATCGAGCGTTACGCGATCGAGGAGGCGCTGGCGCGCCACGACGGCTCGGTGCCGCGGGCCGCGCGCGAGCTCGGTGTGGCGCCCTCGACGCTTTACCGCAAGCTCGAGGCCTGGAAAGCGGGCTGAGCCTCAGGCGAATTGCTCGCGCATCAGCCGCTCCTCGAGGCCGTGGCCCGGGTCGAAGAGGATGCGGTGCTCGATCGCGGGTTCGGAGCAGACCTCGACCCATTCGACAGGCGCCACCGAGCGGCTGTCGGCATCGGCCATCACCGGGCGTTTCTCGGCCTCGAGCACGTCAAAGCGCACCACCGCGGTGGCCGGCAGAATCGCGCCGCGCCAGCGCCGGGGCCGGAAACTCGCGATGCCGGTGAGCGCGAGCACGCCCGAGCCGATCGGCAGGATCGGGCCATAGGCGGAGTAGTTGTAGGCGGTCGAGCCCGCCGGCGTGGAGACGATCGCGCCGTCGCAGATCAGCTCCTCCATCCGCACCTTGCCGTTGATCGAGATCCTGAGCTTGGCGGCCTGTGGCCCCGCGCGCAAGAGCGCCACCTCGTTGATCGCGAGCGCCTGATGCTGCGCCCCGCCGATGGTTTGCGCGCGCATCCGCAGCGGGTTGATCACCGCCTCCTCGGCCGCGGCGAGGCGCTCGGGCAGGCTCTCGGCGGCAAAATCGTTCATCAGGAAGCCGACCGAGCCGCGGTTCATCCCGTAGACCGGCAGCTCGGAGCCCTCATGGAGGCATTGCAGCATGAACCCGTCGCCGCCCAGCGCCACGATGACATCGGCCCGCGCGCGCGGCACCTGCCCGTAAAGCGCGGTGAGCTCGGCCAGCGCCGCCTGCGCCGTCTCGCTCGAGGAGGCCGCGAAATGGATGTGGTTGGGCCTGTTCACCTGCGCCTCCCCCGTTTCCCCCAAGGTGTGACAAGCGCCGATCGGAAACACAAGCGCGAATGGGCGCGCATTATGCCGCGCCAAAATGGCTTTATGTCGTTTTGAGCGCTTTCGGCGCCCAAGTTTCTGCGATAAACGGACGGCGAAAAATCCTTGTCTGGAGACGCCCATGACCGCCCAACGCGACGCTGGCTTCTTTACCGAAAGCCTTTCCACCCGTGACCCGGAGCTCTTCGGCTCGATCACCAACGAGCTCGGCCGCCAGCGCGACGAGATCGAGTTGATCGCCTCCGAAAACATCGTCTCGAAGGCGGTGATGGAGGCTCAGGGCTCGGTGATGACCAACAAATACGCCGAGGGCTACCCGGGCAAGCGCTACTACGGCGGCTGCCAGTTCGTCGACGTGGCCGAAAACCTCGCGATCGACCGCGCCAAGGCGCTGTTTGGCTGTGAGTTTGCCAACGTGCAGCCGAACTCGGGCAGCCAGGCCAACCAGGGCGTGTTCACCGCGCTGCTGAAGCCCGGCGACACCATCCTCGGCATGAACCTCGCCTCGGGCGGCCACCTGACCCACGGCGCGGCGCCGAACCAATCGGGCAAATGGTTCAACGCGGTGCAATACGGCGTGCGCAAGCAAGACAACCGGATCGATTACGACGAGGTCCGCGCGCTGGCCAAGGAGCACCAGCCGAAGCTGATCATCGCCGGCGGCTCGGCGATCCCGCGGCAGATCGATTTCGCCAAGTTCCGCGAGATCGCGGATGAGGTCGGCGCCTGGCTGATGGTCGACATGGCGCATTTCGCGGGCCTCGTGGCCGGCGGCCAGCACCCCTCGCCCTTCCCCTATGCGGATGTCGCGACCACCACCACCCACAAGACCCTGCGCGGCCCGCGTGGCGGCATGATCCTCACCAACAACGAGGAGATCGCCAAGAAAGTGAACTCGGCGATCTTCCCGGGGATCCAGGGCGGCCCGCTGATGCATGTGATCGCGGCGAAGGCGGTGGCCTTCGGCGAGGCGCTGCGCCCCGAGTTCAAGGCCTATGCCGAACAGGTCGTCAAGAACGCGCAAGCGCTCGCCGACGAGCTGATGAAGGGCGGCCTCGATATCGTCACCGGCGGCACCGACACCCATGTGATGCTCGTCGACCTGCGCCCGAAAGGCGTGAAGGGCAACGCCACCGAGAAGGCGCTCGGCCGCGCGCATATCACCTGCAACAAGAACGGCATCCCGTTCGACCCGGAAAAGCCGACCGTCACCTCGGGCGTGCGTCTGGGCACCCCGGCGGGCACCACCCGCGGCTTCGGCGAGGCGGAGTTCCGCGAAATCGGCCGTCTGATCGTCGAAGTGGTCGACGGGCTGGCCGCCAATGGCGAGGATGACAACGGCGCGGTCGAAGCGGCGGTGAAGGCCAAGGTCGAGGCGCTGTGCAAGCGCTTCCCGATCTACCCGACGCTCTGAGCGACGCGACAGACTGAGCGAAGGGCCCCCGCGGGGGCCCTTTTGCGTCAAAGCGCGCCGCGCAGGCTTTGCACCAGCAAGAGCATCGCGCCAAGCGCCAGCAGCCCGAGCGCGAGGCTCGCCAGCGCACCGAGGACGAGCCGCCCCACCCGCGCGCCGCCGTCGAGCGGCTGCAAATAGCGCAGCGCGATATCGTAAGCCGCTGAAATCGCGCCCATATCGCTTTGTTTGAGCAGCTTCGGCGAGGCCGCCATCGCCTCGGCCTGCGCCAAGAGCGCCACCGCCTTGCGCACCCGGCGGGGCAGCACGCGCGTGCGGCTCGCGAGCCGTTCGTCGAGCGTGCGCCCCTTCGCGCCCAGCCGTTCGGCCATGAGCTGCGAGATCCGGGCGGTCATCTGATGCACTGTGGTCGGGTTCATGGCCCCAGCCTAGCGCGCACGCGAACGGACTGGAAGAGCGCGCGCGCCCGCGTTAGGGTCGCGCCATGTTGAACATCGTCCTTCATGGCTCGCCCAGCGAGCACCCGCCGCTTGTGATCGTGCATGGGCTCTACGGCTCGGCGCGCAACTGGAATGTGATCGCCAAGCGCCTCTCGGCCGACCGCGAGGTGATCGCGGTCGATCAGCGCAACCATGGCGACAGCCCTTGGGCGCCGAGCCACAGCTATGCCGATATGGCCGCCGACTTGGCCGAGGTGATCGCGGCGCATGGCGGGCGGGCGGATGTGCTCGGCCATTCGATGGGCGGCAAGGCGGCGATGGTGCTGGCGCTCACGCGGCCCGAGATGGTGCGCCGGCTGGTGGTGGCGGATATGGCGCCCGTCGCCTATAGCCACGGGCCCGCGCATCTGGCGCTGCAACGCGCGATGCAGGTGCTTGATCTCGAGAATCTCACCCTGCGCTCGGAGGCGGATCGGCGGCTCGCGCAGGCGATCGACGACCCGGCGACGCGGGCGTTTTTGCTGCAATCGCTCGATCTGAAGGCGACCCCGCCGCGCTGGAAGCTCAATCTCGAGGTTCTGGGCGCCGAGATGGAGCAGATCCTCGGCTGGCCCGGCACGCCCGGCGTTTTCGAGGGGCCGGCGCTCTTCGTCTACGGGGCGCTGTCGAATTATCTGCGGGAAGAGGTCAAACCCGCGATTCTCGACCAGTTTCCGCAGGCGGAATTTGCCCGGATCGAGGGCGCCGGGCATTGGCTGCATGCCGAACGCCCGCGCGAATTCGAGGCGGAGGTGGCGGCCTTCATCGCCTGAAAGCCGCCGCTTGCGTCAATCGAGCGGGCGTTTCATCCGCTCCATGATGTTCGTTTTCAGCACGAACTGGTGGTAGAGCGCGCCGACGACATGCAGCCCGATCAGGATCAGCAGCGCGCCGGTCATGCCCTCATGGAGCTCGCCCGCCGCGCCGATCTTGCCAAACCACGCCAGCCCGCCGGAGATCACCAGCGCGATGGTCACGAGATAGAGCAGCCCGTGGGTGACTTTCGCGACGAGCTGGAGCGGCGGCGCCTCTTCGGCGGGCGGCAGCGGCGCGCCGCGGCTCATCCGCAGCTTCAGCCGCCAGGCCATCAGCGCGAGAATCAGGATGCCGCCGAAAACGTGCTGCGGCACGAGCGGGCCGGTGACCGCCTCCTCGCCGCGCATCACCGCGCGAAACGCCGTCCCGATCGCGTCGTTGAGACCGAATTGCAGCGCGATCAGCACCGCAACGATCCAATGCAGTGCGATTTGGGTCGCACTATACCCTTTGACTTGCGGCATGGGTCCCTCACTCATTGCGCAGGGGCAGCTTACCCCCGCGCGTGAGCTGAGGCCAGCCGCCCCGAGCGGGCTTGCTCAGACGTTTTCGTTGATCTGTTTGGCGACGATCCACGAGACGGGCAGCGCCGCCACGAAGCCGATCGCGGCTGCATAGATCATCGACATCGTGTCGAACTTGTTCATCGTCAGCGCGGCGGTGATCAAAATCCCCGCGAGCGTCGGGCCGGCGAGGGCGTAGATAATGCCGAAAAGGCGGATCATGGGGGCCTCCATCTGGGCGCGTTTCATGTATCGATGAATCACTTTTTATGAATGCCGATCTTTGATCTGCGTCAGATCCGGCGTCGCGCGCTTGCGACAGGAGGTCGCAGGCCCTACGCAAAATCAATCACTTAGCATTTCAGACGGAACCGCGCCTCGCCGGTATCGCCCGGCAGCGAGGGCGAGCGCTTCACCGCCTCGACCCGCAGCGTATAGGTATCGAGCGTCGCGACCACGCCGACCTCGTTGCCCACGACCTTGCAGCCCGTGGTCTGCTCCACCGCCGCCACCATCAGCCGTGGCACCGGGCCGTGCTGGTCGCGGCGCAGGTAATTCATGCGGATCACCTCGGCGAGCTCGTCCTTGTGGAAGACCACGAAGCGATAGCCCTCGAGGGTGATCTCATGGCGCTTTGCGCCGAAGAACTGCGGCGCGGGCGAGGCGCCGCAGGCCGCGAGTGCCAAGGTGACGATGATCCAGGCGAACCGATGCATGACCCTCTCCGTTTTTCGAGAGGGTGCGCGATCAAGGTTAATCTGCGGTTAACGGAGCTTGGCCGTCACTGCGCCGCTTGCTCGGCGCCAAAGCTCGGGCCCATCTGGCTCAGGCGCGCGAAATTGCCCGCCGTGTGGCGGCCGATCTCGCGCAGGCCCGCGTGCATAACCTCATCGGCGCTGCCACCGCGGATCGCGGCGAGCGTCGCGGCCTCGACAGCCTCCACCGCGGCTTGCGGCTTTTCGGCCACCATGCGCACGAATTCGGAGGGCGGCGTTTCCCAAAAACCGGCCATCCCGGCCAAACGCATCGCGATCACGGCTTGGGCTTCCATGCCGATCCGCGCCACTTCCAGCGTCAGGGACAGCGGCGCCAGAGGATCTACCAGCATCCTTATCACCCCTTCTCTTGTCGCCCCGAGGCGACGTTACCTGCTCAGGATGCGCCTAAAACATTAATTCGGCCTTATGAGGTCATTCTTCAGGCAAGGAAAGATCCTGACCGGGGTGACGCTACGAAAGTCGAAGGCCGGCTGCGCAAATTCACCGAGTCCTTGCGCCTATTGTGCGCACAAGAACATATTTTGCACGCGCAGAAATCTTGCCTTCAGCAGATTGTGAGCCAATTCTCACAGCACAGTGATTGACAGCCCCCGGCAATTATGAACCGAGTGGTTCAAATTTTGGCGGCGCCGCTCGCCTGCCCCTTGACCGCCCCTGGAGTGCCCATGTTCAAGCGTCTTCTCATCGCCATCATCCTGCTCGTCGTTGTGGGCGGCGGGATCGTCGGTTTCAACCTGTTCCGCTCGAAGATGATCGCGCAGTTCTTCGCCACGATGAAACCCGCCCCGGTGGTGGTGTCGGTGAGCGAGGCCAAGCCGGGCCCCTGGACGCCGGGGCTCGAGGCGATCGGCACCGCGACCGCCGCGCAGGGCGCCGATCTCTCCGTCGAGGCCGCCGGGATCGTCCGCGAGATCCTGTTCAAGGCGGGCGACACGGTCGAGAAGGGCCAGCTTCTGGTGCAAATCGACGACCGCCAGGAGCGCGCCGACCTCGCCGCTGCGCAGGCCGCGCTCGAGCTCGCCGAGACCACCCTCAAGCGCGCGCGCGAGCTGCGCGAACGCGGCGTTTCGGCCACCAGCGCGCTCGACAGCGCCGAGGCCGAGGCGGTCTCGGCCCGCTCGACGGTCGCCAAGCTGCAAGCCGCGCTCGAGACCAAGCAGCTCACCGCGCCCTTCGCCGGCACGGTCGGGATCCCGAAGATCGAGGTCGGCCAATATGTGACCCCCGGCACCGAATTCGCCACCCTGCAGGACCGCACCAAGATGCGCGTCGATTTCTCGCTGACCGAACAGGATGCGAGCCTCGCGACGCCCGGCCTGCCGGTGACGGTGACCTCGGAGGTGGGCGATGTGACGCTCACCGGCACGGTTTCCGGCCTCGACCCGAAGATCGACCCGAATTCGCGCCTCGTCACGATCCGCGCCGAGGTGCCCGATGCTGAGGGCAAGCTCACCCCCGGCCAGTTCCTGCGCCTGCGCGTCTCGCTGCCCGAGGAGCAGGATATCATCGCGCTGCCGCAGACCGTGGTCAGCTCGACCCTCTATGGCGATTCGGTCTTCGTGGTGCGCAGCGAAAAGGCCGAGGACGGCACCGAAACGCTGATCGCCAAGCAGGTCTTCGTCAAACTCGGCCGCCGCGCCGCCGATCTCATCGAGGTGCGCGAGGGGCTCGTGGCGGGCGACAAGGTCGTCAACGCCGGCCAGAACCGGCTCAGCTCGGGCGCCGCGGTGACCCTCGAGGGCGCCCCCGCCCCGGCTCCGGCCGCGAACTGAGGACCCGACATGCATTTCACCGAACTCTTCATCCGCCGCCCGGTGCTCTCGACGGTGCTCGGCGCCTTCATGTTGCTCCTCGGCATTCAGGCGTTCTTCAACCTGCCGGTGCGCCAATACCCCGAGGTCGACGAGACCGTGGTGACGATCACCACGACCTATCCGGGCGCCGCGCCTGACCTCATTCAGGGCTTCATCACCGCGCCGATCGCGGCGGCGGTCGCGACGACCGAGAATATCGACTATGTGACCTCGTCGTCGCGGCCCTCGGCCTCGGTGGTGTCGGTCAACATGCGGCTCGGCGCCGACCCCGATGTCGCGCTCACCGATGTGCTGGCCAAGGTCCAGCAGGTGCGCTCGACCCTGCCCTCCGACGCCAAGGATCCGGTGATCGTCAAGGGCACGGGGCGGACCTTCGCGCTGCTCTATCTCGCCGCGCTCAACCCCAACATGACGCCCGAGCAGCTCACCGAATATCTCGAGCGGGTGATCCGGCCGCGGATGTCGACGATCCCCGGCGTGGCCGAGATCTCGATCATCGGCGCCTCGAATTACGCGATGCGCGTCTGGCTCGACCCCGACAAGCTCGCCGCGCGCGGCGTGACGGCGGCGGAGGTCTATGCCGCGATCTCGGCCTCGAACTTCCTCTCGGCGCCGGGCTCGACGGAAAATGATTTCTACGCCCAGTCGATCACGCTGAAATCCACCTTGCAAACCCCGGAGGCCTTCGGCGCGATGCCGCTGCGGGCGGAGGGCGATGCGGTGGTGCGGCTGCGCGATGTCGCCCGCGTCGAGCTCGCCTCGGACGAATCGGGCGAGATCGTGACCTTCAACGGCCAGACCGGCACCTTCATCGGCGTCTCGCCCACCCCTTCGGCGAACCCGCTCGACGTGGCGGCGGCCGTGGTCGCGGAGCTCCCCGCGATCAACTCCGCACTGCCCGAGGGGATGACGATCGAGCTCGTCTACGATTCGACCGAGACGATCTCGGCCTCGATCAACGAAGTGTTCCACACCATCGCCGAAGCGGTCGCGATCGTGGTCGTGGTGATCTTGCTCTTCCTCGGCTCGCTGCGCTCGGTGCTGATGCCGCTCGTCACGATCCCGCTCTCGCTGATCGGGGTGATGGCGGTTCTGCTGGCGCTTGGCTATTCGATCAACCTGCTGACGCTTCTGGCCATGGTGCTCGCGATCGGCCTCGTGGTCGATGACGCGATCGTGGTGGTGGAGAACATCCACCGCCATATCGAGGACGGGATGAAGCCGATCCCGGCCGCGGTGCAGGGGATGAAGGAGATCACCGGCCCGGTCATCGCGATGACGATCACGCTCGCCGCGGTGCTCTCGCCGCTGGGCTTCACCGGCGGGCTGACCGGCGCGCTCTTCAAGGAGTTCGCCTTCACCCTGGCGGGCTCGGTGATCCTGTCGGGGATCATCGCGCTCACCATCACGCCGATGATGTCGGGGCGGATCCTGATCGAGGGCCACAGCTCGGGCTTCCAGGCCTGGGTCGACCGCACCTTCGACAAGATCGCGGGCTTCTATGAGCGGCGCGTCGATGGCTCGCTCGATTACCGGATCATCACCGGCCTCGTGATCGTGGTTCTGGTCGGCGTGATGGGCTTCATGTTCACCCGCACCTCGACCGAGCTCGCCCCCGAGGAAGATCAGGGCGCGCTCTTCGCGATCCTGAACGGGCCGCGCTATGCGACCTCGGATTATACCGCGAAATATATCGAGCAGATCAGCGCCGCGACGGACGACATCTCCGAGGTGCGCACGAAATTCTCGATCGCGGGCTTTGGCGGCGATGACAGCCAGGGCATCCATATCTGGGCGCTCAAGGACTGGGCCGATCGCGACCGCAGCCAGAAGGAGATCCAGACCGAGATCCAGGGCGCGCTCGACAAATCGACCGGGCTGAAGGGCTTTGCCTTCGCGCCGCCCACCCTGCCGGGCACCGGCGGCGGGCTGCCGATCTCGGTGGTGCTGCAGTCGATCCACTCCGCCGACCGCGTCTCCGAGGTCGCCGAGGAGATCCGCCTGAAGGCGCAGCGCTCGGGCAAGTTCATCGTGGTGCAGAACTCGCTCAACTTCGACGCCCCCGAGGCGCGGGTCACGATCGACCGCGACCGGGCCGCGACGCTGAACGTGCCGGTCTCCGATATCGGCACGACGCTCGGCCTGCTCGTCGGCGGCGCCTCGATCGCGCAGTTCGACCGCGATTCGAACAGCTACGACATCATCACCCAGGTGCCGCAGAGCTTCCGCGCCAACCCCGAACAGCTCGGCTCCTATTTCGTGCGCGCCGCGACCGGCGACATGGTGCCGCTCTCCTCGGTGGTGAAGATCGAGACCGGCGTGCGCGCCGCCGCGATCGAGCAGTTCAACCAGCTCAACTCCGCCACCATCTCGGCGCTGCCGCTGCCCGGCCAATCGACCGGCGACGGGCTCGCGGAGATCGTCAAGATCGCGCAGGAGACGATGCCCGAGGGATTCTTCCTCGATTATTCGGGCCAGTCGCGCCTCGAGGTGAGCCAGGGCAACACGATCCTGATCGCCTTCGGCGCCGCCGTGCTGGTGATCTATCTCGTGCTCGCCGCGCAATTCGAGAGCTTCCGCGACCCGTTCATCATCATGATGACGGTGCCGCTGACGATCTTCGGCGCGATCTTGCCGCTCAACCTCGGGCTCGGCACGCTCAACATCTATAGCCAGGTGGGGCTGATCACGCTCGTCGGGCTGATCACCAAACACGGGATCCTGATGGTGGAATTCGCCAATCAGCAGCGCGAGGAACACGGCAAGACCCGCCGCGAGGCGATCGTGATCGCGGCGCGCACGCGACTGCGGCCGATCCTGATGACCACGGCGGCGATGGCGCTCGCGGTGATCCCGCTGGTGATCGCCGAAGGCGCGGGCGCGGCGGCGCGCGAGGCGATGGGGATCGTGATGTTCTCGGGCCTGATCATCGGCACGATGTTCACCCTCTTCGTGGTGCCGATGTTCTATACGCTGATCGCGCCCTCCGACAAAGCGATGCGGATCGCGCGCGAAAAACGGCTGGCGGCGGGCTGATCCCGGCGTTGAAAGAGGCGTATTTGAGCCAAGAAGAAGCCCATTGCGTTTCTTCTTGGCCAAAATACGCCGGGGGGTTCGGGGGGCAGCGCCCCCCGCCTTTTCGCCCTTGCATCCCCCGCGGCGCGCCGGTTTGATGGCGCCACTTCTCCCCCGGCCCGATGATGCTCCCCTATCGCCTTCTCCTCGCCCTTGCTTTGCCCCTTCTGCTGATGCGGCTCGTCTGGCGCGTCCTGCGCGGGGTGGAGAGCCGCGCCGATCTGGCCGAGCGGCTCGGCGGCGGGGCGGCGAGTGCGCCGGGCGCGCTTTGGCTCCATGCCGCCTCGAATGGTGAGCTGGCCTCGGCGCGGCCCTTGATCGAGGCGCTCTTGCGGCGCGCGCCCGGGCGGCGGCTCTTGATCACCACCAACACCCTCACCGCCCGCGCGCTGGCGCAAGGCTGGGCCGAGCTGCGGATCGAGGCACGGCTCGCGCCGCTCGATGCGCGCTGGATGCTCACGCGGTTTCTTGCCCGCCACCGGCCCGCGGCGCTGATCGTGGTCGAGAATGAGCTCTGGCCGAACCGGCTCGTGATGGCGCAGGCGCGGGGCGTGCCGGTCTTTGCGGTCGGCGCGCGGATCTCGGCGCGTTCGGCGCGGCGCTGGCGCAAGATCGGGCTCGGGCGGCGGATGATGCGGGCGCTCACCGCGCTTTCCGCCCAAGACCCGGCCTCGGAGGCCGAGTTCCGCGCACTCGGCCTGCCCGCGAAGCGCTGCCTGCCGCGGCTCAACCTCAAGACCGCCGTAGCGGCGCCCGCGCCCGCCGAGGTGCTGGAGTGGCCGCGCGCCGCGACGGTGCTCGCGGCGTCGACCCATGCGGGCGAGGAGGTGCTGATCCTGCGCGCCTTCGCCCGCGCCCGCGCCGCACGGCCGGGGCTGCGGCTGATCCTCGCGCCGCGCCACCCGCGCCGCGCCGCCGAGGTCGCGGGCGCGATTCGTGCGGCGGGGCTCGCCTTTGCGCAGCGCTCCGCCGGCGAGCCCCCCGAGGCGCCGGTCTATCTCGCCGATACGATGGGCGAGATGGCGAATTGGTATGCCTCGGCCGGGATCTGCATCATCGGCGGCACCTTTGCCCCCAAAGGCGGGCACACGCCCTTCGAGCCCGCCGCCTATGGCTGCGCGCTCGTCCACGGCCCCTCGGTCGAGAACCACGCCGAGGCCTTTGGCGCGCTCGATGCGGCGGGCGGGGCCTGGGCGGTGGCGCCCGAGGCGCTCGGGCCGCGGCTGATCGAGCTCGACGCGCGCCAGCAGGCGACGCTTGCCCGCGCGGCCTCGGCGGCGCTCGCCGCGCTTGGCTCGCACGACGGGCCGAACGCGCTCGCGCGCGAGATTCTCGAAAAGATCTGACAAATCCGGCGAAACCGTCATGCGGACGTTACGGAAAGGGGCTAGAAGCAGCGCCCAATCGCCTTATATTGAAGGGCGAACAAGGGCGCTTAAGCGCTGATTTGCCCAACAGGCACCGACATGAAGATGGAGCACAAACTTGCTCTTCTGCGCGCCGCAGAAGGGGCCGAGCCGGTTCAATTCGGCGCGCTCTGCACCCGCCGCAAGGCGGGCGCGGTGGAGGTCTTGCTGATCACCTCGCGCGATACCGGGCGCTGGGTGGTGCCGAAGGGCTGGGCGATGCCGGGGCGATCGGGCGCCGAAGCGGCGGTGATCGAGGCCTGGGAGGAAGCGGGCGTGGTCGGCGCGCTTGGCGGCCCCTCGACGGGCAGTTTCGTCTATCAGAAGATGCTCGGGATCGGGCTTTCCATGCCCTGCCGGGTGCAGCTCTACCCGGTGCGCGTCGAGCGGCTCGCCGCCGATTGGCCGGAAAAGGGCCAGCGGCGGCGCAAATGGTTCCGCGTGCAGAAGGCCGCCAAGCTCGTGCGCGAGCCCGAGCTCGCGGCGCTCTTGCGCGCGCTGGCGCGTTGAGCGCCTTGCAATCGGGCTGATTTCGCCTATCTCTTGGGCAGTTCCCCGCAGGTGCCCGATGATCCGTTACACGCTGAAATGCGATGCCGGCCACAGTTTCGAGAGCTGGTTCAAATCCGCCGACGCCTATGAGGCGCTCTCGGCGGAGGGGTTGGTGAGCTGTGCGGTTTGCGGCTCGGGGCGGGTCGAGAAGGCGCTGATGACCCCGCAGCTGCGCCCGCAAGGCGCCGCCACCGAGGCGCCGCTTGCGCCGAAAACCGAGGTCGAGGAGGCGCTCGCCGCGATGCGCCGCGAGATCGAGGCGAACTCCGATTATGTCGGGCTGAACTTCGCCGCCGAGGCGCGCGCGATGCATTCCGGCGCGGCGCCCGAGCGCGCGATCCATGGCGAGGCCCGCCCCGAGGAGGCGCGCGCGCTTCTGGAGGAGGGGGTGCCGGTCCTGCCGCTGCCGTTTTTGCCCACCCGCAAGGTGAATTAAACCAAGCCGCTGATTTCGCTTGAACTTCCTGCGGCGAAGCGCATCCTGAGAGGGTGCCACAGGCAGGGGAGGACGCCATGACCATTCTGATCACCGGGGCCAACCGCGGCATCGGCGAGGCCCTTTACGCGCATTACCGTGACGCCGGCGCGGCCGTTTTCGGCACCGCGCGCGCCCCGCAGGGCGAACTTTTGCCGCTCGATGTGACCGAGCCCGCCTCGGCCAAGGCGCTGGCGCGGCGGCTCAACGGGCTGCCGATCGGGCTTTTGGTGTGCAACGCCGGGATCTACCCCGACAAGGGCCAGACGCTCGACGAGGGCTATCGCGCCGCGCTCTGGGCGCAGGGCTTTGCCACCAATGTCACCGGCGTCTTCCTGACCATTCAGGCGCTCTTGCCGAACCTGCGCGCCGCGAAGGGCAAGATCGCGATCATCTCCTCGGCGATGGCCTCGGATGCGAACGCCCCGGGCGGCAGCTATATCTACCGCGCCTCGAAGGCGGCGGCGCTGAACCTTGGGCGCAACCTCGCGCGTGATCTGGCGGCCGACGGGATCTCGGTCGGCATCTATCACCCCGGCTGGGTGCAGACCGCGATGGGCGGGCCCGGCGCCGAGATCACCCCCGAACAATCGGCCGCGGGGCTCGCCGCACGGTTTGCCGCGCTCAGCCCGGCCACGAGCGGCTGCTTCGAGGGCTATGACGGCGCGCCCTGCCCGTTCTGAACCCTGCGCCAGAGGCCGCGAAGCCTCTGGCCATGCGGCCGCAAGCGCGCTAAACCCCCGGAAAATAGGATGAAGGACGGGACAATGGCGCGGCATCTGATCACTTCGGCAATCCCCTATATCAACGGCATCAAGCACCTGGGCAACCTCGTCGGCTCGCAGCTCCCCGCCGACCTCTTCGCGCGCTACCTGCGCGGGCGCGGCCATGAGGTGATGTTCATCTGCGCGACCGATGAGCACGGCACCCCCGCCGAGCTCGCCGCCGCCAAGGCCGGCAAGCCCGTCGCCGACTATTGCGCCGAAATGCATGACGTTCAGGCCCGGATCGCGCGCGGCTTCCGGCTCTCCTTCGACCATTTCGGCCGCTCCTCCTCGGCGCAGAACCGGGTGCTGACCCAACATTTCGCCAAGGTGCTCGCCGATCAGGGGCTGATCCGCGAAGTCGTTGAAAAACAGATGTATTCCATCGCGGATGGGCGCTTCCTGCCGGATCGCTACATCGAGGGCACCTGCCCGAACTGCGGCTATGACTCGGCCCGCGGCGACCAATGCGACAATTGCACCAAGCAGCTCGACCCGGTCGATCTGATCAACCCGCGCTCGGTGATCTCGGGCTCGACCGAGCTCGAGATGCGCGACACCAAACACCTGTTCCTGCGCCAATCGGCGATGAAGGAGAAGCTCGCCGCCTGGATCGACAGCAAGGCCGACTGGCCGGTGCTGACCACCTCGATCGCGAAGAAATGGCTCAACGACGGCGACGGGCTGCAAGACCGCGGCATCACCCGCGACCTCGCCTGGGGCGTACCCGCGCAATTCGAGGGCGCGCCCTGGGAGGGCATGGAGGGCAAGGTCTTCTACGTCTGGTTCGATGCGCCGATCGAATATATCGCCGCGACGCAGGAATGGGCCGACAAGACGGGCGGCGACTGGGCGCGCTGGTGGCGCACCGACAAGGGTGCGGACGAGGTGACCTACACCCAGTTCATGGGCAAGGACAACGTGCCCTTCCACACGATCGGCTTCCCCGCGACGATCCTCGGCGTCAATCAGGCCGAGGGCGAGGCCTGGAAGCTCGTCGATTACATCAAGTCGTTCAACTACCTGAACTATGATGGCGGCCAGTTCTCGACCTCGCGCGGGCGCGGCGTTTTCATGGATCAGGCGCTCGAGATCCTGCCCTCGGATTACTGGCGCTGGTGGCTGCTCAGCCATGCGCCGGAAAGCTCGGATGCCGAGTTCACCTGGGAGAATTTCCAGAGCTCGGTGAACAAGGATCTGGCCGATGTGCTGGGCAATTTCGTGAGCCGCATCACCAAATTCACCCGCTCGAAATTCGGCGAAGCGCTGCCCGAGGGCGGCGCCTGGGGTGAGCGGGAGGAGGCTCTCCTGGCCGAACTGACCGCGCGGCTGGCGGATTACGAGCGCTACATGGATGAAAAAGAGGTCCGCAAGGCGGCGGCGGAGCTGCGCGCGATCTGGGTCGCGGGGAATGAATATCTGCAATCGGCCGCGCCCTGGACGGTGTTCAAGACCGACCCGGCCCAGGCGGCCGCGCAGGCCCGCCTCGCCCTCAACCTCGTTCGGATCTACGCGATCCTGTCGGCGCCCTTCATTCCCGACGCGACCGAGATCATGCTGGAGGCGATGCAAACCGAGGATCGCAGCTGGCCCACCGACCTGCGCGCCGCGCTCACCGCCCTCCCCCCGGGCCATGCCTTCACCACGCCCGAGGTGCTCTTCCGCAAGGTCTCCGACGAAGAGCGCGAGGAGTGGCAAACCCGTTTCGCCGGCATCCGCACCTGACTGGGGGCTTTGCCCGCGCCCCTTCGGGGCTCCCCCGGGATCTTTGCACATCGTTGAATGCAGGGCGATATTCCCTTCAACGATGGACAAATATCCCGGGGGTGAGGGCGCAGCCCGAGGGGGCGGCGCCCTCTGCCTCAGCTTGCCGCCTGGCGCGCGCCGAGTTCGATCAGCGCGGCATTCTCCTCAGCCCCGGCGCTTGCGGTAGCCGGGGCGCCCGGAACGGGCTTGGTGCGAAAGTAATGCGCTTCGCGGGCCCCGAAATAGAAGCTCACGATCGCGCCGAGTAGCCACCAGAGCGGCTCGGGCACATAGTTGAGCCCGATCATCCGCTCCGAGAACCCCGCCGGATCGACCATCGCATAGATGAAGAGCGAGAGCGTGCCGAGCGCGAGCATCGGTCGGGGCATCCGGTTCAAGCCATTGACGAAGCGGTCGAAAAACCCGGGGCGGATATGTTGGAACTCGGCGCCATGCTCATCGAGCGCGGCCCGGTAGGCCGCCTGCGAGGCCTCCATCGTCTTCGTCGCATTGGGCACGAAGACCTCGGCCACCGCGGTCGCCGCATTGCCGAGCGCGGTCGTCGCCGCCGCACCGCCAAACACCTTGCTGATCAGCCCCATTTCGCCACCCTCGCCTTGTGCTGCGCCTCGGTCAGATGAAACCGCGGCGCGATGAATTCCTCGGCGCGGGTGATCCAGCCGCCCTTGCCGCCCTTTTTCGTCGTCGCGAATTTGCGGCTCGCGGGGCGGGCGTCGGCGAGGCTGTAGTAGTAGTTGCGCCGCTCGATCCCATAGGCATCGGCGATCAGATCGGGCGCGGCCTCCGCCGCCGCCTGCGCCGCCGCGATCGTCTGCGGCCCGATCACGCCATCCACAGCGACGCTCTGGCCCATCCGGTTCAGCAGCCTTTGCAGGATCTTGATCGCGTTCGCGCCGGCGTTGACATACATGTCGAAGACGCTCGCCTGCAGCGCCTCGGGCAGCGCGCCGATCTTCGGCGCCTCGAAGTAATGGCTCACAAAGATCTGCACCGCCTGCGCGCGGCTCAGCGCGCTGACATCGCGCGCGGTGATCTTGCCGTCATGGTTGAGGTCGAGCCCGAGACGCTGCATCGTGGCCAGCGTCACGCCATATTTCGTGGCCCCGCCCGGGTCGTCGGGGTCGTCGACAAAGCCGCCCTCGCGAGCGACGATCTCCTGCGCGATTTCTCTGACTGATTTCATGATCCAATTCCCCAAGCTCCCCCGGGAAACTGTCTCAAGCGGCGGTTAACGGCCCCGGAACGGGCCGCGCGCTCAGGAGTTCGGGTCCTTGTAGACGCCCTGTTCCTTCAGCGCATCGACGACTTCCTTGGGCATGTAGCTCTCGTCGTGCTTGGCGAGGATCTCCTTGGCGACGAAAGTATCGCCCTCCATCGAGCCGGTGCCGATCATGCCCTGATTCTCGCCGAAGAGATCGGGCAGCACGCCGGTGAAGCGCACCGGCACCGTCGCGCCGCCATCGGTGACCGCGAAGGTCACCGTCTCGCCCGCGCCGCGCTTGATCGAGCCCTTCTCGACCAACCCGCCGAGGCGGAAGACCTCGCCGGGTTTGGGCGGGTTCTCCGAGAGCTGCGAGGGCGCGCGGAAGAAATTGATCCCGTCGCGCATCGCGTAACCGATCATCGCGGTCGAGAGCGCCAGCGCCACCGCCGCCACCGCCAGAACCTGGATCCGACGTTTCTTCTTGAGGCTTTTCATTCGCGTTCCCTCCTCAATGCGGCGCTTATCGCGCCGCCCGTCCCTTGTTTCCCTGACTTAAATCAAGCTCACGGGAAGACCGGCGCGAGCATCAGCCCCGCGGTTTCCGGCAGCCCGAGCATCAGGTTGGCGTTCTGGATCGCCTGCCCCGAGGAGCCCTTGGTCAGGTTGTCGAGCGCCACCATGACGACGGCCCGGCCCGGGATCCGGTCGCCGATGACACCGACATGGACGAAATTGGAGCCTGCGATCGAGCGTGTCGAGGGGAGTGCGCCGAAAGGTAGCACCTCGAGGAAGGTCTCCTCGGCATAGCGCGCCGCCAGCGCCGCATGGATCGCCTCCGGCTCGCCGCGCACATAGGCGTCGACGAGGATGCCGCGGTTGAAGGGCATCAGGTGCGGCGTGAACTGGATCCGCACCGGGCGGCCCGCCAAGAGGCTGAATTCCTGATCGAATTCGCCCAGGTGGCGGTGCTTGCCGCCGGCCGAATAGGGCATCGTGCCGCCCGCGAGCTCGGCGTGGAGCAGGTTTTCCTTCAGCGAGCGCCCGGCGCCCGAAACGCCCGCCTTGAGGTCGATCACGATCTCGTCAAGATCGATCACCCCCGCCTCGATCAGCGGCCGGATCGCATATTGCCCGGCGGCCGCGTTGCAGCCGGTGCCCGCGCAAAGCCGCGCGCCGCGGATCTCGTCGCGGTAGAATTCGGTCAGCCCGTAAACTGCCTCTTTCTGCAGCTCGACCGCCGAATGCGGCTTGCCATACCATTTTTCATATTCCGCCGGGTCGCGCAGCCGGAAATCGGCCGAGAGATCGACGACCTTGAGGTCGCGCGGCAGCTCGGCGATCACCGCCTGGCTCGTCGCATGCGGCAGCGCGCAAAACGCCAGATCGACGGCGGAAAAATCGATCTCCTCGATTTTCACCAGATCGGGCAGGCCGAGATGGCGCAGATGCGGGAACACCTCGCCCATCGACATCCCCGCCTTGCGATCGCCCGAAAGCGCGACGATCTCCATTTCGGGATGGGTGGCGATGATCCGGGCGAGCTCTGCGCCGGTGTAGCCCGAGGCGCCGAGAATGGCGATTTTCTTGGTCATGTCGCGCTCCGTTCTGGGAGGGTTTCAGGCGGCTTCGAACCGGATCGGCCGGCGCAGGAACTGCGTCGCATGGGCCGAGACCGAGGCCGGATCGCCGGTGGTGAGGAATTTCGAGACGGTGCCCGGGCCGACGAATTCAGGCCGGCGGGTGAGGTAATCGGCAAGGCTCTCGGCGACCAGATTGGCCTGGCTATAGACCGTGACATTGGGGCCCAGCGCCTGCTGAAAGGTGTTTTGCATCAAGGGGTAATGCGTGCAGCCGAGGATTGCGGCCTCGGGGTGCGGCATCCGGCGCTTGAGCGCCTCGACATGGCTTTTCACCAGCGCCTCGGCCAGGATCTCATCGCCCGCCTCGATCGCATCGACGACGCCGCCGCAGGGTTGCGCCTCGACATCGACCCCGATCGCGCGGAAGGCAAGCTCGCGCTGGAAGGCGCGCGAGGCCACCGTCGCGGGGGTGGCGAACAGCGCCACATGTTTCACCGCAACCTCGCGCGGCGGCGAGTTGTCGCCCCATTTGCGCTCGGTCAGCGCCTCGATCATCGGCACGAAGACGCCCAGCACGCGCTTGTCTTTCGGGATCCAGCTTTCCTGCATGCGCTTGAGCGCGGCCGCCGAGGCGGTGTTGCACGCGAGGATCACCAGATCACAGCCCTCCGCCCAGAGCCGCTCGACCCCCGCGCAGGTCAGGTTGAAGATATCCTCGGCGTCGCGCACGCCGTAGGGCGCATGGGCGTTGTCGCCGTAATAGACGAAGGCCATCTCGGGCAGCCGCTGCGCGACCGCCGCATAGACCGTCAGCCCGCCCAGCCCGCTATCGAAAATCCCAACCGCCATGCCTGCCTCCCCGAGCCTCGCCGCCGGTCGCATCGCCGGGGCGGATGGCCCCTTCTAAGCCTCTCGCGGTGGGAAATAAACGCCCGAAATGCGTTCTGCCTGCGGTTTGGGCGGTTTGTGAACGCGCCCGGCGCCAAGGGCCGGGAAATGCCGAAATATCTTGGCCTCACAAGGATTTCAGACGAAACATGTTTGTTAATCCACGCTGGGTTAGGATAGAACTCGCGCGCCTGCCGCGTACCAGTATCGAGAGAGCCGCCATGGATTGGGACAAGCTGAGAATTTTTCACGCCGTGGCGGATGCCGGCTCGCTGACGCATGCGGGCGATGCGCTGCACCTGTCGCAATCGGCCGTCAGCCGGCAGATCCGGGCGCTCGAGGAGGCGCTTGGCACGACGCTCTTTCACCGCCATGCGCGCGGGCTGATCCTGACCGAACAGGGCGAACTGCTCTTCGAGGCGACCTCGACGATGGCGAAAAAGCTCGACAGCGCCGCGGCGCGGATCCGCGATTCC
Organism: Rhodobacter xanthinilyticus; assembly: GCF_001856665.1. Classification (NCBI taxonomy): domain Bacteria; kingdom Pseudomonadati; phylum Pseudomonadota; class Alphaproteobacteria; order Rhodobacterales; genus Rhodobacter; species Rhodobacter xanthinilyticus. The sequence continues at coordinate 717,581 of NZ_CP017781.1, read as the reverse complement.
GAGGAGGAGGTCTTTGGCGAGCTGCGGGTGACGACGACGGTGGGCTTTGGCACGCTGTGGCTCGCGCCGCGGCTGGTGAAGCTCTACGAGCGCTACCCCGAGCTGAAGATCGACCTGCTGCTCGAGGAGCGTGTGCTCGATCTGCCGATGCGCGAGGCCGATGTCGCGATCCGCATGAAGGAGCCCGCGCAGGCGGATCTGATCCGCAAGCGGCTTCTCAACATCAAGATGCGCCTTTACGCCTCGCCCCAATATCTTGAGCGCGCAGGCCGCCCGCACCGGCTCGAAGATCTCGCCAAACATCGGCTGATCTGCCAGAACCCCGCGACCCCGCAGGTCTCCGCCGGCGCCCAGCTCGTGCAGCAGATCCTCGCGCAGGAGGTGCATTCGACGCTGACGGTGAACAACTATTTCGGCGTCTTGCAGGGCGTGTTGAACCATATCGGCATCGGCGTCCTGCCCGATTATCTCACCGTCGATTTCCCCGCGCTCGAACGCGTCCTGCCAGAGATCGAGTCGATCGAGGTGCCGGTGTTCCTCGCCTATCCCGAAGAGCTGCGCCAATCGCGCCGCGTCACCGCCTTCCGCGATTTCGTGCAGGAGGAAATCTCCGCCTACCGGCGCCAGCAAACCGGCGATCTGATCGGCGATTAACCAGCCATGCCGCAGCCGCATGGCTGATATGCTGCATGCGCAGCACGATTCTCCTTGAACGATTCACAAACCGCCCATAAATGCAGCATCGAAGCCGCTGATCAGAGGAAACTCTCAGCAGCTTCTACCTCCCTGTTGGACTAAGGCCGAGCTTCGTCTCGGCCATTTTTTTTGCCCAAGGCCCGGCGCAGCCCGGCCGGGGCGTTCCATCACGGTTTCTCACCTCTCGCTCACGCAAGCGTTTGCCCCCACGGCGGACCCATTTCCCGCCCGGCACGTTGGTGAGGCATCTGCGCCACCGATGGCGCTTCCCGATCGCAAGATTGCAAAGGAGAGAGACCATGAAACGTTCGACCCTTCTGATGAGCTCGATGATCACCGCCGGCGCCCTTGCCCTGCCCTTCGCCGCGCAGGCCAGTGACGCCGATGGCCAACACGGCCTGATCGATTACAAGATGGGCATCGCCTCGCAGCCGATGGCCGAGGCCCCGCAAAACGCCGGCGTCGTGGCGCCCAACCCCTCGCTCGGCTCGGATGCCGCGCTCTCGCAATACGGCATCGCCGATGTGAAGACCGGCGCCGCCGCCTCGGTCAAGACCTCGGACAACACCGCCGCGCTGCCGGTGAGCGAAGTGCTCGACGATCAGGCGGGCCTTGCCAAGAATGACGCCGATGCCGGCCAGCCCGGCGCGGTGGTGACCGCCGACGGCGGCGCGATCGGCTCGATCGAGCGCATCGTCCCGGGTGAGGCCGCCGATACCGTCTATATCCGCGTCTCGGACAATATCGAGAACCGCAAGGCCTCGGTCTTCAAGATCGACGTGCCGAAGGGCTCGGCGAGCCCCCAAGGCGTGCTGACCCTCGGCTATACGATGTCGGGTCTTCTCGAGATCCTCGACGCGCAGGTCTGAGCCGCGTCCGACCGGCTCGAAAGGGGTGGCGCAAGCCGCCCCTTTTCCTGTGGCGCCCCCTTTCCCAGCAAGGCGGTTTGGCCTAAAGAAAGCCAAACCCGGCACCCGCCGCGCCCGCGCTTTCGGAGGATTCCATGAACGAGCCGCAAATCACCCCAGACCTGATTGCCGCCCACGGCCTGAAGCCCGACGAATATCAGAGCCTGCTCGAGATCATGGGCCGCGAGCCGACCTTCACCGAGCTCGGCATCTTCTCGGCGATGTGGAACGAGCATTGCTCCTACAAGAGCTCGAAGAAATGGCTGCGCACGCTGCATACCACCGGCGATCAGGTGATCTGCGGCCCGGGCGAGAACGCGGGCGTGGTCGATATCGGCGACGGGCAGGCGGTGATCTTCAAGATGGAGAGCCACAACCACCCCTCCTATATCGAGCCCCATCAGGGCGCGGCGACCGGGGTGGGCGGCATCCTGCGCGATGTCTTCACGATGGGCGCGCGGCCGATCGCGGCGATGGACAGCCTCAGCTTCGGCCTGCCCTCGCATCCGAAAACCCCCCATCTCGTCAAGGGCGTGGTCGAGGGCGTGGGCTCCTACGGCAACTGCTTCGGCGTGCCGAACGTCGGCGGCGAAGTGCGCTTCCATGCCGCCTATAACGGCAACTGCCTCGTGAACGCCTTCGCCGCGGGCCTCGCCGATACCGACAAGATCTTCTACTGCGCGGCCTCGGGTGTGGGCATGCCGGTGGTTTATCTCGGCGCAAAGACCGGCCGCGATGGCGTCGGCGGCGCGACCATGGCCTCGGCCGAATTCGACGAGACGATCGAGGAGAAACGCCCGACCGTGCAAGTCGGCGACCCCTTCACCGAGAAATGCCTGATGGAAGCCTGCATGGAGCTGATGCGCACCGATGCGGTGATCTCGATCCAGGACATGGGCGCCGCGGGTCTGACCTGCTCGGCGGTCGAGATGGGCGACAAGGGGGGCCTCGGCATCAAGCTGCAACTCGACGCCGTGCCGCAGCGCGAAGCCAACATGACCGCCTATGAGATGATGCTCTCGGAAAGCCAGGAGCGGATGCTCATGGTGCTCAAGCCCGAGAAAGAGGATGTCGCCCGCGCGATCTTCGAGAAATGGGATCTCGATTTCGCCATCGTCGGCGAGACCATCGCCGAGGACCGCTTCCTGATCCTGCACGGCAATGATGTGAAGGCGGATATCCCGCTTTCGAAACTCTCCTCCGCCGCGCCCGAATATGACCGCCCTTGGGTCGAGACCCCGGCCGCCGCGCCGCTCACCGCGCTGCCCGAGATCGGCCCGATCGAGGCGCTCAAGGCGCTGATCGGCTCGCCGAACTATGCCGCGAAGAACTGGGTCTTCGAGCAATATGACACTCAGGTCATGGCCGATACCGTGCGCCGCCCGGGGATGGGCGCGGGCGTGGTGCGCGTGCATGGCACCGACAAGGCCGTGGCCTTCACCTCGGACGTGACCCCGCGCTACGTCAAGGCCAACCCCTATGAGGGCGGCAAACAGGCCGTCGCCGAGGCCTATCGCAACCTCTCCGCCGTCGGCGCGCTGCCCTTGGCCACCACCGACAACCTGAACTTCGGCAACCCCGAAAAGCCCGAGATCATGGGCCAGTTCGTCGGCGCGATCAAAGGCATCGGCGAGGCCTGCAAGGCGCTCGATTTCCCGATCGTCTCGGGTAACGTCTCGCTCTACAACGAGACCGACGGCTCGGGCATCTTGCCGACGCCGACGATCGGCGCGGTGGGCCTGCTGAAATCGCTCGACGATCTGATCGCCGGGCAGCCGGAGGCGGGCGATATCGCGCTGGTGATCGGCGTGAGCCACGGCCATCTCGGCCAATCGGCGCTGGCCTATGAGGCCTTCGGGATCGAAGCGGGCGATGCGCCGCATGTCGATCTGGCCGATGAGCGCAAGCATGGCGAATTCCTGCGCGCCAATGGCAAGCTCGTGAAAGCCGCGACCGATCTCGCCGATGGCGGGCTTGCCCTCGCGGCCTTCGAGATGGCCGAAGGCGCCGGCATCGGCGTGCAGCTCGACGCCGCCGATATCGGCACGCTCTTTGGCGAGGATCAGGCGCGCTATCTCGTCGCCTGCGACGCGGCCGGCGCCGATGCGCTCGAGGCGGCGGCGCGCGCGGCGGGCGTGCCGCTCGACCGCGTTGGCACCTTTGGCGGCGCCACCGTCGCCTTCGGTGCGGCCTCGGCGCCGCTCAAGGATCTCTCGACGCTCTACCGCAGCGCCTTTGCCGCCGCCGTCGAGGGCTGAGACCGCGGACGGGGGGCTTGCCGCCCCCCGCACCCCCCGCGCGTATTTTCGCCAAGAAGAAATGCAGAGCCCCGCCCTGGTTTCTTCTTGGTCCAAATACGCCCTTTCGCCGCCCGCCAGAGCCGCCGCGCCCGAGCGGCAGAGCGCCGCTCCCCCTTGCCGCCTCCTGCCCCAGAGCCTAGATTGGCCCCAAAGGACGCCAAGACGCCGTCCCGAGGACGAGGAGACGCCCATGCCGATGGAAGCCCATGATATCGAAGCCCTGATCCGCGAGGGGTTTCCCAATGCCAAGATCACCATCACCGATCTTGCCGGAGACGGGAATCACTGGGCGGCCGAGGTGATCGACGCTTCCTTCGCGGGCCTCAACCGCGTGCAACAGCAGCGTGCCGTCTTTGCCGCGCTGAAAGGCGCGATGGACGGGCCGAGCGCGCCGCTCCATGCGCTCGCGCTGACCACCAAGGCGCCGTAAGCGCCTCCCGAAGTTTCAAAGGAAGGACCTCCCCGATGACCGCGATCGACCAGATCAAGCAGGATATCGAAACCAACGACGTGGTGCTCTACATGAAGGGCACCAAGGAAATGCCGCAATGCGGGTTTTCCTCGCGCGTCGCGGGTGTGCTGAATTTCATGGGCGTGACCTACAAGGACGTGAACGTCCTCGCCGATGCCGACATCCGTCAGGGCATCAAGGATTTCTCCGACTGGCCGACGATCCCGCAGCTCTATGTGAAGGGCGAATTCGTCGGCGGCTGCGATATCGTCACCGAGATGACCCTCTCGGGCGAGCTCGACCAGCTCTTCGAGGCGAAGGGCGTGGCGTTCAACAAGGACGCCGCCGATCAGATCCGCGCCGCGAACGCCTGATCATTGCGAGAGTGCCTGAAAGCCCCGCCCCGGCGGGGCTTTTGCGTCAGAGCCGGGCGAAGAACGGATCCTGCTCCCAATAGGCGAGAAAATCCGCCGCGCGGGTGCGCGCAAGGCCGAGAAGCTGCATCGCGTAGAAATCGACACTGACGAGCGCGGCCAGCCGATAGCCGATCTCGGCGCCTTCGCGGGCGGGGCTTTCGGCGCTGAAATTCGCCTCGATCGCGGCGGCCGCGGCCACCAGCGAGAACCCGATCTCGAGCGGCGCCACATCGGGCCAGTGCGCGACCATCTCGCGCACCAGCGCCCGCCAGCCCTCGCCGGGCTCCATCAACCGTTCGATCGCGAAATTGACCCGATCGTCACCATTACCCACCATGCGCTGCCCCAAGGCCTCGTCTCTGCCCTGAGGTGACCGATCCCTTGCGTCAAGGCAATGAAAATCTCGCCCCGTTGCGGCGGCGTGCCGGGCGGGGTAGCCTGCGGGCCAGATGTCCCCGGAGCAGACCCATGGCCCATCCCCCCTCCGACAGCCGCAACCCCGGCATGCCGCTCGACCCGAGCTGGTTTCAGCGCGCCGCGGTGAACACCCCCGCCGTCGAGGCCCGCGCGGCCGAGCTTGGCGCGCGCCGCCCGCTTGTGGGCGCGCATCGGGCGGCCTGGCTCGTCAATGCGATCCGCTGCATGGATCTCACCACGCTTGCGGGCGATGATACCGAGGACCGCGTGGCGCGGCTGTGCGCCAAGGCGCGCGCACCGCTTGCGCCGGAGGTGGCCGAGGGGCTGGGCGTGGCCGGGCTGACGACCGGGGCGGTCTGTGTCTATCCGACGATGGTGGGCGCGGCGGTGCGGGCGCTGGCGGGCTCGGGCGTGCCGGTCGCCTCGGTGGCGACGGGCTTTCCCGCCGGGCTGATGCCGCTCGCGCTGCGCCTCGCCGAGATCCGCTATGCGGTCGAGGAGGGCGCCGCCGAGATCGACATCGTGATCACTCGCGCCCATGTGCTGCGCGCCGATTGGGCCGCGCTTTACGATGAGATCGCGGCGATGCGCGAGGCCTGCGGGGCGGCGCATCTCAAGGCGATTCTCGCGACCGGCGATCTGCAGACGCTGTCGAATGTCTACAAGGCCTCGATGGTGGCGATGCAGGCGGGCGCCGATTTCATCAAGACCTCGACCGGCAAGGAAGCGGTGAACGCGACGCTGCCGGTTTCGCTCACCATGGTGCGGGCGGCGCGCGATTATGGCGCGCGCACGGGCCATGCGGTGGGGTTCAAACCGGCCGGCGGCATGCGCAGCGCGGCCGATGCGATCGCCTGGCAGGTGCTGATGCGCGAGGAGCTGGGCGCGCGCTGGCTCCGCCCCGATCTCTTCCGCCTCGGCGCCTCCTCGATGCTCGCCGATATCGAAGCCGCACTCACCGCTTATGTCACCGGGCGCCCCGTCGCGCCCCAGAGCCTTGCACGCGCCTGAGGGAAAGATGCCGAACGTGACCGAACTTCTCGCCGAGATGGATTATGGCCCCGCCCCCGAAAGCGTCGCGGCCGCCCAAGACTGGATTGCCGCCGCCGGGCGGCTTGGCGGGGCGGGGGCGCCGGTCGCGCTCGTCTCGCCTGCGACCGGCGCGGCCTGGGCCGAAGTGGGCCTCGCCGATGCGGGCGAGATCGCCGCCGCCCTGACCCGCGCGCGCGCGGCGCAGCCCGGCTGGGCGGGGCGCGCCGACGCCGACCGCGCCGAGGCGCTGCGCCGCGCGGCGCTTGCGCTGGGCGCGCAAAGCCGGCTCCTGACCGAGCTCGAAACCCTCGGCACGGGCCGGGCGCTGCGCGAGATCGCGCGGGTGGATCTGCCGGCGGCGGAGGCCGCGCTTCTGGCCGCGGCGCGGCACGCCGAGGCGGGTGCGCCGCTTGCCCCGCGCGGCGCGATTTGCGCCACGCTCGCGCCCGCCGCACCGCTCCTGAGCCTTGTCGAGACGCTGGCCGAGACCTTGGCCGCGGGCGAGACGCTGGTCGCGCTCTGCCCGCCCGAGGCCGCGCCCGCGGCGCTCGCGCTCGCGCAAACGCTTGAAAACGCGGGGCTTCCCGAGGGGGCCCTCACCGTCCTGCCGGTTGCGGCTGCGCCCGTCTGCCCCGCCGATGCGCAGCTCAGCCCCCCTGAGGGCGCGGCGCGCCCGGCGCTGATCGTGCTGGCCGATGCCGATCTCGACGCCGCGGTCGAGGGGGTCGCGCGCGCGGTCTGGTCCGGCCTCGGGCAACTGCCCACCGCCTTTGGCCGGGTTCTGGTCGCCGAAGCCGTCGCCGAGGCGCTGACCGCGCGCCTCGCCCGCCGCCTCGCCACGCTGCGCTTGGGCGACCCGCTCGATGGCACGACCGACCTCGGCCCGCTCCGCTCCGCCGAGGCGCTCGAGGCGCTGCAATCTGCCCTCGAGGCCGCCGTCGCGGCGGGCGCCGCGCTGATCGAGGCCGAGGCCCCCACCCTGCCCGCGGGCGCCTATGCGCGCCCCGCGCTGCTCACCGGCGTTGCCCCCGCAAACCGCGCCTTCGGGCGCCCGCTCCTCGGCCCGGTCGCGACGCTCACCACCTTCCGCACCCCCGACGAGGCGGTCGATCTCGCCAACAACCTCGCCGAGGGCCGCGCCGTCTCGATCTGGAGCGAATCGCTCACCACCGTGCTCGACCTCGCCACCCGGGTCGCCGCGCGGCAGGTGTTCATCAATGAGATCGGCCTTGTCGGCCTCGCCGCCGAGGAGGCCAGCCCCCCCGAGACCGCCGACAAGGCGCTGCGCGCCGCCCTCGCCGCCGCCGAAAAAGCCGCGAGCTGGAGCGCGCTGTCGGGCGCCGAGCGGGCCGCGCGGCTGCGCGGCTTCGGCCCGGCACCGCTCGCCGAGGCGCCAAGCGGCGCGGCCGCGATCCCCGCGAAGGGGCGGATGGAAATTGACCTGCGCGCCCCCTTTGGCGTGGTCGCGCTCGAGGCGGCAAGCCTCGATCAGGCGCTCGCCGCCGTGGCGCTCGGCAATCGGGTGATCTGGGCGAGCGAGGCGCCGGAGGCGCGCGAGGCCGCCGCGCGGCTGCCCGCCGGGGTTCTGACCCTTCTGCCCGCAGGCACGCCGAGCCTCGGCGCGCCGGGGATCGCCGCCTGCCTGCGGCTCGCGCCCGGGCTCGCGGGGGGCGCGCTGGCCCGCGCGCTGACCCGCGCGCGGCGCATCACCCTGCCCTTCGGCGCCTGATCAGCGCCGCCCGAGCATCCAGTCGCGCAGCCGCCCAAGCACCCCCTTGGCGCGGCTGCCCGCGGCATCGGCCGCCTCCTCGACATCGTCCCAGGCCTCCTCGACATCCTCGAGAACCGGGTCGATCGAGCGCTCCTTGAACTGCAGCCACATCGCCCGAATGGTGAGCAAAATCAGCACCATGACGGTCAAAATCACGATATTGACCCAAGGGATGATCCGCACATCTGGCCCCGCGACCGCCTTGATCGAGACCGCATTGGGGAAGATCGACAGGAGCTCATTTCGCCAGCCGTAATGGGTGATCACCGCCCATTTCGGGTTCTCCGGCGAGGATTTCAGATCCTCGGCTTCCGCCAGAAGGCTCGCGGTATCGAATTTGAAATAGGGCGGCCAGTGCCAGCCGGTATCCTCATTGCGATAGACCATCGGCTTGCCGTTGGTGCGGATCGTCGAGATGAACTGCACATCGCGGTTGGTCAGCGTGCCCGACTGGTCATCCGGGGTCGACCAGAAGATGCTCGTCCAATCGCCGAGATCCTGCCGCTCCTGATAGGTGTTCACCACCCGCACGATGTCATGCTGGGGCAGCGTGTAATGCAAAAACCCGCCGATGATCAGCGCAACCAGCGCCCAGAACGTCCATTTCATATAGCGCATCTCACCCTCACGCGTAATTCACGAGATAAATCAAAAGCCCGATCACGACCGCCGGCAGGACAAGCACGCCCCACAGGAGCTTGCGGCGCAGGCTGTGCTCATAGTCCGCCATCCCCGCCTCGATGAAACGGTCGCGCGCAGCCGGCCCCTCGGCTTGCGGCGCCGTGTCCCAGTCCTTCTCGAGCGCCTCCCGGCGCAGCGAGCAGAAATAGATCAGGAGCGCCCAATAAGCCCCCCCCGCCAGCGCCGCCGCAAAAACCGCAAGGCGCAGGAAGCCGATCATCGCCGCGCCGCCACGATCCGCAGAAGCTTCACGAGAAGCGTGCCGACCAGAACCGGCGCCAGCGCGATGACATAAAGCGCCGCGAAAACCGCGCGCGGGGCGTGGCCGCCCTCGCAGGCGCCCGGCCCGAAGAAGTCGAGCGCAAAGCCGAGCCCGCAGTTCACCGCCGCACCGTAAAACGCCGGCACCAGCGCCCCGACCGGCACCAAAGCGATCGCCTTGGCCCATTGGAACCGCGACAGCCACACCGCCATGGCAAGCGCGATCACCCCGAAAAAGATCATGAACTGGCTCATCTGGCGTCTCCGTTACCCTTGCCTCGATCTGGGCTGCGCAGGGGGCAATGTCCAGCCCCCACGGCGTCGCGCCTGTGAAATCCCGTGCAGGGGGCGCTGCCCCCGGCTACGCCTCCCCCGGGATATTTATGCATCATTGAAACAAGCCCCCTGCCCTTCAATGATGCCCAAATATCCCGGGGGTCCGGGGGCCGCGCCCCCGGGGCCTGTCACAGCCCCTGCGCGCGGAAGAGGGCGCCGATATCGGTCTCGGGTCGGGCGCCGAAATGGCTGATCACCTCGGCCGCGGCGATGCAGCCCATCCGGCCTGCGACCTCGAGCGGGCGCCCCGTGGCACAGCCATAGAGGAAGCCCGCGGCGAATTGATCGCCCGCGCCGGTGGTGTCGACCGGGGTCACGCGATGCACCGGCACCTCGACGCGCTCGGCGCCGCGGATCAGCACGACATCGGTGCCGCCACGAGTGCAGACCACGAGGTCGCACTCCGCCGCCGCTTGTGCCAGCGCGCTGTCCAGATCGGTCTGGTAGAGCGATTCCCACTCACGTTCATTGCCGATCACATAATTCATCTCGTCGCGCAGGAGCCGGCGGAAGCTGTCGCGGTGGCGGTCCACGCAGAACGGATCGGAGAGCGAGATGCCCGCCTGACCGCCGGTGCGGCGCACCGCCTGGGCGGCCTTCAGGAACGCCGCCTTGCCGTGATCCTTGTCGAAGAGATAGCCCTCGAGGAACAGAAACTCGCAGCTCTCCACCACCTCGAGCGGCACATCCTCGGTCGAGACCTCGGCCGAGATGCCGAGATAGGTGTTCATCGAGCGCTCGCCGTCGGGGGTGACGAAGATCATCGAGCGCGAGGTCGGCAGATCGGCCGCGGCGACCGGCTTGTTGGGGAAATCCGTCCCCTCGCCCGCCAGAGCCGCATCATAGAACCGCCCGAGCACATCATCGCGCACCCGCCCGATATAGGCCGTGCGCAGGCCGAGATTGCCGATCCCCGCGATCGTGTTGCCGACCGAACCGCCCGCGGCCTGGGTGCGCTCGCCCATCGCGGCGTAAAGCTCCTCGGCGCGCTCGCGCTCGATGAGCTGCATGATCCCCTTCTCGATCCCCATCCGGGCGAGAAACGCGTCATCACATTGGGCGATCACATCGACGATGGCATTGCCGATGCCCACGACTTGATAGGTCTTCACGCGGTTTTCTCCTCGAATTGGCAGATATCACGGATCAGGCAGTCCGCGCAGCGCGGCTTGCGCGCGGTGCAGATATACCGCCCGTGCAGGATAAGCCAGTGGTGGGCGTGGCCCTGGTATTGCACCGGCACATTGTCCTCGATGGCGCGCTCGACCGCCTCGACGTCGCGGCCCGGGCAGAGGCCGGTGCGGTTGCCGATCCGGAAGATATGGGTGTCGACGGCCTGGGCGGGGTAATGAAACCAGATGTTGAGCACGACATTGGCGGTCTTGCGGCCGACGCCGGGCAGGCTCATCAGCGCCGCGCGCGAGGACGGCACCTCGCCGCCGAAGCGCTCGACGAGGATCTCGCTCAGCCGGATCACGTTCTTGGCCTTCTGGCGGAACAGGCCGATCGTCTTGATCTGCTCGGTCAGCCCATCGAGCCCGAGATCGAGCATCTTCTGCGGCGTGTCGGCGATCGCGAAGAGCCCGCGCGTGGCCTTGTTCACCCCCGCATCGGTCGCCTGCGCCGAGAGCGCGACCGCGACCAGAAGCGTGAAGGCGTTGGTATGGTCGAGCTCGCCCTTCGGCTCGGGCTCGGCGGCGGCAAACCGCGCGAAGACCTCGCTCATCCTTGCGTAATCGAGTTGTTTCATCATGGCCAAGCTATGCCCGCCCCCCGCGCGCCGGGCAAGAGCGCCGCGCCGATCTGCGGAATTTTGCACAAATTGCAGACAATCTTTCGGCGATCTTAACCCGTTGTTTCCCGAGTCGCGGCAAAACTGCCTCAGAAGCAAGGGCGGAGGCTTTGATGACACTCGGCTACCCGGTAGATGCGCTGGAGCAGGACCGCGAGGCGGGGCTGTGGCAGCTCGATGACCATTTCGACCACGAGATCGAAATGCTCGACCTTGTGCATGACAGCGGCGGTAGCCGGCTCGTCGATGTGACGGGCTGTGTCCGCGTCGCGGGGGTGCTGACGGCGGATATCCCGGTGCTGCTCGAACGCGCGGGCGGCGGCACGATCCGCCTCGACCGGATCGAGATCGATGGCCGGCTGGTGATGTTCCTGCCCAGCGAATACCTCACCCCGGGCGAGCTCTATCGCGAGGCCGCGCCGCTGGGCACCGGCGCGCGCCCGGCGAGCCCCGAGGAGATCGCGCTGATGCCCGCCTTCGGCGCCGGCACGATGATCGCCACCGATGACGGCCCGCAACCGATCGACTGGCTGCGCCCGGGCGACCGGGTGCTGACCCGCGACAACGGCTACCGCCCGCTTTTGTGGCTCGGCACCCACAACATGCCCCGCCGCGCGCCCGAGGCGACGCGCCCGCGCGCCGTCGCCGCCGAGGCCTTTGGCCCGCTGCAGCCCGAGCGCGATCTGCTGCTGAGCCCGCAAACCGGGATCTTGCTCGCGGGCGCCGATCTCGAGCTGTGGTTCGGGGAGAGCGAAATGTTTGCCGCCGCCGAGCATCTCGCGCCGCAGGCCGCGCCGGCGGAGGGCCATCGGACGCTCTACACGCTCCTCTTCGACACGCCCGAGGTGGTGCTCGCCGAGGGGCTCTGGGTGGCCTCCGTCCATGCCGATGCGAGTTTCGCGCAATTCCTGCCCGATCGGGTGCGCGCGGCGCTGATGGCGCGGCTCAAGACGGGCCACAAACTCGCCGCCCGCGCCACGCTCGCGGATTGGGAGGTCGCGATGTTCCGCCATGAGCGCACCGCCCGCAGCCAGCGCCTCGCCGCCTGAGGATTGCGCAGCTTTCGGGTCGCCGCCCGCGCGCGCGGGCGCTACTCTCCCCTGAAACCGGAGAGATGCGATGACAGAGGCCGAACAGAGCTACCATTACGCCGTGATCGCCCGGGCGATTGCCGAGATCGACGCGGCGCAGGCCGAGGGCCGCGCGCTCTCGCTCGAGGAGCTCGCCGCGCGGCTCGCGATGAGCCCGGCGCATTTTCAGCGCCTGTTCAGCGCCTGGGCCGGGGTTTCGCCGAAACGCTATCAGCAATATCTGACGCTCTCGCTCGCGCGGGAGTTGCTCGCGCGCAGCACGCCGGTAAGCGACACCGCCGCCCGGCTCGGCCTCTCGGGCAGCGCGCGGCTCCATGACCTGCTCCTGCGCTGGGAGGCGATGACGCCGGGCGAATTTGCCGCCGGGGCGGCGGGGCTCACCCTGCGCTGGGGCCGCTTCGCCTCGCCCTTCGGCGAGGCGCTGGCCGTGGCCACCCCGCGCGGGCTTTGCGGGCTCGCTTTCACCGCCGAAACCGGCTTCGAACCCGCCTTCGCTGATCTCACCGCGCGCTGGCCCAACGCCCGCCTCGTCGAAGACCCGGACTCGATCCGCCTCTGGGTCGAGGCCGCCCTTGGCGCGCGCGGCGAGGCGCCGATGGTGCTGATCGGCGCGCCCTTCCAGATCAAGGTCTGGGAGGCGCTGCTTGCGATTCCCTCGGGCGAGGTCACCACCTATTCCGCGCTCGCGGCGCGGATCGGCGCGCCCCGCGCCACCCGCGCAGTCGGCACCGCGGTCGGGCGCAACCCGCTCGCGCTCCTGATCCCCTGCCACCGCGCCTTGCGCAAATCGGGCGCGCTTGGCGGCTATCACTGGGGGCTCGGGGTCAAACGCGCGCTGCTGGCGCGCGAGGCCGCCCGCGCCGAGGCCGGCGCTCACGCCGCTCTCCCCGAGAAGTGATGCGCAATTTTCTGCCACCCGCATCGAATGGATAGAACAACCGCCGCGCGATCGGATAATGTAGCCCCGACGCCCCGGGGGTGGGGCCAATGTCATGAGGCAAAAATGTTCAAATCCAAAACCCTGATGCTCAGCGCCGCCGGTCTGATCGCGCTTGGCGCCTGCACGACCGGCACCATGAACACGGGCTATTCGAACACCGATCCGAACGCGAATCGCAACTCCGGCGCGATCACCGGCGCGCTGATCGGCGGCGTTTTCGGCGCCACCCGCAAGGGCGACGACAAGCTCGCCAAGGCCGCGGCCGGCGCCGTCGTCGGCGGGCTGATCGGCGGCGCGATCGGCTCTTCGCTCGACAAACAGGCGCAGGAGCTCCGTCGCGATCTCGATTCGAACGGCGTTTCGGTCGTGAACACCGGCGACCGCCTCGTCGTGACCATGCCGCAAGACGTGCTCTTCGCGACCGACAGCGCCGCGGTGCGCCCCGATCTGCAGCGCGATCTCTACACCCTCGCGGGCAGCCTCAACCGCTACCCCGACACCACCGTCGAGGTCGTCGGCCATACCGACAACACCGGCGACGCGGCCTATAACCAGCGCCTGTCGCAATCGCGCGCGACTTCGGTCTCCGAGATCCTGATCGGTGCGGGCGTGCCGCGCGGGCGCGTCGTGGCCTATGGCCGCGGTGAGGATCAGCCGATCGCGACCAACCTCACCCCGGAGGGGCGTGCGCAGAACCGGCGCGTGGAATTCATCATCCGCCCGAACACCTGACGCAACGCAGCCGCGGTTCAGACCGGCCGGGCCCGCGCCTGGCCGGTTTTTTCGTGGAATCGCGTTGGCAAAGCCCGCGACCGGTCATATTTCTGAACCGGAGGGGGACATTATGCCATTTCAGAAGATCGAATCGGAAAAGCTCGCCGCCGCCGTCGTTCGTCAGATCGAGGGGCTGATCTTGCAGGGCATCTTGCGCCCGGGCGAGCGCCTGCCCTCGGAGCGCGAGCTCTCCGAGCGGCTCGACGTCTCGCGTCCGAGCCTGCGCGAAGCGGTGGCCGAGCTGCAGGAGGCGGGGCTTTTGACCACCCGCGCGGGCTCGGGGATCTTCGTCGCCGATGTGCTCGGCTCGGCCTTTTCGCCCGCGCTGATCCGGCTCTTCGCCCATAATGACGACGCAGTTTTCGACTATCTCTCGTTTCGCCGCGATATCGAGGGGCTCGCCGCCGAACGCGCCGCGCGGCTCGGCTCGGACACCGATCTCGAGGTGATCGACACGCTTTTCCGGCGCATGGAGGCCGCGCATTCCAAGCGAAACCCCTCCGACGAGGCCGAGCTCGACGCGCAGTTCCACATGGCGATCGTCGAGGCGAGCCATAATGTCATCATGCTGCACATGATGCGCGCGATGTTCGATCTGTTGCAGGAGGGCGTGTTCTACAACCGCCAGGTGATGTTCCGCAATCGGCCGACGCGCGACGCGCTCCTCGAGCAGCACCGCGCCATCAATGCCGCGATCCAGACCCGCGACGGGGCGGCCGCGCGCGCGGCGGTCTCGGCGCATATGGATTTCGTCGAGCAGGCGCTCGGCGATCAGCGCAAGGCCGAGCGGCACGAGGCGCTGGCGCGGCTTCGGCTCCGCCACCAGAGCGACAAATGAAAAAACCCGGCCGAAAGGCCGGGTTTTCTCGATCTCGGGGTGCAGCTCAGTGCAGCCGGGTCTCGACTTCGGCAATCGCCGCGTCGATCAGCCCGGCCTGTTCGGCGGCGCCCATCTGCTTGGCAAGCACTTCACCCGCCGCAGCCACGGCCACCTGAACGGCGCGATCCTTGACCTCTTTCAGAGCCGAGGCCTCGGCCGAAGCGATCTGATCTTCCGCCGCCTTCAGACGCCGCGCGATCGAGTCGCGCAGATCGGCCTTGGCCTGCTCGGCCGCCGCCATCGCATCACGCTTCGCCGCCACGACGATCTCGTCGGCCTGCGCCTGCACGTCGCGCGCCTTGCGCTCGTAGCTGGCGAGGATCGACTGAGCCTCTTCGCGCAGTTCCCGGGCTTCTTCGAGGTCCGATTTGATCCCGGCAGCGCGTTTGTCGAGCTGCGCGCCGATCATGCCCGGCACCTTGAATTTGAAGAGCAGCCCGATGAACACCAGGAAGGCGATCAGGATGACGAAATACGGGTTGCGCAGCGACAGGAACGGGCCTTCGCTCGCAGCCAGAGCGGGCTGAGCGGCGAGAATGAGGAGGAATGCGAGTTTCTTCATCATCTTACCCTTTCAGCCGCGCACCGATGGCCGAAGCCAGCGCATCCGCATCGGCCTTGCCGCCCAGCACCGAGACGATCTCGGCGGCGGTGTCCTTGGCCACGGTTTCAACCGCAGCAAGAGCGCCCGCACGGATCTCGCCGATCCGGGCTTCCGACTCGGCGGCGCGCGCCGAGATTTCGGCATCGGCCTTGACCGTCGCCGCATCGAGCTCTTTCTGGATCTCGGCGCGGGTTTCAGCCACGATTTTCTGAGCCTGGGCGCGGGCATCGGCGAGGGCCTTTTCATAGGCGGCCTCGGCGTCCTTCGCCTTCAGCTTGTAGTCTTCGGCGGCGGCAATATCACCGGCGATGGTGCCCTGACGGTCCGCCAGCACGCCGGCAATGCGCGGCAGGGCGATACGCGAAAGCACCCAGTAGATCACGACCAGCGTCACCACGAGCCAGAAGATCTGGTTCGGGAAGGTCGAGAAATCGAGCTGCGGCATCCCGGCGGATTCAGCCGCGTGGCCAGCAGCCTCCGCAGCCCCGTGCGCCAGTTCGGCCGCTTCTTGTTCAGTTGCCATGTCGTCCCCCTCGGACCCTAAGTTCACGGACCCTTTGAGTTACCGGGTGGGCCCTGAGGAGCCCACCCGACCGCAAGGATTGCGAAAAGGGATCAGACGGCGAACATCAGCAGAAGCGCGACGAGGAACGAGAAGATCCCCAGAGCTTCGGCGAACGCGATGCCGATGAACAGCGTGGCGGTCTGGCCAGCGGCGGCCGACGGGTTGCGCAGCGCGCCCGACAGGAAGTTGCCGGCAACGTTGCCCACACCGACCGCAGCCCCGCCCATGCCCATGCAGGCCAGGCCAGCGCCGATGTAAGCACCCATTTGAACGATATCGCCTTCCATGTTCGTCACTCCTTGAGGTTGGAATTGGCTGAATTGTTAGATCGTCGAGCCTGAACCGCTTAGTGGTGCGGATGCAGAGCGTCTTTCAGATAGACGCAGGTCAGGATCGTGAAGACATAGGCCTGAATGAAGGCCACCAGCATCTCGAGACCATACATCGCGGTGATCGCGAGGATCGAGAGCGGGGTCACGGCGATACCGATCGCCGACATCAGGATGAGCGGCGCGAAGCCCGCGAACACTTCGATCACCGCGTGGCCGGCCATCATGTTGCCAGCAAGACGGATCGAGTGGCTGACGGGGCGCACGAAGTAGGAGATCACCTCGATGATCGCGAGGATCGGGCGCAGCGGCAGCGGCGCCGAGGACACCCAGAAGAGGCCAAGGAAGCCCGCGCCGTTCTTGACGAATCCGACCACGGTCACCGTCACGAAGACCAGCATCGCGAGAACCGCGGTCACCGCGATATGCGAGGTGGGGGTGAAGGCCATCGGGATCAGGCCGAGGAAGTTCGAGAACACGATGAAGAGGAACAGCGTGAAGATATAGGGGAAGAACTTCAGGCCATCCTTGCCCGCCACGTCCTCAACCATCTTGTGGATGAAGCCATAGGCCAGTTCCGCGATCGACTGGATCCGCGAGGGGACAACCGCGCGGCCACGGGTGCCGACAACGAGCAGCAGGATGATCGCGATGACACCGATCGCCATCCAGAGCGTGGCGTTGGTGGGCGTGTACCAATGGATCGGACCATCCCCGAACAGGGGGTGGATCTTGAACGGTTCCATCGGGTGGAACATCAGGCCTTCGCTCGCTTCTTCCGCCACGTCTATTTTCCCTCTTCATCGGCCACGCTTGCGGCCGGCCGTTCCTTGTTCATCTCTTGCGCCGTGCGCAGCATCACCCGCACCCCGGCAATCAGCCCGAGGATCGTGAACAGCATCATCAACCACGGCTTCGTCCCCAAAGTGACGTCGAGCCCGTATCCGATACCGAAGCCGATCCCCAGCCCCGAAACCATCTCGATCACCATGCGCCAGGCCATATTCGCCTGATCAAACTTGGCATCGACCCGCGGCTTGGGCGCCTCGACCGTCTTGCGCACCTTTGCGAGCTTACGTTCCAGCGCTTCGAGGCGTTCGGAATGAGGCTCGTCAGAGGGACGATCGGACATAGGCAGCCCCCGCGTTCAGTTGGCCCCGTGATAGTCGTCGCGAGACCGTGAGTCAACGCCGTTAGCGCCAGCTTAATCCGCGCCAAACCGTTGATTTGGCTATGTTTTGCAAATCACCTCGGCGAGAGCTCCCGCCCCTGCCCCCGATTCCGCCCGAAATTGGATATTCAACCGATCGGTTGATGTTTTTTCCGTGCTCTGCCAAGACTTGGCGATGACCCACGCGCCCGCCTCCCCGCTCGATGCGATTTTCGCCGCCCTCGCCGACCCGACCCGGCGCGCGATCCTGACGATGCTGCTCGAGGATGACATGGCGGTCACCGATGTCGCCGAGCCCTTCGAGATGTCGCTCGCGGCGATCTCGAAACATCTCGCGATCCTCGCAGAAGCCGGGCTGATCACCCAGGAAAAGCGCGGGCGGGTGAAATGGTGCAAGCTCGAGCCGCAGGCGCTGCGCGATGCGACCGTCTGGATCCAGAGCTTTGGTCAGTTCGAGCCCGTCGATCTGGACGCCTTCGAGCGGTTTCTCGAAAGCGAGCTGATCTCCGGGCTCGGGGGCGAGTAACCGCCGCTCAGCGCCCGTGGCTGCGGTCGTAGCCGCTCACCGCGGGCGCGACCCAACCCGCGGGCGGTGCCGCCGGGCGGTAGACCTCGACGAGGAGCGGATGGCAGGCGGCGGCGTCCGAGCTGTGCTCGGCCGAGCAATCGCCCCCCGGGCAGGCCGAGAGCACGCCGAGGAGGTCAATCTCGGCGAAGAACTCGAGAAAATCCCCCGGCCGCACCGGCGAGGCCTTCATGAAATACTGCCCGGTGTCGCGGCTGAAGCCGGTGCACATGAAGACGTTGAGCACATCATGCACGAGCGGCTCCGCCTCGACGAGCGTGAGGCCGCGCGCATCGGCCAGGGCCCGGGTCAGGTTCGAATGGCAGCAATGGTGATACTGCCCGCCCTGCGAGAGCAGACAATGGGTATAGGGGTCGCAGCGCGTGCCGATCACGTCATGGACCGCGCCGCCAAAGGCATCGAACCCATACCAATCGAGCGTATCCTCCGTGATCGTCGCCATCGGCCGCAGCGTCGGGAAGCCCGACCACATCCGGTCACCGGTGGACAGATGCGTGCCATGCAGCGCGCGGGTCTTGCCGGAATAGAACCGCTCCGCGAGATCGGCCGAGAACAGGTTGAGATCGCCGACCTGCGGCCCCTCGACCGAGACGATGCGGAAGAAATGCCCCGCGGGCACCTCGAAGGCGCCGGCCTCGCGCGCGGGCACCAGCGTTTCGGAGACCTTCTCCCACCCCGCCCGCGCGGCGCGCAGCGCGGCCAGATCGGGCTTCGGCAGCGTTTCGACCGGGTAGCAGATCACCGGCGCAATCGCCTTGCGGGCGGCGCCATCCACCGGGGCGGCATGTTCGGGGGCAGGTTTCATCGGGGGCTCCATCTGAGTCGCGCCCCCATCCTGCCGATTGGCTCAAAAAGGAAAAGGCCCCGGGGAGCGCCCGAGGCCTCATCTTGCGCGTTTTCGCACTCAGGCCGCGTAATATTGATACATCTGCTCGAGCGCCGAACGCTCTTCGGTCTCGACCGACACCGTCACCGCCGGCTCTTCCGGGGTGTAATAGGCATAGGCTTCCTCGAGCACACGCAGCGCGTCAATCGCCTTCTGGCGCAGATCCTTGGTCTGGAACGTGACGACTTTGGTCATTGGAACTCTCCTTTGATCGAGTTCCTCCCTGCGGGGCATATAGGGCCGCGGAGCCAATGGAGAAAGGGGAAAGTGCGAATTTTTCTGCGCCGCAGCATTTTCTGCCGCAACGTCACAAGGAAAAAGCCCCGAGCGATGCCCGGGGCCCAAATCTTGCGCGTCTCGCCCGCTCAATGGGCGCGGTTGACCTGCATCTTCTTGATCTCGGCGATCGCTTTGGCCGGGTTCAGGCCCTTCGGGCAGGTCTTGGTGCAGTTCATGATCGTGTGGCAGCGATAGAGCTTGAACGGGTCTTCGAGCGCGTCGAGACGCTCGCCGGTGGCTTCGTCGCGGCTGTCGATGATCCAGCGGTAGGCATGCAGGAGCGCCGCCGGCCCGAGATATTTGTCGCTGTTCCACCAGTAGCTCGGGCAGGAGGTCGAGCAGCTGGCGCACATCACGCATTCATAAAGACCGTCAAGTTTCTTGCGATCCTCGATCGACTGGCGCCATTCCTTCGCCGGCCGGTTGGTCTTGGTTTCGAGCCAGGGCATGATCGAGGCATGCTGGGCGTAGAAATGCGTCAGATCGGGCACGAGGTCCTTGACGACGGGCATGTGCGGCAGCGGGTAGATCTTCACATCGCCCTTGATCTCGTCGAGACCGTAGATGCAGGCGAGGTGGTTGCCGCCGTCGATGTTCATCGCGCAGGAGCCGCAGATGCCTTCGCGGCAGGAGCGGCGGAAGGTCAGCGTCGGGTCGATCTCGTTCTTGATCTTGATCAGCGCGTCGAGAACCATCGGGCCGCACTTGTCCATATCAAGGAAATAGGTGTCGACCCGCGGGTTTTCGCCGGTGTCCGGGTCCCAGCGGTAGATCTGGAACTTGCGGATGTTTTTCCCTTCCGGTTTCGGCCAGGTCTTGCCGACGCGGATTTTCGAGTTCTTGGGAAGCGTGAACTGAACCATGGTTTATCCCTTCCAGTCGGTTCGGGCGTAAAGCGGCCGCGTCGGCATGCGGCCGGATTTGTTGTAAACGCAGCGGTCGAAGGCCGCCGAGGGGTCGCCGTTGCCACCGATCGGCACGCCGATGTTGAGGCCGACCGAGGCGGTGGTCCGCGGACCACCCGAGGTCACCCCCAACCCGATCTCGCCGCTGATCGGCGCGCGCGGCCCAACGAGGCGGGCGCATTGCGCCTCGGCCTCCTGCACGGGGATGGGCGCGCAGGCCGCGAGCGCAACCGCGCCCGCCGCCAGGAGCCCATATGCCCGCGCAGCCCGCATCAGAAGGTCCGGGCCTTCGGCGCGATCGTGGCCAGCGAGATGCCGCCTTCGGCCTCGCTGGTCAGCGGGTCGGTGATCACCGGGCGATAGGTCAGATCGACCTGATTGCCCTCGACACGCATCACCGAGTGGATCCGCCAGTTCGCGTCGTCGCGGGTCGGGTAATCCTCGTGAGCATGGGCGCCGCGGCTCTCCTTGCGCGCCTCGGCGCCGACGATCGTCGCGAGCGCGTTGGGCATCAGGTTGGTGAGTTCGAGCGTCTCCATGAGATCCGAGTTCCAGATCAGCGAGCGGTCGGTGACCTTCAGATCGCCGAGCTTGGCGGCGATCGCCGTCATCTTCTCGACACCCTCTTTCAGCGTCTTGTCGGTGCGGAAGACGGCCGCGTCGGCCTGCATGGTCTTCTGCATCTCGAGGCGCAGATCGGCGGTCGCGATCGAGCCCTTGGCGTTGCGCAGCGCGTCGAACCGGTCGAAGGCCTTGTCGACCGAGGCCTGGTTCAGCACCGGGTTGGCCGAGGCCTTGTCGACGACCTGGCCGGCGCGGATCGCGGCGGCGCGGCCGAAGACCACGAGGTCGATCAGCGAGTTCGAGCCCAGACGGTTCGCGCCATGCACCGAGGCACAGCCCGCTTCGCCCACGGCCATCAGGCCCGGGACGACCGCGGTCGGGTTTTCCGGCGTCGGGTTGAGCACTTCGCCCCAATAGTTCGTCGGGATGCCGCCCATGTTGTAGTGGACCGTCGGCAGAACCGGGATCGGCTCCTTGGTGACATCGACGCCGGCGAAGATCTTCGCCGATTCCGAGATCCCCGGCAGACGCTCGGCCAGCGCCTCGGCGGGCAGGTGGCTGAGGTTGAGGAAGATGTGGTCCTTGCCCTCGCCCACGCCACGGCCCTCACGGATCTCCATGGTCATGCAGCGCGAGACATAGTCACGCGGCGCGAGGTCTTTGTAATGGGGCGCGTAACGCTCCATGAAGCGCTCG